>JBIKVP010000122.1:0-4098 GCA_044356745.1 Beijerinckiaceae bacterium | reverse complement strand
TCGGTGCGGTGGCGTTTCAAAAGCTCCTGACGTTGGTCTGGTTCTAAAAGCGTACCCATACCAAATTGGAATCAAAACAACCTTAATAAAAAGATAACGCCAACTCTTCACTCACGAGGGGTATACACCTATCGTCTGAAGTCTTGAGAATTTTTTAATGCAGATTTGTGTAAGAGTGCAGCATATCTGGCTCATTATTACCCCCTGATGACCGCGAGCGATTGCTGAAGCAGCATAAGCGAGAGCGTGATGGCCGGGTCAAGGATCGCATCAAGGCGGTGTTGTTGCGCGATCAAGACTGGAGTTTACGTGAGATTGCCGAGGCATTGTTTTTGACGGAAGAAGGTGTCCGGCAGCATCTGCTGGACTACGCATCCTCTGGCAAACTGAAGCCGGAGGATGGCGGATCGTCAGGGTTTTTGAACGAGGTACAGAGGGCGGAATTGCGTTTGCATCTTGATGCGCATCTGTATGTGAAGGCCTCGGAGATTGCGGCGCATGTGCAGAAGACGTGCGGTGTTCGTTATTCGGTGCGCGGCATAACGGATTGGATCAAGAGCCATGGATTCACGTTTCATCAGCCCTGCGGCAAGCCAGCGAAAGCCGATGCAGGGGCTGTCGAACTGACGAAAGACCCTGATGCAATGATTTCAGCTCTTAAAAAAATCGCCGGCAAGGGTGAAATTGAAGGCGTCCCAACTGGTATCACGGAGATGTGTCTTGATAATCCGCGTCACGGTTTTGCAGATCTTTTCGCAACCCATCCTGCAATTAAGAGCCGCATTTTAGCGCTCATGAATGCGGCTGGTGGACCTGCTTCCCAACAAATTATACATTAGCCGCATCCATCAAGCGCATTTGCACCCGCGGGATGTTGCCCCAATGATCGACTGAAAGTGTTCCTGCGACATGTAGCCGTGTGCCTTGTCGGCGGAGTAATTCTTGACCAAAAAGCGTATCCGCAGCACGGAAAATCATTGCGTTGAATATTCCGCCATCACCGCCGCGTAGCCGCAGTTTAACATGTTGCATTCCCACAATGCGAACGTCATCAACAAGTTGATCAGCTATGGCAAATACTGGTTCAGGCATATTAGCACCATAAGGCCCCGCTTTGTCGAGCTCTTCCAATAGCGAAACACTCAAACCCTGTGATGTACTTACGCTGTCAATCGCAAGGCCAGCATAAAGACGGGCAGCCCCAACAGCATCACGAATATACGCCGTCATAAAATCTGCAAAAGGTCTAACACCGTGCGGTTTAACCGTGATACCCGCCGCCATAGCATGACCGCCGCCATTAGTGAGTACATCCGCTTCTACCGCCGCACGCACAGCGCTGCCTAAGTCAACACCCGAGATTGAGCGCCCTGAACCATGTCCGCCACCATCTTCTTCAAGAGAGATCGAAAACACGGGGCGATTATATTTTTCTTTCAAACGCGAGGAAATCAATCCAAGAATACCCGGATGCCAGTTTTCATGGGCGAGAACAATGACCGCACGATCAGGATCTTGATCAAGCTGCTGGATCGCTTGCGCTTCTGCATCTAGAAGTGCAGCTTGCTCAATCACTTGTCGCTCACGATTAAGTTGATCCAGCTCTTGAGCAATCTGTGCTACTTCAGCTTCATCTTGTGATAATAGCAATCGCGCACCGAGTCCTGCATTGCCGATCCGCCCCCCTGCATTAATGCGTGGCGCAACCATAAATCCCAAGTGCCATGGCTGCGCAGGTTCTTTAAGACCGGCAATATCCATAAGCGCACGCATTCCAGGGCGTGAGCGCGAACGAATAATCGCTATCCCTTGTCTGACAAACGCGCGGTTCACGCCCTTAAGCGGAACCACATCCGCGACTGTTGCCAGTGCCACCAAATCAAGATGGCGCATAAGGTCAGGCTCATGTCTTAATGCACCACGTGCTTTAAGTGTGCGATAAAGTGCAACAAGTGTCACAAACACAACACCTGCGGCGCACAGATGCCCCTGCCCTGATAAATCATCTAAGCGATTAGGATTCACAAGCGCGCTTACATTTGGAAGCGTTTCTGATGCTTGATGATGATCAAGCACGACAACATCAAGTCCTAGTCGTTTTGCCTCTTCAAACGGCACATGCCCTGATGTTCCACAATCGACGCTGACAAGAAGATCTGCCCCTGCTTCACGCAATGCACGGATAGCAGGAATATTAGGTCCGTAACCTTCAGTGATACGGTCAGGAATATGGATGCGCACATTCTCGACACCAACCATGCGCAAACCTTCTGTCATTAGCGCAGCACTACAGGCGCCGTCGACATCATAATCCCCAAAGACTGCGACATGTTCATTACGCATCACGGCATCAGCCAAACGATCCGCCGCCTGAGACATCTGTGTAAATGTCATCGGGTCAGGAAGTGTGTCACGTAATTTTGGATCAAGAAAGGATGGTAATTCTTCAGCATGCACACCACGACCTGCGAGTACACGTGCTAAACGCTCATCAAGACCATGCAACTGCGTGATCCGCAACGCTTCTAGCCTTGCGGATTCATCACAGCGTTCATGCCAACGTCGTCCTGTCAGCGAAGAGGCCACGTTTAAAACGGGGCGAGAATCAAGCAATGTCATGGGATAAATATGTAACACATTTTTATTGTGCAATGTAAAATCGCGCTGATAGATATGATGCTCAATCTCAATCAGCGCATTAAAAATCAAGGTGCAATAATGCGCAAATGACCTACTTTACACCCTTGACGATCAACACTTGGACACGCTTGAAAATCACGCAAGTCTTTGGTGAGGCATATTCTTAATTCTTGAAACACCCCCCAGCGGCATGACACGCTCATCATATCAGGACGCAAAGCACGATTGACTTCACTGAAAGCGCGCTCAATCATGAGAGGAGACGTGGTTTTTTCTTGAGCAAGCATGTCAAATTCAGCAGGAATCACAAGTTTATGACGTGCGTCACGTACAGCTTCAAGATAAGCACGCGGTGTTAAGCCTGAACATGCACCGTGCTTCATCCATTGATAACGTGCTAATCCTTCATCAGGGAAAATCTCACGCGCTAGTTCATTGAGAATAAACGGGAAAGAACGCCCACGCGGCTCACAATAAGAGGGATAATCATTATTATTTTGTGGCCAAAGCCCATGAACAACAAATCTAGGGCGCTGTGATTTAAAACACTGATCACGCCCTTTCTCACGGCCTTCAAGCTCACAAAATCCAGGTGACCATGACAATGCAAGAACATAAAAATCAAAGTCACCCATAGGTGCACCGCGCCGCTCACGCGCATGAAAAGAGGTAACAGCACCACTGCTCATGATAAAAAAAGCAGCCAGAACAGATATGATTACAAAACGTGTAAATGTTAAGCGCTTTGCACACATAGATACAAGTATATCATTTATACATAAGCTTCTCACGGACGCGCCATGCGACATTCAGGAGCATAAGCCATGTTGCGATCGAGTCCATGAACACACCACGCAATCCCCCAATTGGGGGCAAACAAACCTGATCCCGTGATGCCAAGATCTTCGCCAATCACATAGTCAACGGCTCGCTTGTGACCATCTGAAAACTGCCCCAAAGCTGAACAAAAACGGCGCGGTATGAAATCAGCACCATGGGGACGCAATGCAAGTTCCCGCACTTTTTCAAAGCCCACAAAGCTTAAATCACTGTCCCAGTACGAGGTTTCACGCGATGCAAACCGCTTTGTTAAACGACTCAAAACAGCTTGATCTTCGCATGTGGGCATGTACCCTCTATATGGCATTTCACGCTCTTCTGCAGGCACAAGATCACGGGCATAGCTGTGAGAAACACCCACAAGCATTACAAAGGTCAATGCAATCATAAGTTTAGAAGTTGACAAAATAGATAGCCTGATCATCGAATCGCCTGCCTTTAACCCTGAGAATGCAAATCTTAACATCGCCCGTCAAGGCTAACTCTGTCATCTTGATGACGATAAAAGATATCTTGTATACCCCTCGTGAGTGAAGAGTTGGCGTTATCTTTTTATTAAGGTTGTTTTGATTCCAATTTGGTATGGGTACGCTTTTAGAACCAGACCAACGTCAGGAG
>JBIKVP010000010.1:0-44022 GCA_044356745.1 Beijerinckiaceae bacterium | reverse complement strand
AGGCCATCCTTGGCTTCCTGAATACCACTTTTCCGCAAAAAGCACGATTATGGGTTGACCGCCTATCCGATAACTTCAAAATACTTCAGGCACCAACTCTTCAAATGTGAGGGGTATATTTCAAAACGTCGTTGAACAATCGAATCAAGAATGCGTATCAATCCTTTCTTTGAGGGGAGCGAGCCATGGTTCGGTTCCGACAAATGCGAAGCCTGCAAAAATTTTCTGCCCTTCACGGCTCGATCCACAACCACTTCAATGGACAAAGAAATCTCACTTCAAGACCAGTCTTCAAGGAACATCGGACCGCTGCTCTTACCGAGTGGCGTCAAATTTGTGCGGCATAAAATCTGGCTGACTCGGGGGGTTCTGAGACTAATTTGTTTAGACTGACAGCATCATAATGACCATGGCGAAGATCGATGTGGCTGTGATTGAAAGGGTGAGACGGAATGAATGTTCGCTTAATAGCCTGTATCGAACGTCCAGCGCAGACTCGAGCCCACGCTGAACTGGTTTGGCGAGCCCCTCTGCTTCACCAAAGGCGATTCCGCCGCATCACCCGCAAGACGTGAGGCTTGCAAGAAAACGCTGGATTCAAGGCGCGATGTCCATTTATAAGTGACCTGTGCGGCCGCACCATAAGACAAAAGCCCGTGACCAGCCTTGAATACTGGCAGACCCGATTGCAGCGATTGCTGCGGGGTGACCCCAAGATAAGTCTGGGTAAAATCGCGTCCTGCAAAAGACACCCGCGGACCAGCCGAAACGATCCAACGCTCGTCAAGCCGCGTGAAGGCATCCAGCTTGAGATCCCCCATCAGCGCCTCGTGCGCGGACACACCGTGACGGAGCTCGCCGCGAGCACGCAGCCATGGCAACGGATAAAACTCGGCGAAACCGCCTATTTCACCGCCAAAGCGCACATTGCCGAGGCCAAGCAATTCGGAATGATCTAAAGCGCGCCGTTCCCATAAAAGCTTACCCGCGACACCAGCACGCCAATTATCACCCTCGATCAAGCCGATACCGATGTTGTCATCAGCCACAGACAACCAGCGGCCGCCAAGACCGCGTCCGATCGAGATGATGGGTCGGAACGAGGCCTCACCACGCTTTGCGCCCAGAAATGCCGGCGCCACACCCACGCCAACGCCGAGCGAAACATTCCACGTTCGCGGAGCAGCCTTGGCTTCAGTGCTTCTCAGGTCAATTTGTTGCGCGATGGCAGGCAAGGTTGAAAGCGCCACACCCATCAAGGCTAGGCTGGCAGGAATAAGATGCAGACGCATCGACAAATCTTTCTACAACGCGGATTTTGCGAGTGGACATTAAAAACTATTCGGGTTGTTTGTCAATCAGCGTTGCATCCTGAGCCGTTCAAGGGCTTGTTATCATGGACTTTACCACGTCTTTGGAAACACGGCGCTTCTTCTAGAGCACGTTGTGTTTTGATGAACCGAAGGACCGCATAAGCGAAATCAAAACCGTGCTCTAACTCTTTGTTTTGTCGCATGATGTACCGTTTAACCGGTTTCCACTTAAACGCATCATGCTCTAAAGCCCGAACGGGCGTCCGCACTTATGTGCGGGGAAAAAGAAAGGGGGGGAAGGGAGGAAAAGATTGGGCGTTCTTTCACTTTGAAGCTCAATCCCTTGAACCTCCACCGTCATATCTCGGGTTTTTGAAATTAAGCGTCTTAACCTCAACCGTCATGCCCGCGCTTGTCGCGGGTATCCACGTCTTGAAGCCCAATAGTCATGCGTAGCATATCATTATGGGTTCCCATTTTATGGTTTAGAAGGAGTATGCGCTGTACGACATTGCTAATGCTAACCTGCTGTGATTAAAATACAAATCTTGAATACTATTGGCTAGCCGATGGGTGATGCTGTCGGGCTAGTGGTTAGCTGTTTTAGCCTAATTTCTAAGCACACTAGTAGATGGTAAATGGGATGGCTCGCAATGAGCAGGCTTCAATAGTAGTTTTTCGATGACTTCGCGTATATGTCGAGGCATCAAGTAAGGTGCATCGCGAAGAACATTATCAACAACGTAGTCCATAATGGTGTATCTATTATTCTTAATTTTCACCAAGAAGTTAAAAGCAGAAATTATACTGTTTTCATATTCATGATCATCCGTTGAGCAACAACGCTCATCAATATACAATTCAAGTGCATCGCCATATCGAGATAAAACTCTATTAATAGGTTCAGATCCAAAGATTTTCTTAGATACACTGTCTACTAAAGCTTGAAGTTTTGCTTTGTCTGCTTTTTCTGCAATTAAACTGGCATAAGTGTCACTCTGCTGCAATCCTATCTGAGAATTTTTGTCTGGAAAGCGACGACAAATCGCGATTCCAATCAGTAGAGGGTCAAGTAAAACGTTTTCTAGACCATCACGGCTACCCTCAGCTAGAACTTCGATACGCCCCGAAGATTGATGCTTACCTTTATCAGAGTCCAATAAGCCGAACACGGAAATGTTTTCTGTTGCGGACAGGATGTCTACAAGCCTTTTGACATTCTCGCATCCAGTATTTTGATCACCATTTTCGGTGCTGGTTCCAGTTGTAATAAATTCCAAATCAATATCCGAAGAAATATTTGGCCTGATTATCTCATAAACCCTCCTATATAATTCAGCATCCTTTGGGCTCTCAACAAAAACCTGTCTTCTTTCACCATATGAGATTGCCAAGCGTGGAACACCACCAGTCAAAATATTCAGCGCATCAGCCTTAGTAACTTTCTTGAGCCCCGTCCCTCCAGAATGCATAGCATAAATGCTATCGTCAGGTGAAAGAGCGACTGTTGATGGAGAATGCGTGGTCGCAATAACATGAATGCCCAATTTCTTAACGAACGTGTTCTGTATTGTATTAATAACAGTTTTTACCATGGACGGATGTAAAGGAGCATCGATTTCATCTAGCAAAAGTATTGTTGGACGATGCACCGTCTGACGCCCATCACTGGAATAGAACAGGGCATTCACGAGTGACATCAGAATTTTCTCTCCTGAGGACAGGGAAGAAAATGGAATATCTACCCCCGTTGATACTTTATGAAGCATAGGCTGAAACTCTGAGAATGAATCTTCTTCCGGCTTCGTGATGCGGAAATCCATTCCTGCATCTGCTAAGATATCGTTTATTATATCCCAGGGGGCAGGCTTATATGTTTCAATGAATTCGTCCTTTGAGAGGAAAAGTGCGTCTTTTCCCTTAGAGGCGCGAAGCTCTGCCAACTCATTTTCAAGCAACAAATCTCTATAGTCCATGAATAAATGACCATATGATGGTTGAAATAGATCGGCATTTCCCCATCCGTATTGCGCCATCGACCGTATATCATTGCCTGTAATATCCAGCACATCCTTTCCTAATTGCTTCGCAATAGCTACGATTTGAGACCTGTTCGGCTCATTTATAGCACGCAGAAAATTGTCGCGCGAAAGCTGTAAGACTTCCTGTAAAGCTGAACTCTCAGCATCGATATCGATTTTTCCAAGAAGTTGCGCCAGTTCCATGTCGCTTAATTTGCGAACACTTAAAGGATCTCTAATATATTCAACTCCAAGATTGAGATTCTTGATCACTTCTCTTACCGGATCAAGCCAATTTGGATGACCATGAGCATTTTCATAATCTGATAATAACAGATTTTTTCTGTAGTTTAAGCGTTGTTCCCTCGTTGGCTTTATGTCATCGGGTACCATAGTTGTCCAGTTCAACAATCGGATATGATAGTTAAGACCTGCATCCATTTCCGGCACAAGACCAGTTGAAACTGCTCCTGATTTAATGGCTTCAAGAAGATGGGTCTTTCCAGATCCGTTCGTGCCCGTGATAACTGTAAATTTTGGAAGGTCGATAGGAGGAAAATCGACAATGGAACGATAGGATTGAATAAGCTTAAGATGCAATGTTAAAGCTCATACATTTGAGAATGGCTTACTCTGGCGAGAGATTGTCAACAAATCAACTGTTTTAAATAATGGTTGCGGGGGCCAGATTTGAACTGACGACCTTCAGGTTATGAGCCTGACGAGCTACCGGGCTGCTCCACCCCGCGTTATTTCTTAATCATCGTTGCAGTGCAGCCCAGTTTCTTTAACCTTGGCGATTTTCGCTTCCGCTCAATCATCTTAAAGACGATCTTCGCTAAAGCTCGATCTTATGCTGCTCCACCGCGCGTTATTTTTAATCAACTTGAAACAAAAAAAGCCCCGCAACGCGGGGCCATCCATGAAAAGAGATTATACTTTGCAGGCCCGGCAACGACCTACTCTCCCGGGTCTTAAGACACAGTACCATCAGCGCTGAGGAATTTAACGGCCGAGTTCGAGATGGGATCGGGTTCTAGCTCCTCGCTCAAGCCACCGGGCCGGCAAAGTATAAGGCAATAACTGGTTTTTTTGGTCGTACACATATGTGCATTTTTTGCATGGTGCACTGACCGTTATGATCCATATCATGAACATGGATCACAAGAACGATCAAGCCAATCGAGCAATTAGTACTGGTAAGCTCAATGCATTGCTGCACTTACACACCCAGCCTATCAACGTGGTCGTCTTCCACGGCTCTCAAGGGAATACTCGTTTTGAGGTTGGTTTCCCACTTAGATGCATTCAGCGGTTATCCATTCCGTACATAGCTACCCTGCACTGCGGCTGGCGCCACAACAGGTCCACCAGAGGTACGTCCACCCCGGTCCTCTCGTACTAAGGGCAGATCCTCTCAATATTCCAACACCCACGGCAGATAGGGACCGAACTGTCTCACGACGTTCTGAACCCAGCTCACGTACCACTTTAAATGGCGAACAGCCATACCCTTGGGACCTTCTCCAGCCCCAGGATGTGATGAGCCGACATCGAGGTGCCAAACCTCCCCGTCGATATGGACTCTTGGGGGAGATCAGCCTGTTATCCCCGGCGTACCTTTTATTCGTTGAGCGATGGCCCACCCACGCGGAACCACCGGATCACTATAGCCGACTTTCGTCTCTGCTCGACGTGTCAGTCTCGCAGTCAGGCGGGCTTATGCTATTGCACTCGACGACCGATTTCCGACCGGTCTGAGCCCACCTTCGCACGCCTCCGTTACTCTTTGGGAGGCGACCGCCCCAGTCAAACTGCCTGCCATACTCTGTCCCGGATCCGGATAACGGATCGCGGTTAGACATCCATGACGAGAAGGGTGGTATTTCAAGGACGACTCCACACGAGCTGGCGCCCATGCTTCAAAGTCTACCACCTATCCTACACATACCGACACGAATGCCAGTGTAAAGCTACAGTAAAGGTGCACGGGGTCTTTCCGTCTGACCGCAGGAACCCCGCATCTTCACGGGGAATTCAATTTCACTGAGTCTATGCTGGAGACAGCGGGGAAGTCGTTACGCCATTCGTGCAGGTCGGAACTTACCCGACAAGGAATTTCGCTACCTTAGGACCGTTATAGTTACGGCCGCCGTTTACCGGGGCTTCGATTCAAAGCTCTCACCTCTCCTCTTAACCTTCCGGCACCGGGCAGGCGTCAGACCCTATACGTCATCTTGCGATTTCGCAGAGCCCTGTGTTTTTGCTAAACAGTCGCCACCCCCTGGTCTGTGCCCCTCCTGCCTGGTTGCCCAAACAGAAGGCCTCCTTATTCCGAAGTTACGGAGGTAAATTGCCGAGTTCCTTCAGCATAGTTCTCTCAAGCGCCTTGGTATACTCTACCTGTCCACCTGTGTCGGTTTCGGGTACGGTCTCATGTGGGAGCTATTTCCTGGGACATCTTGGCAGCACAAAAAATCCAGTCATTTTGCACTACTTCCAACATCCGTCACTACCCACTGGCTCACGAATATTCACGTGATTCCCATCGACTACGCCTTTCGGCCTCGCCTTAGGGGCCGGCTAACCCTGCGAAGATTAACTTTACGCAGGAACCCTTGGACTTTCGGCGAGAGTGTCTTTCACACTCTTTATCGTTACTCATGTCAGCATTTGCACTTCCAATACCTCCACGGCGCCTCACGGCTACCGCTTCACCAGCTTATGGAACGCTCCGCTACCGCTTGCATCACTGCAAACCCTAAGCTTCGGCTCGTGGCTTGAGCCCCGGTACATTTTCGGCGCAGGAACCCTTATTTAGACCAGTGAGCTGTTACGCTTTCTTTAAAGGATGGCTGCTTCTAAGCCAACCTCCTGGTTGTTTTGGGATTCCCACATCCTTTCCCACTTAGCCACGAATTGGGGGCCTTAGCTGTAGGTCAGGGTTTTTTCCCTCTCCACGATCGACGTTAGCACCGACCGTGTGTCTGCCGCATATTACTTCCAGGTATTCGGAGTTTGGTTAGGTTTGGTACCGTTGTGGACAGCCCTAGCCCATCCAGTGCTCTACCCCCTGGAGTATTCGTGCGACGCACTACCTAAATAGTTTTCGCGGAGAACCAGCTATTTCCTAGTTTGATTGGCCTTTCACCCCTAACCACAAGTCATCCGAGACTTTTTCAACAGGCACCGGTTCGGTCCTCCAGTGAGTGTTACCTCACCTTCAACCTGCTCATGGCTAGATCACTAGGTTTCGGGTCTAATCCGACGAACTGAACGCCCTGTTCAGACTCGCTTTCGCTGCGCCTCCGCCTATCGGCTTAAGCTTGCTCGTCAGATTAAGTCGCTGACCCATTATACAAAAGGTACGCCGTCACTCAGAACGAATCTTGAGCTCCGACTGTTTGTAGGCACCCGGTTTCAGATACTATTTCACTCCCCTCGTCGGGGTTCTTTTCACCTTTCCCTCACGGTACTTGTTCGCTATCGGTCGCTAAGGAGTACTTAGGCTTGGAGGGTGGTCCCCCCATGTTCAGACAGGATTTCACGTGTCCCGCCCTACTCAAGTCTTCAATCATCAACACTCTTACGGGGCTATCACCCACTAAGGCCTGCTTTTCCAAGCAGTTCAGATTAGATTTCATGAAGCACTGGCCTGGTCCGCGTTCGCTCGCCACTACTAACGGAGTCTCGTTGATGTCCTTTCCTCCAGGTACTTAGATGTTTCAGTTCCCTGGGTTTGCTTTAAACCCCTATGTATTCAGAGCTTAATACCTTCGTGTAACAACGCTCATTCCAAACTCAAGCAGCAAGCCACTTAAATTCAGAGTGAGGGTTGTTGAAGGTGGGTTTCCCCATTCGGAGATCTGCGGATCAAAGGTTGTTCGCACCTCCCCACAGCTTATCGCAGCGTACCACGTCCTTCATCGCCTCTTAGCGCCAAGGCATCCACCGAGTGCCCTTAAGGCACTTGATCGTTCTCATGATCAATGTTCATTTATGTTTTAAGTCCGCTCCATAAGGAGCGGCGCACAGCTTCCATGCAGCTCAATGAGCCCAGAAACTAGCGCTTTCAATCAAGAAAGACCTACACTCGTCTTTGCAGCCAATTAGCCACAAAGCGCGTGAAATGAATTTTTCTTCGATCAGTTTAAAGACCAGTTATTGCCGAATATGCCTGAATAAACGCATTATTCTTACGAATAAAGCGGCTGGCGCCTTGGTGTTGGCCAAGGCTAGCAGGCATATTCTCTCTTTACGATTTCATAGGACAATCCTGCCATAAAGACAGGAAACATGGATACATTCATTCCAAATAACATAGAAGGCGATGGTGGAGCCAGTCGGGATCGAACCGACGACCTGAAGCTTGCAAAGCTACCGCTCTCCCAGCTGAGCTATGGCCCCGATCCCAACAACATAAACATTGATGCCTTAAAAGAATGGTGGGCCTGGGAGGACTTGAACCTCCGACCTCACGCTTATCAAGCGCGCGCTCTAACCAACTGAGCTACAAGCCCGAACCTTAGCAGTAATCTAGACTGCACAAAGCTCGAATTCATCGAAGTTAAGCCCCAAGGACCGCACCGATCTGGAATGAAAGAGAAACGAAGGCGGCAATATCCCGCATAGCGAGGCCTGACTGGCCTCTATTGTTCTAATAAGATTTTAAATGCTCAGCCTAAACTGAAAGCAATAAAAAATCTTCCTTAGAAAGGAGGTGATCCAGCCGCAGGTTCCCCTACGGCTACCTTGTTACGACTTCACCCCAGTCACTGACCCTACCGTGGTCGCCTGCCTCCTTGCGGTTAGCGCAGCGCCTTCGGGTAAGACCAACTCCCATGGTGTGACGGGCGGTGTGTACAAGGCCCGGGAACGTATTCACCGTGGCATGCTGATCCACGATTACTAGCGATTCCAACTTCATGCACTCGAGTTGCAGAGTGCAATCCGAACTGAGACGGCTTTTGAGGATTAGCTCCAGGTCGCCCTTTCGCTGCCCATTGTTACCGCCATTGTAGCACGTGTGTAGCCCAGCCCGTAAGGGCCATGAGGACTTGACGTCATCCCCACCTTCCTCTCGGCTTATCACCGGCAGTCCCCCTAGAGTGCCCAACTAAATGCTGGCAACTAAGGGCGAGGGTTGCGCTCGTTGCGGGACTTAACCCAACATCTCACGACACGAGCTGACGACAGCCATGCAGCACCTGTGTTCACGCCAGCCGAACTGAAGGAATCTGTCTCCAGAAACCATACGTGACATGTCAAGAGCTGGTAAGGTTCTGCGCGTTGCTTCGAATTAAACCACATGCTCCACCGCTTGTGCGGGCCCCCGTCAATTCCTTTGAGTTTTAATCTTGCGACCGTACTCCCCAGGCGGAATGCTTAATGAGTTATCTGCACCACTGACGTGCATGCACGCCAACGGTTGGCATTCATCGTTTACGGCGTGGACTACCAGGGTATCTAATCCTGTTTGCTCCCCACGCTTTCGCGCCTCAGCGTCAGAAACGAGCCAGTAAGCCGCCTTCGCCACTGGTGTTCTTGCGAATATCTACGAATTTCACCTCTACACTCGCAGTTCCACTTACCTCTCTCGCTCTCAAGCCATATAGTATCGAAGGCAATTCTGGGGTTGAGCCCCAGGCTTTCACCTCCGACTTACGTAGCCGCCTACGCGCCCTTTACGCCCAGTGATTCCGAGCAACGCTAGCCCCCTTCGTATTACCGCGGCTGCTGGCACGAAGTTAGCCGGGGCTTATTCTTCCGGTACAGTCATTATCTTCCCGGATAAAAGAGCTTTACAACCCTAAGGCCTTCATCACTCACGCGGCATGGCTGGATCAGGCTTTCGCCCATTGTCCAATATTCCCCACTGCTGCCTCCCGTAGGAGTTTGGGCCGTGTCTCAGTCCCAATGTGGCTGATCATCCTCTCAGACCAGCTACTGATCGTCGCCTTGGTGAGCCGTTACCTCACCAACTAGCTAATCAGACGCGGGCCAATCTTTTGGCGATAAATCTTTCCCCGTAAGGGCTTATCCGGTATTAGCGCAAGTTTCCCTGCGTTATTCCGAACCAAAAGGTATGTTCCCACGTGTTACTCACCCGTCTGCCACTAACATATTGCTATGTCCGTTCGACTTGCATGTGTTAAGCCTGCCGCCAGCGTTCGCTCTGAGCCAGGATCAAACTCTCAAGTTTTAGAGATTTTGATCTGACTGATCGACATAAATGCGTTTTTCATCACTGAAAAAGCTTTAATTGACGGAGACATCACTTTGAATTTTCACAAATTCATGTGAGCTCCAGAAATCGTCGACAATCAATGTCTCTTATGACTTTTCTCTTACGAGATCAGTCCGCAAGGATATTGCCGCCCACGTTTCTCTTTCCCTATTCAATTTTCAAAGAACCCTTGTCTTCACACTACAGCGTCAACAAAATAATTCTGATCCAGACTTGCTGGTTGCTTCAGAACTTAAGTTCGTTGAGAGACAAGCTCGCCGTCAAACGTCGTTGCCGGCGTCAGTGATGTGTTTATAGCCACGCCCTTATGGTGAGTCAACAGCTAATTTGACAAAAAACCGTCACAACCCAAAAAAGTTTGGGCAGAGCAAATCAGTCCTTTGCAAGAAGCTTAAAATTGCTGATTCATCACCACAAGCGCGCAGATTCACTTGAGAATCTTATCCACAGGGAAAGATCGTACGTTACAATTACCGCTTTAACGCGCTTCAATCATCACAAACGCCTGTGCAAGGGGCGGCTCATCGGTCAGTGTAAGATGGATAAAGGCCGTCATTCCTAGAGGTGTTATCACCTGTAAACGCTCAAGCGCCGCGCCAGTTAAGTGTAGCGTGGGTTGTCCGGAAGGGAGATTAATAACTTCAAGTTGCTTCCAGAATATCCCGTCTTGAAATCCTGTGCCGAGCGCTTTCACGCACGCTTCTTTTGCTGCAAAGCGTCTTGCATATGATGCACTGCGTGCCGCACGATTGTCACACTTATCGCGTTCACCTTCCGTAAAGACACGATGTGTAAAGCGCGTGTCATAGCGCATGAGTGTTTTCTCAATCCGGCGAATATCGCATAAGTCTGTGCCAATACCGATAATCATCACAATCTACTCGCTGCTCGCAATGCCGTTTCGTCCCCGCTCCATACACTGCCGCATCGTGTGAATAGCCGATTGAAGCCCTGTGAAGATCGCTTCTCCCATGAGAAAATGACCGATGTTAAATTCGGTGAACTCTGTAACAAAGGCTAATTTTTGCGCTGTGATATAATCAAGACCATGTCCCGCATGAACCTCAAGCCCCCGTGCTCTGCTCTCATGCGCGGCCTGTGACAACCTTCGAAACGCTTGATTCGCTTCTGGTGAATCAATGCCGTGATCCGCGACCGCATGACACCACGTTCCAGTATGAAGCTCAACAATCGGGGTCTTAAGCATCACGGCAACGTCTAATGCACGCACATCTGGCTCAATAAAGAGTGATACTTTAATATCATGATCCTGAAGAGAGGCCACATAAGGTTTAAGCGCTTCAAAATGCCCAATGACATCAAGTCCGCCTTCCGTGGTGCGCTCTTCGCGCTTTTCAGGCACAAGACAACAGGCATGAGGTTTCACGCGCAAAGCAATATCGCGCATTTCAGTCGTTGCAGCCATTTCAAAATTAAGCGGCACCTGAATTTGTTCTTTTAAACGCTGCATATCACTATCGCGAATATGGCGGCGATCCTCGCGCAAATGCGCTGTAATCCCGTCTGCTCCCGCTTGTTCCGCGATTAATGCCGCACGCACAGGGTCAGGATGAATACCGCCACGGGCATTACGCACAGTTGCCACATGGTCAATATTTACGCCAAGGCGAATGCGCGTCATTTGGGAGGATGCCGATGTTAAGGACATGCTATGATCGAATTCCTTTTTACAACAAACTTGTATTAAAGACGCTATATTATCTCTTCAAGAGCAAGCGAAGCAATCTGCGCTTTATGATATTGTTTTAGGGCTAAAAATGTGATGTCAAATGAAAATCCACAAGGTTCGGCGTCTGTACAACGCGTTAAACGCCCCTTCTTGCCCCAAGAAGTGATCCGCGCCAAGCGTGATAAACAAACGCTGCCCTCTGCTATCATCAAGCGGTTCGTTAAAGGGATCGGCAATAATACCATTACAGATGCGCAAATTGCGGCGTTTACGATGAGTGTTTTTTTTCGCGGTATGACACGCGGTGAATGTGTGGCTCTCACGGAAGGAATGCGTGATTCAGGTCGTGTGATGCGCTGGGAGCATTTAAACGGTCCTGTTCTTGATAAGCATTCCACGGGCGGTGTTGGTGATACGGTCAGTTTGGCTCTTGCGCCCATCATTGCGGCATGTGGTGGATATGTGCCGATGATTTCAGGACGGGGTCTAGGTCATACAGGGGGCACGCTCGATAAAATGGCCAGTATCCCGGGGTATCAGATCCAGCCTGATCCTGCTTTATTTGAACACATTGTACGTAGCACTGGTTGTGCGATTATTGGTCAAACCAGTGATCTTGCTCCTGTTGATCAGCGCATCTATGCCGTGCGTGATGTAACTGCGACGGTTGAGTCTGTGCCGCTCATTACGGCGTCCATCCTCTCTAAAAAACTTGCGGCAGGTTTGGACGGCCTTGTCATGGATGTTAAGGTTGGGAATGGTGCATTCATGACGACACTTGATGCTGCGCGTCCGCTTGCACATTCATTAGTCGCGGTGGCGCAAGGCGCTAAACTCCCCATTCGCGCAGTGCTTACGGATATGAGTCAGCCCCTTGCGCCTTGCGCGGGCAATGCGTGCGAAGTTCAATTTGCGGTGGATTATCTTAAAGGCGTCATGAAAGCACCTCGCTTTCATGCAGTAATGCTTGCGCTTTGTGCGCACATGCTTGTTTTAGGCAAACTTGTGGAATCTCTTGAAGAAGGGCATCGTAAAGCATTGGCTGCACTCGAATCAGGACGTGCCGCTGAAGTGTTTGCCCGTATGGTGGCAGGTCTTGGGGGGCCAAAAGATTTTATGCAGCGCTCAAAATCTTACCTTAATCAAGCTCATGTGATTCGCCCTGTACTACCGCAACAAACAGGGCAAATTATTGGAATTGAAACGCGTCAGATTGGTCTTGCTGTCATAGGGTTAGGTGGTGGTCGCACCCGTGTTGATGATATGATTAATCCTGTTGTTGGCCTAACGCATCTTAAACAAATTGGGGAATGGTGTGATCCTGACACACCCCTTGCCTTTATTCATGCGAGTAGTGATCACGCTTACGAAATAGCGAGCCAGCAGGTTCGTGATGCTTTTATTGTATCCGAACATGATCTTCGCCCGTATGATCCAGCGCGGGATGTATCGAACATTTTAGAAATCATCGGAGATGCATCATGACACTTCTGGTTGCAATCAATGGTTGGGATCAACAGGCTTGGGTGGAGCGTTTTCGCGCTGCTTTACCCGATCGACGCATTGTCACAGTGGGGGAGCCCTTTGATCGGCGCGAGGTGCATTATGTTGCTGCATGGAAACACACACACGGTTCGCTCACAGGATTACCGAATTTAGATATGATTTTTTCGCTCGGCGCAGGGGTTGATCATCTCTTGAGCGATCAACGTTTACCTGATGTACGGGTGATTCGCGTGATTGATGAAGGTCTCACAACCCAGATGAGCGAATATGTTGTGATGCATACCCTTATGCACCTGCGTCGTCACACGCTTTATAATGCACAACAGCGCGCTAAAATCTGGCGTGATCATCGTGATCAGCCTCTGGCACGAGATGTGCGGGTTGGTATCATGGGATATGGCACACTCGGACAAGATGCGGCTCATAAACTGAAAATGATGGGTTTTAATGTGGCTGGCTGGAGTCGCTCTATCAAACATGATTCAGAGATAGCGCTTTTTACAGGGTTTGAAGAGCTTGATGTGTTCTTAAACCGCACAGATATCCTTGTCGCGCTTTTACCCCTTACCGATGAGACGCGTGGGATTATCAATGGATCACTTTTGAGTAAACTTGCTCAAGATGGGCGTTTAGGAGGAGCCATCCTCATTAATGCTGGACGTGGGGGGCTTCATGCTGAAAGTGATCTTCTTCAGGCGCTTGATACGGGCGTTTTGATCGGTGCAACGCTTGATGTTTTTGAAAATGAACCGTTGCCATCCGAATCACCGCTTTGGAGTCATGAGCGCGTGACGCTTACCCCTCACAACGCAGCTGTCAGTCAACCAGATGCGATTGCAGCGTTCGTTGCAAAACAAATCACTGCCATTGAAACAGGCGCACCGCTTACGGGTCTTGTTGATCGTGCAAAGGGGTATTGAAGAACAAAGCGGATGTTAGTGGTATACGTATCACTTCTTATATCTTTTTAAAGCGTTTCGCGTGTGCCGCTTGCACCATCAGCGCTGCTATTTCCTGCTCTGGATATCAGCGCATCAGCTTGTTCACGTTGACGTTTGAATTCCGCAAGTGCGCGTCCATCAAGTTCTTTACCACGAGGGACACGAATTCTCATAGGATCAACGAATTTTCCATTGACCATCACTTCATAGTGTAAGTGAGGGCCTGTTGAAAGACCTGTGCTTCCAACGTAACCTATAATCTGACCTTGCTTCACTCTCGTCCCCACCTGCATCCCGCGTGCAAATGCAGACATATGCGAATAGGTTGTGACGTAGCCGTTGGTGTGTTGAATCTCAATGCGACGGCCATAACCACCTTCCCATCCTGCTAAAGTGACCAATCCATTGCCCGCAGCAAAAATGGGGGTTCCAATGCGGTTTGACCAATCAACACCTGTATGCATTTTGGTGTAGCCTAAAATTGGATGACGACGGTAACCAAAGGCTGATCTGAATTTTCCTTCAGCCATGGGTTTACGCATCAAAAACTTTTTGAGGGAGCGCCCAGCCTCATCAAAATAGTCAATCGCGCCATCGTCAGGTGACACATAACGGTAGACCTGTCGTTTTTCTCCGCCAAAAGTTAGCGCAGCATACAGCATTTCACCGCTGCCTCCTCCTTCTTCGTCCTGTACAAAAAAGATTTCAAGCGCATCACTGGGTGAGACCCGCTTTTGAAAATCAAAGTCATAGGAGAAAATGCGGAGTAAATCCTGAACCGTTGATGTTGCTAAATTGTATTTTGCAGCTGTCTCATAAAGGCTTTCATAAAGGCGCGCGCCAGTGCCTTCATTTTCGTCTTCCTCTTCCGCACTCTCTTCGTCCTCTGCAGGTGTTTCACGGTTTGAAGCTGTTTGAACCTTACGTGTGGTTGTGGCGGAAGCAGGCACATTAACGCTCACAAACTGTCCTTGATCATTCGTTGCGGCAATTGCTTCCGCGCCATTTTCCCCAATCAACATCACGCGCACGACCTGACGCACGTTCTGCGTTAAAGCGGGCGCAAGCGTGATGCGCAATGTCTGTCCTTCTTCAAGACTGTTAATTTTCGAGCGCCCACCAAGTGCTGGAATCAGTGTTTTAAGACTGTCTGAATTTAATCCTGCATTACGCACAACGGTATCAAGGGTTTCCCCCTTTTTTAAAACATGCGTGCGCTCTTCAATTGCGCGTTCTTTGGGCGCTGCTTCAACCTTGGGAAGAACCGTGACGTTCTCCGGCACAACTCGCACCTCAATTCCTGAAAATGGCGCATTAATAGCGCTTTCAATCATCATATTATCTTGAATGGATTCTGGTTGGCGCAAAATCCGGCTCAGCATAAGCTGTGCCGGAATGGGCACGCCTGTCGCACGCCGTCCCGCCTCAGCTTGTGTGCGTCTTTCCTGCTCAACTTGGAGCATCACATCATCGCGTGTTAGCCCAGTTGGCATCGTTTGTGTATTTGCGAGTGCATTAAGGGTGGGTATGAGATCGCGTTTGGTTACAGCGACATCTGCGTCTGCCGCTTCGGGGGCTGCATCGGCATAACGTTCTTCTACCGTATCTTCGCTTCCTGTTGCTTGAGCATGAAGTCTTACTGCATTAAAGGCAGGAATATCTGTGGCATAGACCCCTGCGGTCTGTGATAAGTTGGCGGCGAGCTTTACAAATTCGCGCATCTTGATGATTTCACGATCCCCAGAGCGTACACTCATTGACGCACGAAACGTTTGTCGTGCAGTCACAATCGGTTCACTACGAATCAGTTTATCGCCGCGTCGTGTTGGATCGCCCCCTGCGGCATCGCGCTTATTAGTTGCTGATCCGCGAATGGGAGGCTCCGCGAGCGTACCCTCATTTTCAAGCGAGATATGAATCGCTGAGCCAATTAATAACGCACCACATAGTGCTGTTAAGACACTTGCAACAAGCCACCGATGATTAATGCGGCTTCTACCAAGTTTAGGCTCATTCACGCCCATCGGGTCGAGCGGCGGCTCGTGACCCAATTCAACATGAAGCAGCGTTCTGTCGTGCCTCAATGTATGAGCAAATGACACATTCATCGAATAGTTTGACCTTTAAGCTCTGCGATCATTTCAGCGTTATAGAGTGTTGTGCCCAGATTTAAAAGGTGGCGCGCAAGGTGATGATGCCTTTATCCGCCTTTTTGAAGGCAGCCTATATCAATCATTTCACGTGAAAGTCGCTGTCCTAGTAAGCGTGCACTCATTTGATGCTTTGCTGAAGGGGATGAGGCATCACGCGCGAGTGGGGCAGGCAGCATTGTCGCTAAAAAAAGCGCCTGCCGGCGATTGATATCATTGGCAGAAACGTCAAAATGATGACGTGCCGCCGCTTCAATGCCAAATATTCCATCGCCCCATTCAGCTATATTGAGATATATTTCAAACAAACGCCGCTTACTCCAGAGCCCGTCCAGCATAACCGAGAGCGGAATTTCAAGTCCTTTTCGGATATAAGAGCGCCCATGCCATAAAAATAAATTTTTGCTCACCTGCATGGTGAGTGTTGATGCACCACGCTTTGGCCCTTCATCATCTGCTTGATCGATCACCTGAGATAAAGCTGACCAATCCACGCCATTGTGCGTGCAGAAACTTGCATCCTCACTGGCCACCACTGCTTCCATCAGATGAACTGAAATACGCTCAAGCGGCACATAGTGACGTTCAACATGTTGGAATGTCACCCAGCGCCAGAGCATCAATGTCGATGGTGGCGAGATAAGTGAGTAGAGCATTATGAGTAATACAGGCAGAGCAATGATGATAAAAGTGATGCCAACAATCCAGCGCCCCCATCCTGAAGGTGTTGATGATCGACGGCGCCCCCGCTTAAAGCGCAGCATTTGCTTTAAACGCGTTAAAGGCATGTAGCGCATGAGCATTGAAGATGAGCGGGCGCGTCCCATAATTGGAGCCTGTCCTTCATTATCCTTCATTCTCTTTAGCTGAGATCCGTGTAAATGTCTTGAGCCAATCCACGTCGCGTATTAGGCTTATTTTTCAGGATCATTTGTGAGACATGATGGACATTTTGCCGTTTGAACAACATTTAGAAGCGTGTGCTCAACGTGTTGATGACGCGTTGACGCACCGCTTATCAGATGCGCCTCACCTTGATGATATTGCGCAACCTATACGGTTACTCAAGGCCATGCGTCATGCTCTGTTAGGGGGAGGAAAGCGTTTTCGCGCTTATCTGGTGTGTGAAAGTGCGCAGCTTTTTGATGTGCCGCCTCATTATGCGCTTAATGTAGCGCAAAGCATTGAGTGTCTTCATGCCTATTCTCTTATTCATGATGATCTGCCCGCAATGGATGATGATGATATGCGGCGCGGCAAACCCACTGTGCATAAAGCTTTTGATGAAGCGACTGCGATTTTAGCAGGCGATGCGCTTCAAACACTCGCGTTTGAGATTCTCGTCGAGCCACAAACCCATGCTGACACAGGGGTGCGGTGTGCACTTGTTCATCATCTTGCACGCGCCTCTGGATTAGCGGGTATGGTGGGTGGTCAAATGCTCGATTTAGCCGCTGAAGGACGTTATGGCGTGTTCGCCCACTCTCAAGAAAATATTAATCTCCTTCAAATGATGAAAACAGGAGTATTGATCATGTATGCCGCGCAAAGCGGTGCACTCCTCGCGCAAGCCTCAACAGAAAATAACACTGCACTCAAGCAATACGGGCAAGCGCTTGGAGCCATTTTTCAGATCACCGATGACATCTTGGATCGCGAATCAACCCCTGCAATTATGGGCAAATCCACTGCGAAAGATGCCGCCAAGGGTAAAGCGACACTCGTTGATATTTTGGGGCTGGACAACGCACGCGCAACCCGCGATGACCTCATCCATCAAGCGATTGAGGCACTGACTGTTTTTGGCTCAAAAGCGCAGCGTTTGCGTGAGGCGGTATTTTTTGCTGCTCATCGTAAAATGTGATTTTTATTCTTTAAGGAGCGCCACATGAGCCTATCTGTCGCCAACCAGCGCGGTATTATCGGCATGGTGAGCGCCATGGCGCTGTTTACGGCTAATGATGCGTGCGTCAAGCTTGTCTCTGCGACAATTCCCGCCAGTCAGGTGATGGCTATTCGTGGACTTTTTGCATTTGTTCTCGCCCTGTCCATCATGCTTTTATTTCGGGAAGGTTCGCAAATTCATCACCTGCGCCGTCCGCTTGTTCTGGTGCGGGCTCTGCTTGAAGCGATTGTTGCAGGCACCTTCATCACGGCTGTTGCTGTGTTACCGCTTGCGATCATCGCCGCGATTTTGCAATCGACCCCGATTATTATGACACTGATCGTCGTCATTTTTCGTTTAGAGAAAGTTGGTCTTCATCGCTGGCTTGCCACGATTATCGGCTTTATTGGTGTTCTTCTTGTCGTTAAACCAAGTGCGGAGGGTGTGAATAGCGCAATCATTATTGCGCTTATCAGTGCACTTGCAGTGGCGTGTCGCGATTTACTCACGCGGCGTATTCCAAATGACATTCCCTCAAGCGTCATCACACTCGGGACAACACTTGGTGTCGCCGAAATGGGGCTGCTGCTTGGTTTGGGGCATATGATCTTCGCCTTTATATGGCCTGGCACTCCGGCACCGCTTGTGCTTGCACCGTGGCAGGCGCTTGGTGCTTATGAAACAGTGCTGCTCATGTGCGCAGCAACGCTGGTGACGATTGGCAATTTTGCGATTATTTTGGCTTTCCGGAATACCGATGTGTCTCTGATTTCGCCCTTTCGCTACAGCGTGATGTTGTGGGCGGTGATTGTCGGCTATCTTGTATTTCAAGAATGGCCAGACTGGATTGCGCAAATCGGCATGGCACTCATCGTCATTGCGGGTGTTTATACTCTGCGCGTTGAGCGCCGTGCTATACCCGTTGAAGCGCAAGCTGAACAAGCGAATATCAAAGCTTGATTTACGGTCGCCTCTCACGTCATGCCCGTGCTTGACGCGGGCATCCACGCTTTTACAACCATTAAGCGTTAAAATGTCGTAAGACGTGGATGGCCGGATCAAGTCCGGCCATGACGGTTAAGGTTCGGGCGTCTATCCTTTTAACTCTTCGCAGGCATGTTCACCTTCATGTGCAATTCGCGCAATTGCTGAAGTGAGACTTCGGCAGGAGCGCCCATGAGCAAATCTAGCGCTGATTGGTTCATCGGGAAAAGCGCAACTTCTCGCAGGTTTTGCGCATCACACAAGAGCATAATGATGCGGTCAATCCCCGCAGCCATACCACCATGAGGCGGTGCGCCATACTGAAATGCGCGATACATACCGCCAAAACGGGCGATGACTGTTTCTTCGCCATAACCTGCAATTTCAAAGGCTTTGACCATCGCTTCAGGCTTGTGATTACGAATACCGCCAGAGGCCAGCTCAAAACCATTACACGCAATATCATACTGAAACGCTTTGATGGTGAGTGGGTCTTGATTTTGCAATGCGTCCATGCCGCCTTGTGGCATGGAGAACGGATTGTGCGAGAAATCGACTTTTTTCTCATCTTCATTCCACTCATACATCGGAAAATCGACAATCCACGCAAATTCAAAGCGGTTTTTGTCAATCAGGTTGAGGTCTTCACCGATTTTGGTGCGTGCCAATCCTGCAAATTTGACAAACTTCTCAGGATCACCCGCGACAAAGAAACACGCATCGCCGTAAGATAACCCCATTTGTTGACGAATAGCTTCTGAACGCTCTGAACCAACATTATTTGCTATTGGACCTTTAGCAATAATTGGAATATCAGGCCGTGCTATGCCGTTATACTTATCCAAAATGGCCTTTATTTTTTCGTCATCTGAAAGCTCAATACCAAAATCATAAATGATGTAACCTAGCCCTGTTTGACCTTCCCCTTGCGCCCAAGCGTTCATGCGGTCGCAAAATCCCCGACCAATAATACCTGAGGACGCATTGTGAACAGCTCCAGCAGTTTGTGCTGGAATCGCCCACACGCGATTTTTTTCATCCTCTAAAATGCGCGCAAAGACTTTAAAGCCAGAGCCTCTAAAATGCTCGGACACATCCTGCATTTCAATGCGGTTGCGTAAATCGGGCTTATCAGAGCCGTATTTCTGCATCGACACTGCATACGGAATGCGCGGCCACGGTGAGGGGGTAACGGGGCGACCCTTACCAAATTCTTCAAAAATCCCTGCAATGACAGGCTCCATGGTGTTGAAAATGTCTTCTTGCTCCACAAAACTCATTTCAACATCAAGCTGATAGAATTCACCCGGAAGACGATCCGCACGCGGGTCTTCATCACGAAAACAGGGCGCTATCTGAAAATAGCGATCAAAACCCGCCATCATCAGAAGCTGCTTATATTGTTGCGGGGCTTGTGGAAGCGCGTAAAATTTCCCTGCATGAAGGCGCGAAGGCACGAGAAAATCACGTGCCCCTTCAGGAGACGACGCCGTGAGAATGGGGGTCGCAAACTCATTAAAACCCGATGTCTTCATACGGGTGCGCATCGAATCAATGACTTTAACCCGCGTCATGATGTTGTTGTGCAGTTTTTCGCGGCGCAGATCGAGAAAGCGATAGGTGAGGCGCACATCTTCTGGATAATCAAGATCACCAAAAACAGGCATAGGAAGTTCGGAAGCGGCGCCCAGAACTTCAATCTCAGTGGCATAAACTTCAATGAGACCCGTGGGTAAATCGGTGTTTTGTGTGCCGTCAGGACGCAGGCGTACCGCACCATCAACCTTGATCACCCATTCCGCACGCAACGTGTTTGCGATGGCAAAGGCTGGAGAGGCAGGATCAATCACGATTTGCGTCAAACCATAATGATCACGCAAATCAATAAACAACACCCCGCCATGATCACGAATGCGGTGACACCAGCCTGACAGCCTTACCTCACTACCCGCATCTCCATCGCGCAGCTGAGCGCATGTATGCGAGCGATAACGGTGGCGTGAAGAATGTGCTGTTGAGAGTGTCATGACAAGCCTGTTCAGGAGTTTAAATGCTTTGCCGAAACAACACCTGTCTGGATGGATTTGTCAAGAAGTGTTCAACTGATCACTTCATTGGTTCGTATTGGGGTTGAAGCATTTTTATGTCAGGCGTTATGGATAGCATTTCGTTTCAATGAGCATCCCTGCAAAGAGCAAGCTGATTTTTTGCATGATCGTAGATTATTCACTTGAGTGGTGCTTGAGGTTCGCAAAACTGTTTCACAGTTGTGTAAAACATGCTTTATGCTGAAGTCGTCTTTTGAATTGTCTGTGAAAGTTTATCGAATGTCTGATGCTCCCGCTATTGATCTGAGCCCTGAACCTACCCCTGTGGATAAAAGCAAAACAAGTAAACGCCAAAGCGCTCCTGCTCCACGCAAAGATATGCCTGTTATCAAGAAAAAGGCACGCCCAACCTTCACAGATCAAGAAGCATTGCAATTTCATGCTATGGGTCGCCCAGGCAAGATTGAAATTGTTCCAACCAAGCCAATGGCAACACAGCGCGACTTATCGCTTGCTTATAGCCCCGGCGTTGCTGTTCCTGTCAAAGCGATTGCTGCTGACCCTTCAACGGCTTATGATTATACTGCACGCGGCAACATGGTCGCTGTTATTTCAAACGGCACGGCTATTCTAGGCCTCGGCAATTTAGGTGCACTTGCATCTAAACCCGTGATGGAAGGCAAGGCCGTGCTTTTCAAGCGCTTTGCCGATATTGATTCCATTGATCTTGAAATCGATACTGAAGATGCCGATGAGTTTATCAATGCTGTGAAATATCTTGGCCCCTCTTTTGGCGGCATTAATCTTGAAGATATTAAAGCGCCTGAGTGCTTTATCATTGAACAACGTCTTAAAGAGCTCATGGATATTCCTGTTTTCCATGATGATCAGCATGGTACGGCGATTATCGCTGCTGCGGGTCTGATTAATGCACTGCATCTCACCGATCGCGATGTAAAAAATACGAAGCTGGTTGTGAATGGTGCGGGAGCTGCAGGCATTGCTTGCGTTGAACTGATTAAGGCGATGGGATTTGAGCCCAATAATGTCATTTTATGCGATACCAAAGGCACGGTTTATCAAGGACGTGTTGAAGGTATGAACCAATGGAAGTCGGCTCATGCTGCCATTACCAATGCGCGCACACTTTCTGAAGCGCTTGTCGATGCGGATGTGTTTCTCGGGTTGTCCGTGAAGGGCGCTGTTACACCTGAGATGGTGCGTTCGATGGCGCCCAATCCCATTATTTTTGCGATGGCAAACCCTGATCCTGAAATTACACCTGAAGAAGTTCATGCCATTCGTGATGATGTGATTATTGCAACAGGCCGCTCTGATTATCCCAATCAGGTCAATAACGTACTTGGTTTTCCTTACATTTTCCGTGGTGCACTTGATGTGCGTGCTAGCACGATCAATATGGAGATGAAAATTGCAGCTGCGACAGCACTTGCTAATCTGACTCGTGAAGATGTGCCTGATGAAGTTGCCGCAGCGTATCAAGGCTCGCGCCCCCGTTTTGGCCGCGAATATATTATTCCTGTACCTTTTGATCCGCGTTTGATGTCCACTATTCCGGTTGCAGTGGCACAAGCGGCGATGGATACAGGCGTTGCACGCAAACCCATTATTGATATGCGTGCTTACAAAGCACAGCTTTCTGCGCGACGTGATCCGATTGCAGGGGCGCTTAATCGTATTACTGAGCGCGTTCGTCGCTATCCCAAGCGTGTTGTTTTCGCAGAGGGCGAAGAAGAACAGGTCATCCGCGCTGCTGTTTCGTATGTCAATCAAGGCATGGGAACAGCTATTCTCATTGGACGCGAAGATCGGATTTATGAAACGGCTGCTTTTGCTGGCATTGAGCTTGAGGGAAAAGAAGGCGTTGAAATTCAAAACGCAAGGATTTCTCATCGTAACAGTACTTATGCGCAATTTTTGTATGAGCGGCTCCAGCGTAAAGGTTATTTACAGCGCGATTGTCAGCGTTTGATCAATACGGATCGCAATCATTTCGCAGCCGCAATGGTTGCACTTGGTGATGCGGATGCGATGGTGACAGGGTCAACGCGGAATTTTTCCGTTGCCCTGGAAGATGTGCGTCATGTTATTGATCAAAAGCCCGGTCATCAGATGATCGGCGTGTCGATGATTATCACCCGTGGCCATACGCTTTTTATTGCGGATACCGCTATTGCTGAAGTTCCGAATGAACAAGAGCTTGCCAATATCGCCATTGAAGCGGCAGGTGTTGCACGGCGTTTGGGTTATGAGCCACGTGTTGCGCTTGTGTCATTCTCGAATTTTGGTCATCCACCGTCGGAGCGTGCCGTGCGTATTCAAGGTGCCGTGAAAATTCTGGATTCGATGCGTGTTGACTTTGAATATGAGGGCGAAATGAGTGCTGATGTCGCCTTAAACCGTGATCTTATGGCGCAGTATCCATTCTGTCGCTTGTCTGGCCCTGCCAATGTTCTTGTGATGCCTGCGATTCAATCAGCGTCAATTGTCACTAAAATGCTTCAGGAATTGGGCGGCTCGATTGTCATGGGGCCGATGCTCGTGGGTCTCAATAAGCCTGTACAGGTTGTTTCACTTGGAGCAAAAGATTCCGATATTGTGAATATGGCATCTCTCGCCGCATTCAATATCGGGGGGTAGAATGCGTTGATTGCAAAACTTCATACGTGTGCTGTTGTCACGCGCAACAGCGCTGATTTTGAAGGATGTGATGTGGCACTCATTAATTCGTGGATTTCACAATGACATCATTCCTTCATGACAAACGCATTCTTCTTGTGATTGGTGGTGGTATTGCTGCGTATAAAACGCCGCAGCTTGTGCGTGATATCATGAAGAGCGGCGCTGAAGTCACGTGTGTTCTCACCAAAGCCGCAGAGCAATTTGTCACGCCTTTGACGCTGGCGTCTTTATCTCAAAACAAAGTCTATACAGACCTCTTTTCTTTGACTGATGAAGTTGAGATGGGTCACATTGAGCTTTCACGTTCAGCTGATCTGATCGTTGTTGCACCTGCCACTGCTGATCTGATGGCTAAAATGGCTCATGGATTGGCGAATGATCTGGCTTCAACACTGCTTTTAGCCACAAATAAGCCCGTTATCATGGCTCCAGCGATGAATGTGTGTATGTGGCATCATCCCGCAACACAGCGTAATCTCGCGATCCTTCAACAGGATGGCGTTCATATTACAGGCCCTGATGAAGGTGACATGGCATGTGGTGAATATGGTTTGGGGCGTATGTCTGAGCCTCATGCGATTATTGAGGCTATAGCGCAACATTTATCATCCCATGCGCAACCTCTTAAAGGTCAGCATATCGTTATCACATCTGGCCCTACCTTTGAGCCAATTGATCCGGTGCGTTTTATCGGCAATCACTCATCTGGTAAGCAAGGTCATGCCTTAGCAAAAGCTGCACTACACGCTGGGGCACGGGTAACTCTCATTTCTGGCCCTGTCGCTCTTGCTGACCCTATTGGCGCACATGTTGTTCATGTTAACACTGCGCAAGAGATGCTTGACGCTGTTGAAAATGCTTTACCTGCTGATGTTGCAATATGCGCGGCGGCAGTCTCTGATTGGTCGGTTGAGAAAAAAGCGGATCAAAAACTTAAGAAAACCAGTGACACTTCGCTCAAATTAACTTTTAAACAAACCCCTGATATTCTTGCACAGATCTCTCAACATCCTTTAAAACGACCACAGCTTGTTATTGGTTTCGCAGCCGAAACAGAAAGTGTCATTTCATATGCGAAACAAAAACGTCTCAAAAAAGGGTGTGACTGGATTATTGCCAATAATGTTGGTGAAGCGTCAGGCGGCGTGTTCGGACAAGAAACAAATGAAATCGTCCTCATTACCGCAACATCTGACATGTCTTGGCCACGTCAGTCAAAAGATGCATTAGCGGAAAAACTCATGATTGAGATTGCCGCACGTCTGAAAGCATTGTCATGATTTCCTTACCTATTTTATGCTTGCCCCATGCTGAGGGACTACCTCTTCTAACTTATGCGACTGAGCAATCGGCTGGAATGGATCTCATCGCCGCCCTTCCCGTTGACCAACCCCTTACGCTTGATCCCTTGAAACGCGCTCTTGTTCCTACAGGGCTTGTTTTTGAAATACCGCAAGGTTTTGAAGGACAGGTGCGCCCACGATCTGGTCTGGCTTTAAAACATGGCGTGACAGTTCTCAACAGTCCTGGCACGATTGATTCCGATTATCGCGGCGAGGTGCAGATTTTATTGATCAATTTAGGCGAATTACCTTTCACGATTGAGCGCGGCATGCGTATTGCGCAACTTGTTATCGCGCCTGTCACACAAGTGGAGTGTGTGTTGCAAGACACGTTGAACCAAACCTCCAGAGGTGTAAAAGGATTTGGTTCAACGGGAATCAATTCATGACAGGCCTTCTTCTTGCGGTTAAAGACATCTGGCGCCTTGCTAAACCTTATTTTGTCACCAAAGATCGCGGTGAATTGCACTTAGGCTGGTTTGGCATTTTGCGTTTGCCTGAGCGGGTCATCGCGTGGGGATTGGTGGCGCTTCTTATACTGCTTAATTTGGGGCAAGTGGCGATTTCGGTGAGATTGTCTTACTTTAACCGCGATTGGTTCAATGCCATCCAAGAAAAAGATGCCAATGCGTTCTGGATGCTCCTGATCACTGTGTGGGCGCTATGGGTGAGTGTGTTGGTGATCAGCAATGTGATTGAATACGTAATAAAATCAGAATTCAGATTTCGTTGGCGGCGTTGGTTGACACATCGGTATCAACATGGCTGGCTTGATCATTCGATCCACTATAAAATGCAGCTCGCTAAACCTGCGATTGATAATCCTGAACAGCGAATTTCCTACGATCTTGAGCAGTTTACGAAAGAAACAACAGATATATCGCTTGGCTTGATGCACCAAGTCTCGACTTTGATCTCTTTCAGCGTCATTTTATGGAGTATTTCGGGCAATTTTTCCATTCCTGGCACGGATATTTTCGTGCCCGGACTGCTGTTCTGGATTGCGCTTGTTTACGCAGGGATTGGCACATGGTTTGCGCATTTGATTGGTCGGAAGCTGATTCACATTGCATATGAAAAAGAGCGACGTGAAGCGGATTATCGTTTTGCACTGACACGTCTGCGAGAATATAGCGAAGCAATCGCATTAATGCGTGGTGAAAAGAGTGAAAATATTCATTTATCCGCCCGATTTATGGACGTTGTTCGCAATTTCTATCACATGGTCGCAACGCAGAAATACCTTCAAGGTTTTACACAAATCTATAATAATTCCAGTTCCGTCGTACCTTATCTTGTGGTTGCCCCGTTTTATTTTGCGGGAAAAGTGCAGCTCGGGATCATGACACAAACCGCATCGGCATTTGCCCGTGTGGAAGGGGCGCTCGCTTTTTTCATACAAATATACTCCCAAATCGCCGATTATAAAGCGGTGGTGGATCGCTTAACTGGTTTTAATCAAGCAGTAGATGAAGCGCGTCAACTCGAGACAAAAACACCGAGCCTCATATTTAAAGATCATCAAGAACCGCATATTTATCTTGGAAATGTTAGCCTTTATCTCCCCGATGGACGTAAGCTTTTAAATATTGATGAGCTTCATCTTGCAAAGGGTCAGAGCACCCTTGTGACAGGTCCATCAGGTTCAGGAAAATCAACGCTCTTTCGAGCGCTGGCAGGGATTTGGCCTTTTGGGACAGGCCATATTCATACCCCAGAAGGTCAGAGCGCTTTGTTGTTACCTCAGCGTCCTTATATGCCTTTGGGTACGCTTGCCCATGCGGTAAGCTATCCTGCTTTAGAAGACACTTACACGCGTAATCAGCTTGAAGAAGCACTTAACCTCGCTCATGTGCCTCATCTGATTGAGCGCTTGAATGAAACAAGTAATTGGGCGCAAATTCTTTCTGGTGGCGAACAACAGCGTGTGGCCATTGCGCGTGCCATTTTGCTTAAACCTGATTGGCTTTATCTTGATGAAGCGACATCAGCTTTGGATGAGTCAACAGAAGAAGCCATTTACACAGTGCTTAAAACCGTCATGCCTTCAACGACACTCATCTCGATTGGCCATCGCTCAACACTCATGGCCATGCATGATGCTCAAATTATTATTAAAAACAATAATGGCATATTTTACCCATATCGACTGTAATTTTTTTAAGATCTGTGCGTTAACGCACTTTTTTTAAGCACGTTTTTGATAAAATTATTCGATGGATTATCCTTTTTTCTCATCCTCCCTCAAACCTGATCCTCATACGCTTCAGGTTGCCTTTCACGGTGTACGTGGTTCTTATCCTGTGGCGGGAGAGGTGTACAACCGCTTTGGCGGACATACGCCGTGTGTGGAAATTTGGCTCGGGATGCGGCGTATCATTCTTGATGCAGGGACAGGCTTAACCAACATTGTGATAACGGATGAAACACCAACCGATATCTTACTGAGCCATCTGCACCTTGATCATATTCAGGGCTTGCCATTCTTAAAAACACACGGTGATGACACATCGCGACCGCTTGTTCGCACGTGGTGCGGCACGCAAAACGGCGAAAATGCTCAAAAAGCTCTGACACGCATTTTTTCGCCCCCCCTTTTTCCTGTTGGCTTAAGCCAAATGCGTCCTCACTTTGAACATCATGGTTTTCACGCGGGATGTGATCTGATTTTACCTGATGGTCTGCATATTAAAACCCATTTCCTCAATCATCCTGATGGTGCATGTGGGTATCGGCTCACCTTGGGCAAAGCCTCTATTTGCTATTTATGCGACATGGAACATACCGCGCCGTGGCCTGATCCTGCGCTTGTACGTTTTATAGAAGGAGCCGATCTGCTTATTTATGACGGTATGTTCGATGTGAGCGAATATCGCGCATGTGAAGGCTGGGGTCATTCAACGTGGATGGCTGGGCTTACCCTCGCACAAGCTGCCCATGTGAAAAATTATGCGGTTTTTCACCTTCATCCAGATCATGATGATAATCTTCTTGAAGAAAGAGAGCGCACGTTGAAAAAATACACAGATGCGTACAACCTGAACGCATTTATTGCTCGCGAAGGGATGACACATATCTATTCAGCGGACTGATTAATCGCGCCCTGTGCTTTGGACTCATAGGGCAAAGCACGCATGAAGGCGGCAATTTCTTTGAGAGAACCGAGCGAGCCTAAATTGGTATGCTCTCCCCATTCAAAGGCTACAAATTTTTTGGGTTCTGGCGCAAGGGCAAACAGGGCTTTACCCTGTTCAAAAGGCACAGTTCTATCAGCTGTGCCGTGTAAAATCAGAATCGGCGCTTTCACGAGTGGCAGATAAAGATCAGAACGAAACGGATCTGTCATGAGCCACGCAACAGGAAACATCCAGTAACGTTTTTGCGCCACTGCAAGCGCCGATAAAAACGGCGCTTCCAGCACCAACGCTTTCACCTCGCGTTCAGCAGCTAAACGTGTCGCCACACCCGAGCCAATCGAATAGCCCTGAACAGCAATACGGTTTGCACCGACTTTTTCCTCAAGCCACTCATAAGCTGTGCGCGCATCTTCAAAAAAACCTGCTTCAGATGGCTTGCCAGAAGAGCCGCCATATCCGCGATAAGATACCGCGAGCAGTCCATCCCCTTCGCTCGTCATAATTTTGAAACGCTCAACCCGCTTATCAAGGCGATCAGAATTGCCATGAAAGAAAATTGTGACAGGTTTATCATTTTGCGGCGCAACCCACCATGTCACAATGCTTTCACCATCATGCGTTTTTAAACGCATCACTTCAGCTTGCGGAAAGCCTGCTGTGGATGGACTAATTTCCACAGGAGAAGGCGCAAACAAAAAATTACGTTGCTGCATATAAAGATATGTCAATGCGCTTATATAAGCGCACATACCGACAATAATCACACTTAAAGCCGTGCGCTTGAAAAACATTTTGATCCGCATCGTTTTATCCTGAGTAATGCAGTGCTAAATCATCACGGTGAATCATTTCTGCACGTCCGGGATGACCTAAAATTCCCTCAATCGCGCTGCTGGACTGCCCCACGATTTTGATCGCTTCCTCCACATCATAAGCGCTTAACCCCCGTCCCAGCTCTTCACCGTGAGGGCCACGCACCATCACCGCATCACCGCGCGAGAATGCTCCTTCAACCTTTTTCACACCTACGGGAAGCAAGCTTGCCCCCGCAAGCAGCGCTTTTTTAGCACCAGCATCAATAAAAAACGCGCCTTTTGGCTCTAAAGACCCAGAAATCCACGCTTTGCGTGAGGTGACAGGGTTAGAAGGCGTTAAAAACCACGTGCAGGGTGCACCATGTTTTAGAGCATGAAGCGGATTTTTGCTTTCACCTTTGGTAATCAGAAGATGCGCCCCACCAGAGGTCGCAATTTTCGCCGCTTCAATTTTTGTACGCATTCCCCCGCGCGAGAGTTCAGACGCTGCTCCCCCTGCCATCGCCTCGATCTCAGCGGTGATGTGCGGCACAATCGGAATATGCTTTGCGTGAGAATCAAGGGCAGGAGGCGCGGTGTAAAGACCATCAATATCTGAAAACAATATCACCAGATCTGCGCCCGCCATCGTCGCCACCCGTGCGGCTAAACGATCATTATCTCCATAACGAATTTCGGTGGTTGCCACGGTGTCATTCTCATTGATCACAGGCACGGCACGCATCTCAAGCAGCTTGCCCATCGTGGCGCGTGCATTGAGATAACGCCGTCGCTCTTCGGTATCGGACAATGTCAAAAGCACTTGCCCCGCCGTTAAACCATGAGCGCCAAGCGCCTCAGCCCAGTGACGTGCAAGCGCAATTTGTCCCACTGCCGCCGCCGCCTGACTCTCTTCAAGTTTGAGCGACCCAGACGGTAAACCAAGCACCGTGCGCCCCAATGCAATCGACCCAGAGGAAACGACCAGCACATCCGCGCCCCTTTGATGAAGTTCTGCAATATCTTCCACCAAGGACGCGAGCCACGCATATTTGAGCCGCCCCTTATGGCGATCCACGAGCAGGGACGAGCCAACCTTGATCACCACACGATTAAACTGCTCAAGACGGGGGGTGTCAGCCGACATGCGTCTCCCACTCCTTATAAAGTTTTTGAAAGGAACGACTGCGTTTGCGCACGGTTTCAATGTCTAGGTGTGCCGTAAATTTGGGTAAATGTCTGATTTCACCATACGTTTCGCCAATCATGCGCTGCTTAACCCATCCCTTGGCATTGCGTATGTTTTCGGGATTTTCAGGAACAGGATCGGTGTATGTAAATCCATGTTTTCCGTTGAGTGTATCTGCACAACAAATAAACCATGCTTCATATTCTGATTTGGCAAAGACAAGCGAAATGCGCGCATGAGGCCACTGTGCGTTAATTTTTTGACGGGTTTCATTGCCTTTTTGGGCAGGGCAATCATCATCGGCATCAAGCAGAATAAGAACCCACCCCCCTGAAGCTTTCCCAATAGCCATTTCAATAAAACGATTAAATTCTGTCATATTATTGAGAAAGCGATCACGCTTTACACGAAGAGGTTTAAGAATATCAATATATGGGTTTCTTGTTGTAAGAGGAAGCTTACGCAAAAGCACAGGAAGCGCTTCAACTTCTCCATCACCCTCAACAATCGAGGCAATTTTCATGATGCAACATCTCCAAACAAATCAATTTTGTTTGGCTGACTTTGGCTGAGTTCTTCAGGATCAGGTTCAAGTTGATCTTGCCTTAAAAGCTCTCCAGCTGAAAAAAGATGTCTTTTGAGCATATCTTTTGATGTAGCATCAATATGGGCAATTTTTGTTTCTCCACGGTTGATGTTGACGGCTAAAATTGTATCCGCGTCGATCGTCTCACTATCGAGTAAATCAGGGCTGTGTGTGGTGACAATCACCTGCGTTTGCTCACTCGCTTGTTGAAGCGCTTCACATAGTGCGTGCGTGGCTGCGGGATGCAAAGCGGTTTCAGGCTCTTCAATACCGACCAGAAGTGGGCGATAATCAGGATTACCTTGAAACAAGGCCGTTAAAATTCCAAGAGCGCGTAACGTGCCATCTGACATGTTTTCTGCGGAAAATCTCCATGGGTCTTTTGTCAGTCCAACTTCTTGGTAAAATTCAAGGGTTTCTCTTGTGTCGAATGTTTTAAGCTTGATTTCACGTATAGAAGGAACAACTTTTTGTAAGTAATCGGTGATGATAGCGATTTTCTCAGGTGCTGTACGCTCCAAATGCCTAATTACGCTAGCAATATTTTCGCCCGAATGCTTTAGGTCTCTTCCCTGAGAGGGTCTTTGAAGTTTTGCCACGCTTTTTGGATTGATGTTGTAAAATGACATGCTTGAAAGGGCTTTAAACAAAGGGCTAAAAGACTCAAAGCCTGACAAACTTCTTAAAGCTAGTTGATCTTTTGTCATGAGAGGAAGGTAATCTTCGCTTGTTGCTCTCCACTTCCCTTCCTCAATATGAAAATGCGTAATTTTTTCACCTGGATAAATAATTTTGCATTTTTCTTCTTTCACTAAACACAAACCAAATAAATCATTAATTTCAAACGCATAATATCCTTCACAAGAATAGTTTATATGATCAAAATTAGATTGCTGTTTAAAATTTAAATGGCGTCCTGTAAGCTTGAAATCCAACCGAATAATAAAATTTTTAGAGTTATCTACATATCGACCGACAATCTCGCCACCCGCTTCGTTTGCAGCAGCATCTAAAGATGTTGTCAGGGCATTACGTGTAAAATCAAGCGCACTAAGGAAGTTACTCTTCCCTGCCCCATTTCTCCCCACAAGATAGGTGAGAGCACCAAGCTTTACATCACACGCTGCAATACTTTTATAATTACGCAAGCGCACGCGGGTCAGAAAAATGTTTTGCTGAGCCTCACTCATGTGCGCACCTCAAACCTTCACATGGCATAATGACTTTAAACATTTATTAGAGCAATATGTCATGGCTGCCATATCTCCTTGGGCGCTTGGTCTTTATCGTGTTGGCTTGCGTGATCAATAATCGTTTGAACCGCGTTTAGAAGGGGTTTAAGCCCCTCCCCTGAGACCGCTGAAATGACATAAGGCTTTTGTTTTGAAACCTTTTTAAGCGCTTTAGATTTAATGACAATTTGCTCATCAGTGAGCGCATCCTGTTTGGTGAGCACGACAAGTTCTGGCTTTTGATCAAGATCATGTCCATAGGCGGCCAGCTCTTCGCGCACGATGGTGTAAGCATGGGCGACATCGTCTTGTGTGCCATCAATCAAATGCAGCAAAACACGACACCGCTCAATGTGCCCTAAGAAACGATCACCAAGCCCCGCGCCTTCATGTGCCCCTTCAATCAGGCCAGGAATATCAGCCAGAATAAATTCACGCCCATTTAGATGAACAACCCCTAATCCGGGATGAAGCGTCGTGAAGGGATAATCGCCAATTTTAGGACGGGCGGCACTCACATGCGCAAGGAGTGTTGATTTTCCCGCATTGGGCATACCAATTAGCCCAGCATCAGCGATCAGTTTAAGGCGTAGCCAGATCCAGCGCTCTTCTCCTTCAAGCCCAGGGTTGGCACGGCGCGGCGCTTGATTGGTGGAGGTTTTAAAATGGGCATTACCGAAGCCGCCATTGCCCCCTTTCATCAGCACAAGCTCCTGCCCTACTTGCGTGAGATCAGCAAGGAGCGTTTCACCATCTTCATCAATCACTTGCGTGCCGATCGGAACTTTGAGAATGACATCATCCCCTTTTGCCCCCGCACGGTTTTGCCCCATGCCATGCCCACCCGGACGCGCCTTGAAATGTTGCTGATAGCGGTAATCAATCAGGGTATTAAGCCCCTCAACGCAGCGCACAATCACGTCGCCGCCCCGCCCACCATCGCCACCGTTAGGGCCGCCGAACTCAATAAATTTCTCACGGCGAAACGCGATGCAACCTGCACCGCCATCGCCTGAACGTACATACACTTTGGCTTGATCTAAGAATTTCATGGCTCATGATGTAACGCAGACACGCGCATACGTCTAGAAGGACATACAACATCACAACTCAAATGCAGAAAAACACATTGTTTATTGCTATGTTCTGCTTACTTAAAAAAGGAAACACTTGACGAAAATGTGTTTTGCGATCAAGTTGCACGCGGTTAAACCTTTATTTTGTGTTAAGAGTGTTGCGTATGATAACCCATTTTAAAACGTGTGCAGCAAAGCGCTGCCTTTTATCTTACCTTAAAATTGCTTGCCTCGGATTGACGTTGAGTATTTTCAACGCCCCTATGATGGACTTGTCAGCGCAATCACAATCTGATCCACAATCTGCGCAATCTACATTACCGCAAACCACAGGCGGACCAATTACGCTGCCACCTGTGCTCGTTCCGAATACGCCAGCGACACGCACAGAGCCTTCATCCGCTCAACAAAAACCGTTGCGCTTGCAAAGTAATACTGCACAAGATACCAACGCTGCGGAGCGTAAACGTACTGCACGCCCAGCTGCTGGTGATGATGACGAGCAACAGCCACGCACACGGAATAATGATACGATTCAGCAAGCAAACAATGGCGTTGTTTCGATTATCTCGGGTGGTGCTGACGGCACATATATTCGTATCGCATCCGACATGGCCAATCTGCTTGATGAAACATCTCAACTGCGCATCTTGCCAATGATTGGGCGTGGCTCATTGCAAAACATTCGCGATATTTTGTTTTTGCGTGGTGTTGATATTGGCATTGTGCAAATGGACTCACGTGAAGGTTTGCGCAAAAGCGGCCTTTATGATGAAGCTGTCAATCAACTGCGCTTTATTGCACGTCTTTATAATGAGGAAGTTCATATCGTCGCAAATACAGATATTAAAGAGCTTAAAGATTTGACCGGTAAAAAGGTCAATGTCGATGTCGCCGGATCAGGGACAAGTCTTACTGCAAAAGTGATCTTTGAAAAATTTGGTATAACACCTGAATTTACAACACTCGATCCTATCAATGCCCTTGAAAAACTCAAAAACGGGGAAATTCAGGCTGCTGTTTTTGTCGCTGGACGACCCATGCGCGGCATTCGTGAATTTAAGCCTGATGGGCGCTTTCATATTCTAAGTATTCCTTTTGATGAAAAGGTCGCGGAACTTTATCTTCCCGCACGTTTAACCACAGCTGATTACCCACAGCTGATTGATAATGGTAAGCCTGTTGACACTCTCTCAGTAGGGAATGTTCTTGCAGTTTATAACTGGCCAGAGAATTCAGAGCGTTATCAGCGCGTAGAGCGTTTTGTGACGGCTTTGTTCTCAAAATTTGATGAATTCCTTAAGCCCGGTCGTCATCCTAAATGGCGCGAAGTCAATTTATCGGCTGATGTGCCCGGCTGGAAGCGTTTTAAACCTGCACAGGAATGGCTTGATAAAACAGCCAAAACCACAACTGGAACCACGGCACCAAAGCCATAAGCAGGATAATCTGTGACATTTTTTCACCAGTGGTTTTAGCCTTAAAAATGTGTTAAGGGAACACAGGTTTTGTTTAAGCAATATGTTGTTTGATTTTGAGTGCATTGCTTTTTTCTTGAGGCTTTGCACCTTGCGTAGAGTTAAAGAGTTAAGACATGAACCATAATGATCAACTGGGCGACCAACGTGATAATACTGATGCTGTCATCATACCTGATGGAGAGACAGAATTTCATGAAAATGCGCATCTAAGTACAGATACGACTGTTCAAGAAGCGCGTGTTTTTGAGGAAGTTCAAGATAATCAAGTGGCTATCCCTGCGCCGCCCCCAGTTGTTCAAACCATTTCCCCTGTTGTGCCTGCGATCAGTGCAAGCGAGCGTTTGCGTGATCGTTCAACCGATCCATTATCTCATGATTTCGATCCATCTCTCATGGTAAAACGTATTCGTTCTGCGATGACAGAGCAGTTGATGACTGAACCACTTCGCCCTTCTGTTCCCCCATTTCAACACCTGATTGCGACACGCCCTGAACATGATGGACAAGGTTTTGCACCATCCTCTGAACCTTTTATGCCTTCAACACCACCACAAGGATCACCTGTCATGGATCCACGTACGGATGAAGCGCACTCTGTTTCGCGCGATCTTATTGTCACAGATGCATCGCGTCAGGATGCATTGAGCCTTGATGTGTGTGTTTCTAACAAGCGTTTTCCTTGGGCGCCTGTTGCAGCACTCAGTGCCATTGCAGCAACGCTTCTTGTTATGATCTGGCAGCCGTCGTGGGGCGTGCGTCAGGATAATGATGCGGCTTCAACGTCTTCAAATACATCGTCTTCCAACACTTCTGAAAACAATGTGGCATCTTCAAGCTCCGTTGAAACATCTGTCGCTGTAACGACTGTTGCTGGGGGAAGCGTTGCTTCAACGTCAACGGCATCTGCCTCGAATGCTACAGAAACCCAAAATGCTTTGTCACCTCAACCCAAAGGTGGCGTGATGGGTGAGCCACTAGGGGCAACTTCAAAGAATCAAGAGCAACTTCAAAATAATAGAGCTTCACAGATTGCTGAGCTCCCCGTACGCACAGTTAAAACGATTGCTGTTCCAAGCAAGCCGGACGTGGAGGGCTTGCAACCCCGCTTGCAGCAAAGCAGCGTTCAGCATCAAGCGCAAATTGAACGTTCTAGCACATTTTCTTCCCCCACGGCTCCCGCGCAAGATAAGCGTGACGCGAAAACGAATGCTAAAGCTGCCAATGAGCCCAAATTGATTGCCGCCCCTGCAACGCCGGCAAAAGTGCAGCCTGATATCAATCCATCACAAAATCAAAATGCGACCCCGCAAGCCGTTATTGCTTCAGTACCTGTCATTGATGAAAATGCTGTGCGCGCTGCAGCAAAAACGCAAGCCCCGTCTACACCGGTTCAAGCCAAAACTGTTGAGCCTCAAGCCGACATCAAACCTCAGACACAAACCTCTCAAATAATTCCTGTGCCCGCATCTGCAAAACCTCTTGTGACAGCAGCCATTCCCGCCGCTGTGAGTGTCGCGCCTGCTGCTTCTCCGCTTGATAAACTTGTTACTCGCGCAGATAGTTTAATCAAGCAGGGAGCTATTATTGACGCGCGCCTGCTTTTAACGCATGTGGCTCAGCAAGGTCATGCGATGGCGGCGTTTCGCCTTGCAGAAACCTATGATCAAGGCATTCTTGAATCATGGGGTGTGCGCGGCGGTGTGCGTGGTGAAAGCGTCAAAGCACGGGCGTTTTATACGCAAGCATTAAGTGGTGGTGTTTCACAGGCGCGCGAACGGCTTGATCGTTTAAAGTGATTTAAGCTTGACCGACTGTGTGCGATCTTGGTTTTGAGCATATTATGACGCAAAATCGGATTTCACTTTTGCGCAACATGCTCTAAACACCACATCAATAAATAATGATTGAGCAATAAAAATAACTGAGAAAGTGATACGATGAGTGCGTCAATCAAGTTGGTTGCTGGCAATTCTAATCCCCCGCTTGCAAAAGCGATTGCTGCCTATCTCAATCAACCTCTTGCCAGCGCCGTCGTCAAGCGCTTTGCAGATATGGAAATCTTTGTTGATATTCAGGAAAATATGCGTGGAGAGGATGTTTTCGTCATTCAATCCACCTCGTTTCCAACCAACGATCATTTAATGGAATTGCTGATTATTATTGATGCGCTGCGCCGCTCATCTGCAAAACGTGTCACGGCTGTAATCCCTTATTTTGGCTATGCACGTCAGGATCGCAAACCTGGGCCACGTACCCCAATTTCTGCAAAGTTGGTTGCCAACCTCATTACCCATGCGGGTGCTGATCGTGTTTTAACGGTTGATCTTCATGCCGGACAAATTCAGGGCTTTTTTGATATTCCCACCGACAATCTTTATGCCGCTCCCGTCATGGTGCGCGATATTCAGGAACGTATGGATCATCAGAATGTAATGGTGGTCTCTCCTGATGTTGGGGGTGTGGTGCGCGCCCGTGCGTTTGCTAAACGCATTGATGCGCCTCTCGCCATTGTTGATAAACGGCGCGAGCGTCCAGGAGAATCAGAGGTCATGAACATCATTGGCGATGTGGAAGGGCGCACCTGCGTGCTGGTGGATGATATAGTCGACTCAGGGGGAACGTTATGTAATGCCGCTGAAGCGTTGCTCGCCAAAGGCGCGCGTGAGGTTTATGCGTATATTACGCACGGCGTATTATCGGGTGGAGCGGTGGCGCGTATTGCCTCTTCCAAGCTTAAAGAACTGATCATCACCGATTCCATTCAGCCGACAGAAGCGGTGAAAGTCGCGCGTAATATTCGCGTGCTGAGCATTGCAGAACTCATGGGTGAAGCCATTGGCCGCACGGCCACAGAATCGAGCGTATCCAGCCTCTTTGATTAAGAGTTTTTAGTAATCCTATATGACGGATTTACCATGAAAGTTTTAGGCATCGATTTCACAAGTAGACCTTCGAGGCGCAAACCTATCATCTGTATTCATTGCACCCTCGAAGACGATGTTCTGACGAACCAGTCATTTGAGACATGGCATAACTACGATATGTTTGAGGCGACTCTTGCAAAACCCGGCCCATGGATTGCTGGGATCGATTTTCCTTTTGGCCAGTCTCGTCGCTTCATCGAGAACATCGATTGGCCTTCGTCTTGGGCTGCATATGTCCGCCATGCAGAACAACTTGGTCGTAGCGGTTTTCGTGAGGCGCTAAACAGTTACAAGCAGAACCGTATCGCTGGCGACAAGGAACATCGCCGTGAAACCGATAAAGCCGCAGGTTCAATAAGTCCGCAAAAGCTTTACGGGGTGCCGGTTGGTCTGATGTTTTTCGAGGGTGCTCCGCGTCTGTTGTCACAGGGGGTGACCATTCCCCACCTGTACGAAGGCGATTCACAACGTATCACAATTGAGGCGTATCCTAGCGTTATCGCCCGCCATTTCATTGGCCGCCGCAGCTACAAAAATGACACGCCTAAAAAACAAACTCAAGATCAGTGTGATGCGCGTTGCAGCCTGCTGCAAGCCCTCCGCAAACAAGCGCGATTGTTATACGGCTTCAGCGTAGTAGCCCCAGACAATATTTGTGAAGACCAGAGCGCTGATCATCTCGACGCATTACTATGTGCTGTTCAGGCAGCGTGGGCATGGCAGCGACGGGATAACCGCTTTGGCGCCCCCGAGACGGTCGATTGGCTGGAAGGATGGATCGCAAACCCTCATCTGCCCTCCTCTTAACTTACGCTTAGTCAGCTTTTACTGCCATGGTCTGCAAAGTGGCATATCACTGCGTTTCCATGCTCATGTATCATTGTTATATCTCATTTTATTTCGCTTAACTGGTATGTACTGGTATGTACTTGAGGGGAATATGCTCTCATAAACTTCGTCTTGGTTCTCACAGCATGTTGCTTTTCGCCTCCTATCAGCCCAATCGTTAAAGGCTCTAGAATGGATAACACACAACAGATCAATCAACGCGCTTTAGTCCTCTTTTCAGGAGGGCAGGACTCAGCCACATGTTTAGTATGGGCTTTGCAAACGTTTGATCACGTTGAAACGGTTGGTTTTGATTATGGTCAGCGTCATCGTGTTGAGCTTGAATGCCGTCACGCTTTTCGCAATGCGTTGAAGGGTGTTACTGATCTGGACATGCGAAAACTGGCTGATGATCATCTCATCTCACTTGATGCTTTAGGCCAGATTTCTGAAACAGCCCTGACGCGTGAGCAAGACATTACATTGAGCGCATCGGGTCTGCCCACAACGTTTGTGCCAGGGCGAAATCTGATTTTTCTCACCTTTGCAGCAGCTCTCGCGTATCGGCGTAACTGCCGCCACATTGTGCTTGGGGTATGTGAAACGGACTTTTCTGGTTACCCTGACTGCCGCGATGATACCATTAAAGCCATGCAGGTTGCGCTTAATCTAGGGTTAGAACAGCGTTTTGTCTTACACACGCCGCTCATGTGGCGTGATAAAGCGGCCACGTTTGCTCTCGCTCATGTGTTGGGCGGACAGCCTTTAATGGATACGATTATAGAGCATACACACACATGTTATAAAGGAGAGCGTGCAACACGCCATGCATGGGGTTATGGATGTGGCACATGTCCCGCATGTCAGTTGCGTGCGGCAGGTTGGGAGCGTTGGAGGCATGCTCAGACAGGTTGCTGATGACGCCGTAATGGTGCTTGATGAATACGTAAGCGCCCATGACGATCAACTTGTACAAGATACCCTTTTAGAGTGCGCCTAAACGGCGTTATACGCTCTTGTGTTGAACAATATGCGAGGATGGCGCGCGTCAGATCCTCTAAACGTTGCAAACGTAATGATGATTGTGCCGCTGGCTTTGATATGAATGCTTCATATTCAACTGATACGATGATCTGCGTCATTGCTTTTAGAACAACTGCAAAAGGTGCGCTCGTCCATGTGCTGATCTGCCAATGACAAAAGGGCGTTTTCTGCCGCGCATTCATCACAAGCTGAGAGGCATAATGCTCAAGCGCATGATCCGCTTCCTCACACCGTCGAGAAAACGTTGAAAGGCGTGATCGTGTTAATCCTTCCTGTGCAAATTGAGGCATCAGGGCACGCCAGCGCACGCGGGTGAATTCACTATTCTGATTTGAGGGATCATTGATAAAGGGAATATTTTTTGCATGACATGTCGCTAATAAACGCAGTTTGGAGACATTGAGAAAGGGACGAAAAATCGCGCAACCCCTTTGCTCGCTTAAAGAGCGCATCCCCCTCAGACCCGCTAAGCCAGAACCGGCAGCAAGGCGCATAAGAATCGTTTCCGCCTGATCATCACATGTATGAGCCGTGATCAACAGTGAAAGATCCGCTTTTGCCATGTAGGTTCTTAAAGATTCATAGCGCGCATGGCGTGCCCAAGCCTGAAGACCTGTGTGTTTTAGAGGTGCTTCAAGAGGCGATAAAACAACGCTTGGTAGTCCTAAGGTGTTTGCTTGTTTTATCACAAATTCGCACTCATGAGCGGCTTCAGGGCGCAAGCCATGGTTTACGGTTGCAACATGAACAGGCACTTGTAAATTAGACTGCGTTTTCCAGCGCGCAAAACAATTCAAAAGCGCCATTGAATCAGAACCGCCTGAAATGGCAAGTAAAATCCCATTAAAAGCTTTAGCGGGTGCAAAAAGCTTCTCAAAATCACTTACACTTAGCGGCTCGTCCAGACGCAGAATTATTCCCCTTCACCAAACTTATCATTGATGAGAGCTTCAATCGCCTCAACCGCCTCTTGCGCCTGTGCGCCTGTGGCTGAGACGGTAATCACAGTGCCAATCCCTGCCCCCAGTGTCAGAATACCCATAATGGAGGTTGCACCCACTGTTTCATCACTGCGTGTAACCGTGATATCAGCTTCAAAACGTTCAGCACACTGCACAAATTTAGCAGTTGCGCGCGCATGAAGACCCTTTTTATTAATAATTGTCAGGTCTTTTGTCACCACTGTGTGATGCGTTTCGACGAGTGATGGTGTGGTCGATGTGACCTCTGGTGTTCCCGACATATTTTGTTTTCCATCCCCTCACAAAAGCATATCGTTGCATACCGTGAGAGGATGCTCAACTGCAACTTTAAACGATATTAAAATGAGGATTTGAAGAGCACATTTAGACAAACATATTCTTTAAAGTGCATCTTATTTACCTGCGAGAATGTTGCTCGCAATCGTGATATATTTGCGTCCAGCTTCCTGTGCACGAATCACAGCATCTTGAAGGCACACATCTTCTCTTAAAGAGGCGAGTTTGATGAGCATGGGGAGATTGATTCCAGCTACAACTTCAACATGCCCAGAACGCAGCGTTGACAGGGATAAATTAGAGGGTGTGCCGCCGAACATGTCAGTGCACACTACAACGCCTTCACCCGTATCAACACGCTCAACCGCTTGAAGAATATCACGTCGTCGCTCTTCAATGTCATCATCAGGGCCGATGACAATCGTTTCAAGCTGTCGTTGGGGACCCACAACATGTTCCAGCGCTGAACGAAATTCAGTGGCCAGATGTCCATGCGTGACCAATACCATCCCGATCATTTCACAACCCATGACCAATCAGTCCTTGATCTGACAACATTTGACTCTCAATCATGTTGTTTAATCCATTCGGATATAACGCGTTTAAAAGATTTTAACATGTCATGCTTACGTCATAAACCTGTTTCTTTTGCAATGCAATAACATGAGATGTACGACGTTTGTCTTAAATTCGTTTTATGATCTCATAAGGTTATTAAGGATAAGTGGCTAAATATCCTTAAAGACACGCATCATGGCTGTCTTGTTAAAAATGCTTCTATCACGTCATAAGCGTCTTTATTTGCCATCAACTTTGTATACGCAAGTGACACGCCCATCAGATCAATCATGGATTCATGTGGCTCTGGAAGGCGTGATGGCTGATTCGTGGTCAAATCAATCATATGCGTGATGATACATGACGCAATAAAAGGGATTGAGATAATACCAACGCCGCGCAGTTCAATCTGACCCGATAAAACGTGATGCGGCTTAGCGCATAATTTGTCCCCATAAACCGATAAATGCACGCGATCGTCGCCAACAAGACGACTAAACAAGCCGCGCTGCTGACTTCCCTTTATTAACTGATAAGTGAGGCTCGATTTACCCACGCCTGATGCGCCTCGAATCAGAAGGCCTTTTTCTCCAATGACAACCGCATTGGCATGGATGCTTTTTTGCACATTCACATGCTTTTGAGCAGTCATGATTATTTTCCGCTCTGTTTGCTCGTTTGTAGCGCAGGTAATCGCACGATAAAGCACGCGCCCTGTGCTGGCTTTTCACGATTTTGCGCCCAGATGCGGCCATGATGGGCTTCAATGATTTGCCGCGAGATAGACAGACCTAATCCTGAATTTTGACCAAATCCTTGTTCAGGGCGATCCGTATAAAAACGTTCAAAAATACGCTCCAGTGCGTGAGCGGGGATACCTGGCCCGTCATCCTCAATACGAATTTCGATTTCATCGCCTTTGCGGCACAAAAAGACGCGTACACTTCCATGAGGGGGGGAAAATGAGCGCGCATTATCATTTAAATTCGTAATAACTTGCCCCAGACGCGACTCATAGCCCATCACATCAAAATATCCTGATGAAGAAGGTGCGCTTTCAATCGTCAAAGTAAGCGGGATATGAGGCTGATTTTGCGCATCATTCGTGAGTGATACTACTGTTTCAAGCAAGATTTTTAAATCAACACGCTGCGCTTCCTCGCGCGCTAATTCAGCATCAAGACGTGATGCATCAGAAATGTCGCTGATGAGGCGATCAAGGCGTTTAACGTCATGCTGAATGACATCTAAAAGACGATGTTGTGCATGTTCTGTTTTGGCAAGGGGCAGAGTCTCAACCGCGCTTCTTAAAGAAGTGAGTGGATTTTTAAGTTCATGCGCAACATCCGCCGCAAAGCGTTCAATGGCTTCAATACGATCATAGAGTGCTTTGGTCATATCACGTAATGCGCCTGATAATTGGCCAATTTCATCTGCACGCCTCGTTAGGTCAGGAATTTCATAACGCGCTTTGGTTCCTCGTCGCACGCGCTCTGCGGCATCTGATAAGCGTTTGATAGGCCCTGCAATCGTTCCTGCAAGTAAAAATGATAAAAGCACCATCACGCTGGCAGCAACGCCGAACACTTCAAAGAGTGCAAAACGTTCTTTGGCAATAATTGAGTCAATGTCTCCCCCTTGTGTGGAGAGTAGTAGTGCGCCGCTAACAGCACGAAAACGTCTAACGGGCACGGCAACAGAGACAATGGTCTCCCCTTGCGTATTCATGCGCACGATACTGGCTGAAAAACCGTTGAGGGCGCGATCCACTTCAGGCAAGCGTCGCCCGTTAGCAGGTCCTAATTCTTCAAAACGGGGAATATTTGCGGTGGTCAATTGGCGTTTGAGCACGTTCCAACCCCGTTCAATAAGAGTGGGCTCTTCACGTTGCAAGGGAGGGAGATCAAGGCGTGAAATATCGCCTCGTGAAAAAAGGGTGCGCGAATCAAGCAGGATTAAGCCATCTCGGTCAAAAATGCGCGCGCGCGTTCGTGTCGGTGAAACAAGACGCCGTAAAACAGGAGCTACTCTCTCAGGATTGATCGAAAATTCAAAGGGCGCTAACCCATCGTCATTCATGCTTGAGCTTTCACCCGTCTGAAGCTGAAGCAATTTTTCAGGATCAAGCATGATGGTATCTGTTTCTACGGTCGCGGAGGCAGCAATCGCACCAGCGATAATCTCTCCTTGCGTGAGTAAACTTTGGACGCGTGCCTCAATCAACCCCTCTCGAAACTGGTTTAAATATAAAAATCCGCACAAAAGCGCGATCAATCCAACAAGGTTGAGCAAAACGATCCGACGCGTGAGAGAAGATCCCAAACTTAAAAAAAGTATCCGCTGAACACGTGCTACACGTGGACTGCGACGCATCATCCATTTTTGAAAATTGGCAAAACGGCTCAAAGTTGTTCTTCCAAGTGAGTGCATAGTCACACTCCGCCTTTATACAATGCAAATTATGATTGGTCAGGTGCGAAATAAATGAAAATTCATCATTTTCTTCACGCCTTTTTTACGACACTGACGTCTTATGAGATAATCTTTTTCCATTCTTTTCACTGAGACACGATGATGACCAAAATAATTCTAGCCGAAGATGATAATGACATGCGCCGCTTTCTTGTTAAAGCGCTTGAGGGTGCTGGTTATGAGGTCATTTCTTTTGATAATGGCTTATCCGCTTATAAACGTCTTCAGGAAGAACCGTTTGAGCTTCTACTTACAGATATTGTCATGCCGGAAATGGACGGGATTGAACTTGCGCGTAAAGCGACAGAACTTGATCCTGATTTGAAGGTCATGTTCATCACGGGATTTGCTGCTGTAGCACTTAATCCTGATTCAAATGCGCCAAAAGAAGCCAAAATTCTCTCAAAGCCGTTTCACCTGAAAGATTTGGTGAATGAAGTGCAGAAAATGCTCGCAGCATAGAGTACGCTTTCTTTAGACAGAAACAGAAACGCACTCTCACTCTTTGTTTCGTCATATACCCCTCGTGAGTGAAGAGTTGGCGTTATCTTTTTATTAAGGTTGTTTTGATTCCAATTTGGTATGGGTACGCTTTTAGAACCAGACCAACG
>JBIKVP010000009.1:0-44271 GCA_044356745.1 Beijerinckiaceae bacterium | reverse complement strand
ACCCATACCAAATTGGAATCAAAACAACCTTAATAAAAAGATAACGCCAACTCTTCACTCACGAGGGGTATATTAAATTCATTTTGCACTTGTCATTGCATAAAAAGTGAGTTAGCGGTTAGTTGTCCTGTCCTAGACTGCGGGTGCGCTTTGTTTTTTGCGCTTAATATCCAGCATAGACGTGGGTGACACAAAAAGCAGACGCCTAGAGCATCTGTATTTTTTGACCTTCTCACATCTGAGGAGGGCAGGGCGGTAGAATTTTCAGATCACATCAGTGGTCTGGGGAATGTCAACAATAGATGCCCTGCTGAGCCAAATAACTGGCAAAAAGTTTTCGTGCATCAAATGTGGAGATACCAGTGGATAAAGTCGCCAAACGCGAGCTTGTGGCCACGCTCGGAGAAGATTTAACGTCTGCAAACGTCATTGTCGTTGCGCATTATGCGGGTTTGACAGTGTCTGAAATGCAGCGTCTGCGTCGTGAGATGAAAAAGGTCGGCGCAACCGTTAAGGTCGCGAAAAACCGTCTTGTGAAGATTGCAATTGGTGGTAAAGCCGCCGAATCAATCGGTTCACTCATGAAGGGGCCAACGCTTCTAGCTTATTCCAACGATCCTGTTGCTGCACCAAAGGCGGCTGCTGATTTTGCTAAAACAAATGACAAGCTTGTTATTTTGGGCGGTGCTATGGGGCAAACAGCACTTGATGCTTCTGGCGTTAAGTCACTTGCAACATTGCCATCTCTCGACGAATTGCGTGCAAAAATTGTGGGTCTGGTCAATGCGCCAGCCACGAAGCTTGCACAACTTTCTACAGCTCCTGCCGCAAAGCTGGCGCGCGTTTTCGGAGCTTATGCCAACAAGAGCTAAAGCTTTTATGTTGGTGTTGTTTCACTGTTTTTAATCCTCATCGAACTGATCAAAAAAGGAATATCACATGGCTGATCTCGCAAAAATCGTTGAAGAGCTTTCCGCTCTGACCGTTCTTGAAGCTGCTGAACTTGCAAAGCTTTTAGAAGAAAAGTGGGGCGTTTCTGCCGCTGCTGCTGTGGCCGTTGCGGCTGCACCAGGTGCCGCTGCTGCTGCTGTTGAAGAGCAGACTGAATTCACAGTTGTTCTTGAAGCTGTTGGCGAGAAGAAAATTGAAGTGATTAAAGTTGTTCGTGAAATCACGGCGCTAGGTCTGAAAGAAGCAAAAGATCTCGTTGAAGCTGCGCCAAAGCCAGTTAAAGAAGGCATCGATAAAAATGCAGCTGAAGAGTTGAAAAAGAAACTTGAAGCTGTAGGCGCAAAAGTCGCGTTGAAATAAGACCTTTTAAATTCCTTTAAGTGGGCGGCTCCTCACAAGAGAGAGTCGCTTGCTTGTTTGTGTCTTGTAGTGTTATAACCCTTCTGATAATCAGCGAGTGTGTTTTTCGCCATCATGATTTGTGATGTGAATGGAAGCAGCTCATAATGAACTGGCAGTTTCGCTTGGTGACCGCTGAAACGATCGTAATTTAAATTGGTCTACATTCCCTGATGGAATGTGGACTATTTCTGTTTGCGTATTTTTTAATGGTTAACAATTCAAAAATTGTGGCAAGATGTTTTTGTTTTGTAGTCAATTGATAAGGTTCACGGTTGTAACGCGTGCTTGGGAATGATGGGTTTTAAAAGCTTTAAAAAGTATGTGTGTCAGGCTTTTAGCCAATGTGTGGCGCGTATTAACGTATAGATAACGATGTCTATGTGTCCGATGTTTCGGCACAGATGTGTTTAGGGAACGAGAAAACAGATGGTCAAGACAGCTTTAGCTCAGGTACAGACATCCATTCAGACATCAGCGGCGCGTAAGCGCCCCCGCAAGTTTTTCGGCAAAATGATCGAAGTTGCGCGGATGCCGAATCTGATTGAAGTTCAGAAGTCGTCTTATGAGCAATTCCTCATGGTGAAAGAACCTGAGGGTGGGCGCCCTGATGAGGGGTTGCAGACTGTTTTTAAATCGGTATTTCCAATTGCCGACTTTCAAGGCAATGCATTGCTCGAATTCGTATCATATGCTTTTGATGCGCCCAAATTCGACGTCGATGAATGTCGTCAGCGCGGCTTGACGTATGCAGCTCCACTCAAAGTGACATTCCGCTTAATCGTGTTTGATGTCGATGTTGATACTGGTGCAAAGTCGATTAAAGATATTAAGGAGCAAGATGTTTACATGGGCGATATGCCGCTCATGACAGCAAATGGTACGTTCGTTGTCAATGGCACGGAGCGCGTGATTGTCAGTCAGATGCATCGCTCTCCCGGCGTGTTCTTTGATCACGATAAAGGTAAAACGCACGCATCAGGCAAACTGTTGTTCGCTGCGCGTATCATTCCTTATCGCGGCTCATGGCTCGATATTGAGTTCGATGCCAAAGACATCGTTTATGCACGTATTGACCGTAAGCGCAAAATTCCTGCTACGACAATTTTATACGCGCTCGGTCTGGACGGTGAAGGTGTTTTATCAACATTTTATGATAAGGTTCTGTATATAAAAGATAAGTCAGGCTGGAGATACCCTTACAATGCGGAGCGTCTCAAAGGCACAAAATCTTCCACCGATTTGATTAACGCTGAAACAGGCGAAGTTGTTCTTGAGGCGGGTAAGCGCTTAGTAGCGCGTGCGGCACGTCAGCTTGCTGACAGTGGATTGAAATTCCTTCGTGCGACTGATGAAGATTTGATCACGCAATATATCGCGGAAGATATCGTTGATGTGAATACAGGGGAAATTTTTGCGGAAGCAGGCGAAGAAATTTCCGAGAAAATGCTCAAAAATCTTATGGATATGGGCGTTGATGAAATTCCCGTTCTTGATATCGATCACGTCAACATTGGCCCTTACATTCGCAACACGCTTGCTGTCGATAAAAACGCTAATCGTGAAGAGGCATTGTTTGATATCTATCGCGTGATGCGTCCAGGTGAACCACCTACAATCGAATCCGCTGAGGCATTGTTTCAGTCGCTCTTTTTTGACTCGGAGCGCTATGATCTGTCAGCCGTTGGCCGTGTGAAAATGAACATGCGCCTTGATCTTGATGCTGAAGATACTGTGCGCGTATTGCGCAAGGATGACATTCTTGCAGTTGTTAAAGCGCTTGTTGATCTGCGTGATGGTAAGGGCGATGTCGATGACATTGATCACCTTGGTAACCGCCGCGTGCGCTCAGTTGGTGAGTTAATGGAGAATCAGTACCGTCTTGGCCTGCTTCGTATGGAGCGCGCGATTAAAGAGCGCATGTCATCGGTCGATATTGATACCGTGATGCCGCAAGATCTGATTAATGCGAAACCAGCCGCCGCTGCGGTTCGTGAATTTTTTGGTTCATCACAACTTTCACAGTTTATGGATCAAACCAATCCTTTGTCTGAAGTCACGCATAAGCGTCGTTTATCAGCACTTGGACCTGGTGGTCTGACGCGTGAGCGCGCAGGCTTTGAGGTGCGTGACGTTCACCCAACTCATTATGGCCGTATCTGCCCGATTGAAACGCCTGAAGGACCCAACATCGGTTTGATCAATTCCCTCGCAACTTTCGCGCACGTCAATAAATACGGCTTCATCGAAAGTCCATATCGTAAAGTGAAAGATGGTCAGACTACAGAAGACGTTGTTTATCTTTCAGCAATGGAAGAAGCAAAATATCATGTCGCACAGGCGAATGCTTCTGTGGATGCGCAAGGGCGCTTGACCGAAGATTTGATCGTGTGTCGTAAGGCAGGTGAAGTGATCGTCGTTCCGCGTGATCGCGTGGATTACATGGACGTTTCGCCAAAACAGGTTGTGTCTGTTGCTGCTGCGCTGATCCCGTTCCTTGAAAACGATGATGCGAACCGTGCTCTCATGGGATCGAACATGCAGCGTCAGGCTGTGCCGCTCGTGAAAGCCGATGCACCGTTTGTTGGAACAGGGATGGAAACCATTGTAGCGCGTGATTCAGGCGCCGCGATTGTTGCACGCCGCTCGGGTATCGTCGATCAGGTCGATGCAACACGTATCGTTGTGCGTGCAACCGATGATCTTGATCCAACGCGTTCAGGCGTTGATATCTATCGTCTGCAAAAATATCAGCGTTCAAACCAGAACACCTGCATTAATCAGCGTCCGTTGGTTCAGGTTGGTGAAGTGGTGAAAAAAAGCGATATCATTGCTGATGGACCATCAACGGATCTGGGTGAATTGGCGCTCGGGCGCAACGTGCTTGTCGCGTTCATGCCTTGGAATGGTTATAACTTCGAGGATTCAATCCTCCTTTCTGAGCGCATTGTGAAAGAGGATGTGTTCACATCCATTCACATTGAAGAGTTTGAAGTCGCGGCACGTGATACAAAGCTCGGGCCTGAAGAGATTACGCGCGATATTCCGAACGTTTCCGAGGAAGCGCTGAAAAATCTTGATGAAGCAGGTATTGTTTACATTGGCGCTGAAGTTGTTGCGGGTGATATTCTTGTCGGTAAAATCACGCCAAAGGGTGAAAGCCCAATGACGCCTGAAGAGAAGTTGCTGCGTGCCATCTTTGGTGAAAAAGCTTCTGACGTGCGCGATACATCCATGCGTGTCCCACCGGGCGTACAAGGAACAGTTGTTGAAGTGCGCGTTTTCAATCGCCACGGCATTGATAAAGATGAGCGTGCGCAGGCGATTGAGCGTGAAGAGATTGAGCGTCTCGCGAAAGATCGTGACGATGAGCAGTCTATTCTTGATCGCAACGTTTATGCCCGTGTTGCAGAATTGCTCGATGGACAGGTTGCGATTTCAGGGCCTAAATCTTTCAAAAAAGATACGCAGCTCACACGCACCATGATGGATGAGTATCCACGCTCACAATGGTGGCAGTTTGCTGTCTCTGATGATGCCCTGATGGGTGAGCTCGAGGCGATGCGCAAGCAGTATGATCAATCGAAAAAACAGCTTGAACAACGCTTCCTTGATAAAGTTGAGAAAGTGCAACGCGGCGATGAACTAGCGCCTGGCGTGATGAAGATGGTCAAAGTCTTCGTGGCGGTGAAGCGTAAAATTCAGCCTGGTGATAAAATGGCTGGACGTCACGGTAACAAAGGGGTGGTGTCACGCATTGTGCCGATTGAGGATATGCCTTTCCTTGAAGATGGAACGCAGGTTGACATCGTGCTCAATCCGCTTGGCGTGCCAAGTCGCATGAACGTTGGACAAATTTTGGAAACGCATCTGGGTTGGGCTGCTGCTGGACTTGGCAAGCAAGTTGCGGCCGCGGTTGATCACTATTTGAAAAAGGGCGAGGCTGAGCAAATGCGCAGCACCTTCACCCGTATTTATGGTGATGATGCTGTTTTGAATAATGCGACCAATGAAGAACTGGTTGAATATGGCCAAAACTTACGTCGCGGTGTGCCGATGGCAACGCCTGTATTCGATGGTGCAAAAGAGATTGATATTGAAAATCTCCTTGAACAAGCTGGATTGAATAAATCTGGTCAAGTCACGCTCTATGATGGAAAAACAGGTGAGTCTTTTGATCGTCCGGTGACTGTGGGCTATATTTATATGCTCAAACTGCACCACTTGGTTGATGACAAGATTCACGCACGTTCTATCGGGCCTTACAGCCTTGTTACGCAGCAACCGTTGGGCGGAAAAGCTCAGTTTGGTGGCCAGCGCTTCGGGGAGATGGAGGTCTGGGCGCTTGAAGCTTATGGCGCAGCCTACACACTTCAAGAAATGCTTACGGTTAAATCCGATGACGTGGCAGGACGCACCAAAGTGTATGAAGCGATTGTACGTGGTGATGATACGTTCGAAGCGGGTATTCCAGAGAGCTTTAACGTTCTCGTCAAGGAAATGCGCTCGCTTGGCTTGAATGTTGAGCTGCTCTCTTCAAAAACACCGCTTTATGACGAACTGCCACCAGCCGAGGCTGCTGAATAAAGCGATCCTGTGAGGATAAATAGCGCATAACGCAGCCATTCATCCTTACCAAATCAAACGACTTCCCTTCATGTAAGATGTGAGGGGCGCCATGACGATCATGTGTCAAAAGCCAACGTTTATCAGACTTGACACACTTGTTAGTATAACAAATATGCCGCGCAAATCAGGCGCTAAGGAGAATACGATGAGTCAGGAAGTCATGAATCTTTTCGGCCCGCAGGTTCAACCCACGGGTTTTGATCAGATCAAGATTTCAATCGCCAGTCCTGAGAAAATTCTCTCATGGTCTTACGGTGAAATCAAAAAGCCTGAAACAATCAACTATCGCACCTTTAAGCCAGAGCGTGATGGTCTGTTTTGTGCGCGTATCTTTGGCCCGATCAAGGATTATGAATGCCTGTGCGGCAAATATAAGCGTATGAAATATAAAGGTGTTATCTGCGAAAAGTGCGGTGTGGAAGTCACATTGACACGCGTTCGTCGTGAGCGCATGGGACACATTGAGCTTGCTGCACCTGTTGCCCACATCTGGTTCTTGAAGTCTCTGCCAAGCCGTATCGGCTTGCTTCTTGATATGCCGCTTAAAGACATTGAACGCGTACTTTATTTTGAAAGCTATGCGGTTATCGAGCCAGGCTTAACACCTCTAAAGCAGCACCAGTTACTGTCTGAAGAAGAATATATGCGTTGTCAGGATGAATATGGCGATGACAGCTTCACAGCCATGATTGGTGCTGAAGCGATACGCGAAATCTTACGTAATCTTGATCTGGAAAAAGAAGCGGCAAATATCCGTGATGAAATCGCGGTGACAACCTCCGAATTGAAGCCTAAAAAGTTGATGAAGCGTCTCAAAATCATTGAGGCATTCATGCTGTCGGGCAACCGTCCAGAGTGGATGATCATGACGATCATTCCTGTCATTCCACCCGATTTGCGCCCACTTGTGCCGCTTGATGGTGGACGTTTTGCAACCTCTGATTTGAATGATCTTTATCGCCGCGTTATCAACCGTAACAACCGCTTGAAGCGTTTGATGGAATTGCGTGCGCCAGACATCATCATCCGCAACGAAAAGCGTATGTTGCAAGAATCTGTTGATGCACTTTTTGATAACGGTCGTCGTGGCCGCGTGATTGCAGGTGCGAATAAGCGTCCGCTCAAATCATTGTCAGACATGTTGAAAGGCAAGCAGGGACGTTTCCGTCAGAACTTGCTTGGAAAGCGTGTTGATTACTCTGGTCGTTCCGTGATCGTGGTTGGCCCTGAGATGAAACTTCACCAGTGCGGATTGCCAAAGAAAATGGCGCTCGAACTGTTTAAGCCCTTCATTTATGCGCGTCTTGATGCAAAAGGACATGCCGCTACCGTTAAACAAGCGAAGAAGCTCGTCGAAAAAGAAAAGCCCGAAGTTTGGGATATTCTTGATGAAGTGATCAGAGAGCATCCTGTTTTGCTCAACCGTGCGCCAACACTTCACCGTCTTGGTATTCAGGCGTTTGAGCCGGTATTGATTGAGGGTAAAGCGATTCAGCTTCACCCGCTGGTGTGTGCTGCTTTTAACGCTGACTTTGACGGCGATCAAATGGCTGTTCACGTGCCGCTTTCATTGGAAGCGCAGCTTGAAGCACGTGTTCTCATGATGTCAACCAACAACATTTTGCACCCAGCAAGTGGTGCGCCTGTTATTGTTCCGTCTCAAGATATCGTTCTAGGCCTTTATTATCTTTCAATTATTGCGGATGGTCAGCCTGGTGAAGGCAAGGCGTTTGCTGATTTTGGTGAACTTGAACATGCGATTGCTCAAAAAGTCATCACACTTCATACCAAGATTAAATATCGCTGGCAGGGTGTCAACGAAGACGGTTCAACGTTTGCAAAAATTTATGATACGACCCCAGGTCGCGTTATGCTGTCTCGCGTGTTGCCACGTCATCACAAAGCGACATTTGATGTCGTGAATCGGTTGATGACGAAAAAAGAAATCTCGAACATGATTGACACTGTCTACCGCTTTTGTGGACAGAAAGAATCAGTCATTTTCTGCGATAAAATCATGGGTCTTGGTTTTTACAACGCGTTTAAAGCCGGTATTTCCTTCGGTAAGGACGACATGGTTATCCCAGAAAATAAATGGGACATTGTCGATGAAACACGCACCCTTGCGAAAGATTATGAGCAGCAATATCAAGATGGTCTCATTACGCAGGGCGAAAAATATAACAAGGTCGTTGATGCATGGGCGAAGTGTTCAGATCGTCTCGCAACCGAGATGATGCAGCGCATTTCTACCGTTAAAAAAGATGAAAATGGCCGCGATAAGCCAGTGAACTCCATCTACATGATGGCGCACTCAGGAGCGCGTGGTTCACCTGCTCAAATGAAGCAGTTGGCTGCTATGCGTGGTCTGATGGCTAAACCATCGGGTGAAATTATTGAAAGCCCGATTATTTCAAACTTCAAAGAAGGCCTTGACGTTCTAGAATACTTCAACTCAACCCACGGTGCGCGTAAAGGTCTTGCCGATACCGCGCTTAAAACTGCTAACTCGGGTTATCTCACACGCCGTCTGGTCGATGTGGCTCAAGATGCCGTTATTCGTGAGTTGGATTGTGGGAGCGACAACGGCATTGGTATGCGTGCTATTATTGACGCAGGGCAGGTGGTTGCTTCACTCGCTTCACGCATCATGGGGCGCACGTCTGCTGAAACGCTTCATTCACATGATGGCGCTGTCATCGTCTCTAAAGGCGATATGATTGAAGAGCATCATATTGAACGCATTACAAAAGCGGGTATTCAGGAAGTAAAAATTCGCTCAGTCTTGACATGCGAAACCCGTAACGGCGTTTGCGCAACATGTTATGGCCGTGACTTGGCACGCGGTACGCTTGTCAATATGGGTGAAACGGTTGGTGTTATTGCTGCGCAATCCATTGGAGAGCCAGGAACACAGCTCACCATGCGTACCTTCCACATCGGTGGCGCGGCACAGATTGCGGATCAGTCATTCATTGAGTCAAACTTTGAAGGCACTGTGAAAATTCGCAACCGCAATGCATCACGCAATACAGAAGGTGATTTGATTGCAATGGCGCGTAACATGGCTGTTGTAATTGTCGGCCCTGATGGCGTTGAGCGTGCTGTTCACCGTATTCAATATGGTGCACGCCTTAAAGTGGATGAAGGCGATAGCATCAAGCGTGGTCAGCGTATTGCGGAATGGGATCCTTACACCCGTCCTGTTCTAGCTGAAGTTGATGGAAAAGTCGCTTATGAGGACCTCGTTGATGGCGCGTCCATGACAGAGACAACCGATGAAGCAACGGGAATCAATAAACGTATGGTTATTGATTGGCGCAGCACTGCACGTACGGCTGATTTGCGTCCTGCACTGACGATTATCGGGACTGACGGCAAAATCGCTAAACTTGCGCGTGGTGGTGATGCTCGCTCAATGCTTTCCGTTGATGCTATTTTGGCTGCTGAACCAAATGCTTCAGTTAAAGCAGGTGATGTTCTTGCGCGTGTCCCAATGGAGAGTGCAAAAACAAAAGATATTACAGGTGGTCTGCCACGTGTTGCGGAACTCTTTGAAGCGCGCCGTCCGAAAGATGCCGCGATTCTCGCTGAAAAATCAGGGACGATCCAGTTCGGTAAGGACTACAAGAATAAACGTCGTCTTGTTCTCACACCAGCGGACGGCTCGGAACCAGCGGAATATCTCATTCCAAAAGGTAAGCACGTGCACCTTCAAGATGGTGATATGGTAGAGAAGGGGGACTACATCCTCGATGGAAATCCGTCTCCGCACGATATTCTTGCTATTAAAGGCGTTGAAGAGCTCGCGGCTTATCTCGTGAATGAAATTCAAGAGGTTTATCGTTTACAAGGGGTGACCATCAACGACAAACACATTGAAGTGATTGTACGCCAGATGCTTCAGAAAATCGAAATCACTGATCCGGGTGAGAGCGAGTTTATGAAAGAAGAGCAGGTGGATCGCGTTGAATTCGCAGAAGCCAATGAATTGCTCCGTGCAGAAGGCAAAAAGCCAGCGCATGGCGTTCCTGTCTTGCTTGGAATTACCAAGGCAAGCTTGCAGACACGCTCATTCATTTCAGCAGCTTCATTCCAAGAAACAACCCGTGTTCTCACTGAGGCGGCAGTGAATGGTAAAGTTGATATGCTTGAAGGGCTAAAAGAAAACGTGATTGTAGGTAGTCTCATTCCGGCAGGTACGGGTGCACTTGCATTGCGGATGCGTGAAATTGCGCTACGTCGTGATGATATGATTCTGGCACAAAAGGCAGAATCGGCACAAGCAGCACAGCCATTGGCGCTTGAGCAGCTTCCACCTGCTGCTGCTGAATAATCTAATTCAATAGATTGATGAAAAACCCGCCTGATGGCGGGTTTTTTCTTGCTTAATTCCTTGAAAAAGGAAGTTTGGCGTTAATGGTGCTGACAAAATATCCATATAAAGCAATTATTTTGATCAAATAACGCAGGTAGTACTTGACGATAAGCGGTCACGAGGATAGACAAGCTCAAGAACACAGGCTGTAAGTGCTATTTGATCGTTTTATGAGCTCATGCTGCTAAAACAAAGTTCACTTAAACGCTGATGTCGCAAATACGAATTTTCCGCATAGCATGATTGCTCAATTTTTTGTGTAATCCGCTGCTTGACAGGGTCTAACCCTTTAGGGCATAGGCCTTAGCGTCGTTCGTATGTAAATGAATTCTGCATCTCAATAAAGTATGAGATGTTTTGATAAGGGGTAGTCTATGCCAACGATCAGTCAGCTGATCCGAAAGCCGCGCCAGCCGCGCACGTATCGGGATAAATCGCCTGCTTTGCAGGCTTGCCCACAAAAGCGCGGCGTGTGTACACGTGTCTATACAACAACGCCTAAAAAGCCTAACTCGGCTTTGCGTAAGGTTGCTAAGGTTCGTCTCACGAATGGGTTTGAGGTTATCGGATATATTCCTGGAGAGGGTCACAACCTTCAGGAGCACTCAGTCGTCATGATCCGTGGTGGCCGCGTGAAAGATTTGCCAGGTGTGCGTTATCACATCCTGCGTGGTGTTCTTGATACGCAAGGTGTTAAAAACCGTAAGCAGCGCCGTTCAAAATATGGCGCGAAACGTCCGAAATAAGATAATTAATATTAACTGTACACATGAATTTGGTGGATTTGAAATATGTCACGTCGTCACAAAGCTGAAAAGCGGGAAGTTGTTCCCGATCCAAAATATGGGGATATTGTGATCACCAAGTTCATGAACTCGGTGATGTACGATGGCAAAAAATCAGTTGCCGAAAAAATTGTTTATGGTGCGCTTGATCAGGTTGAATCAAAAGTAAAGTCTGATCCTGTTCCTGTTTTTAGACAGGCGCTTGATAACGTCGCGCCAAACATTGAAGTGCGTTCGCGTCGCGTTGGCGGTGCAACGTATCAAGTCCCTGTTGATGTTCGTTCAGAGCGTCGCCAGGCACTTGCTATTCGCTGGATTATTCAAGCAGCGCGCAGTCGTAATGATAAAACGATGGAAGATCGTTTGTCTGCGGAGTTGGTTGATGCTTTTAATAACCGTGGCAATGCCGTGAAGAAGCGTGAAGATACGCATCGCATGGCTGAAGCTAACCGTGCGTTCGCGCATTATCGTTGGTAGGATTAGGGAATATTTGGTCATGCCACGTACACATGCGATTGAAGATTACCGTAATTTTGGCATCATGGCGCACATTGACGCGGGTAAAACCACGACAACAGAGCGTATCCTGTATTACACAGGAAAGAGCCATAAAATTGGTGAAGTTCACGATGGCGCTGCCACCATGGACTGGATGGAGCAGGAGCAAGAGCGTGGCATCACGATCACGTCTGCTGCGACAACATGTTTATGGCGCAACAAACGCTTAAACATCATTGACACACCTGGTCACGTTGATTTTACCATTGAAGTTGAGCGCTCGTTGCGTGTTCTTGATGGCGCTGTTTGCGTTCTTGACGGAAACCAAGGCGTTGAGCCACAAACTGAAACAGTCTGGCGTCAAGCAGATAAGTATGATGTGCCGCGTATTGTGTTTGTCAATAAGATGGATAAAATCGGTGCTGATTTCTTCCGTTGCGTTGAGATGATCATTTCACGTGTTGGCGGCAAGCCAGTTTGCTTGCAGTTGCCAATCGGTGCTGAGACTGAATTCAAAGGCGTGATTGATTTGATCCGCATGAAGGCAATTGTCTGGCAAGAAGAATCACTTGGTGCAAAATTCCAAGACGAAGAAATTCCAGCGGATCTTCTTGAGCAATCTAAAGAATATCGCTTAAAGCTCATCGAAGCATGTGTTGAGCTTGATGACGAAGCTATGGCGGCCTACCTTGAAGGTCAAGAGCCAAGCGAAGAAACATTAACCCGTCTTGTCCGTAAAGCTGTTCAACTTCGCGCATTTCATCCTGTGCTTTGTGGTTCTGCTTTTAAAAACAAAGGTGTACAGCCGCTTCTTGATGCAGTTGTTGATTATTTGCCTTCTCCTGTTGATCGCGGTGCGATTAAAGGGATTGATTTTAAAACTGAAGAGCCCGTTGAGCGTTATCCAAATGATACGGATCCGTTCTCAATGCTTGCCTTTAAAATCATGGACGATCCATTCGTTGGTACAATTACATTTTGCCGCGTCTATTCAGGAAAAGTTGAGACGGGAACACAAGTCATCAATTCAACACGCGACAAAAAAGAGCGTGTGGGTCGTATGCTTTTGATGCATGCTAACAACCGCGAAGACATTAAAGAAGCGTATGCAGGAGACATTGTTGCTCTCGCTGGTCTTAAAGAAGTTCGCACGGGTGACACACTCACGGATAACTTGAAGCCAGTTATCTTAGAGAAAATGGAGTTTCCTGAGCCTGTTATTGAGATTGCGATTGAGCCAAAATCAAAAGCGGATCAAGAAAAGCTTGGTATTGCGCTTTCAAAATTAGCAGCTGAAGATCCATCTTTTCGTGTATCTACAGATCAAGAATCAGGCCAAACCATTCTTAAAGGAATGGGTGAGCTTCACCTTGAAATCAAAGTTGATATTCTGCGCCGCACTTACAAAGTCGATGCAAACATTGGTGCTCCACAAGTGGCTTATCGTGAGAAGATCTCACGTCGGGCTGAGATTGACTACACACACAAAAAGCAATCAGGTGGTTCTGGGCAGTTTGCTCGTGTCAAGATTGTTGTTGAGCCTGCTGAGCCTGGTGAAGGCTATAGCTTTGAGTCAAAAATTGTTGGTGGTGCTGTTCCTAAAGAATACATCCCAGGCGTTGAAAAAGGCTTAGAGAGCGTTCTTGGTTCTGGTGTCCTCGCTGGCTTCCCGGTCGTTGACCTTAAAGTTCAGCTTGTTGATGGCGCTTACCATGATGTGGATTCATCCGCACTTGCTTTCGAGATTGCCTCACGTGCAGCACTTCGTGAAGCCTTGCAAAAAGGCGCATCGGTTCTTCTTGAGCCGATCATGAAGGTTGAATGTGTCACACCCGAAGACTATACAGGATCTGTGATCGGTGATTTGAATTCACGTCGCGGTCAGATTCAAGGACAAGATATGCGCGGGAACGCTGTTGTGATTAACGCAATGGTGCCTCTTGCGAATATGTTTGGCTATGTCAATACCTTGCGCTCAATGAGTCAGGGACGTGCGACATATACCATGCAATTCGATCATTATGAGCAAGTCCCAGCGGCAGTTGCTGCTGAGGTTCAGGCTAAATATGCTTGACGTTCTCATGTTAAGGATGACGGCAAAAAGTGGGATACCAGTTTTTGTCGAATAATTGTACGAATAAAATTGAGGGCAGGGTGCTATTCGCAGAAAAGCAGCCTTGTTCTAAGAGTTTGAGTAGAATTTTAATATTGACGACTAACTGCCACCAACTGACGGAGTCCCGTTATGGCTAAAGAAAAATTTTCACGTAACAAGCCGCATTGTAATATCGGCACTATTGGTCACGTTGACCATGGTAAAACGTCCTTGACTGCTGCGATTACTAAGATTCTCGCACAATCAGGCGGCGCGACATTTACGGCGTATGATCAGATTGATAAAGCGCCTGAAGAAAAGGCGCGTGGTATTACAATTTCAACCGCTCACGTTGAGTATGAAACTGCTAATCGTCACTATGCACACGTTGATTGCCCAGGCCACGCGGATTATGTGAAAAACATGATCACAGGTGCCGCTCAGATGGATGGCGCTATTCTTGTTGTATCCGCATCTGATGGCCCTATGCCGCAAACACGCGAGCATATTCTGCTTGCGCGTCAGGTTGGTGTTCCTGCGCTTGTTGTTTTCATGAACAAATGCGATCAGGTTGACGATTCAGAGCTTCTTGATCTGGTTGAGCTTGAAGTACGCGAATTGCTTTCAAAATATGAATTTCCAGGTGATGATATTCCGATCATTCGCGGTTCTGCTTTGTGTGCTCTTGAGGATAAAAATCCTGAACTCGGCGCACAAGCTGTTCTCAAATTGATGGAAGCTGTTGATGCTTACATTCCTCAGCCAGAGCGTCCAAAAGATCTTCCATTCTTGATGCCAGTTGAGGATGTGTTCTCAATCTCTGGCCGTGGTACGGTTGTGACCGGGCGCGTTGAGCGTGGTATCGTCAAAGTAGGTGAAGAGATCGAAATTGTTGGTCTTCGTCCTACTGTTAAAACAACTGTTACAGGCGTTGAAATGTTCCGTAAACTTCTCGATCAAGGAGAAGCGGGCGATAACATTGGTGCGCTCTTACGTGGTACGAAGCGTGAAGATGTTGAGCGTGGTCAAATTCTTTGTAAGCCGGGTTCAGTTAAGCCTCACACAAAGTTCAAAGCTGAAGCCTACATTCTTACCAAAGATGAAGGTGGCCGTCACACACCATTCTTCACCAACTATCGCCCACAGTTCTATTTCCGCACAACTGACGTGACAGGTGTTGTTCATCTGCCAGAAGGTACGGAAATGGTGATGCCGGGCGATAACATCGCGATGACAGTAGAGTTGATTGTTCCAATTGCTATGGAAGAAAAACTCCGCTTTGCTATTCGTGAAGGTGGCCGTACCGTTGGTGCGGGTGTTGTATCAAGCATCATTGAATAATAACTTTCTCCCTGACCGGAGATGCTGGTCAGGGTTTTTCTTTTTGTTTTTATTTCGGGCATTTGTGTTGTCCCGGAGGGTCTTATGAACGGTCACACCATACGTATTCGTCTCAAAGCGTTTGATCATCGCATTCTTGATGCATCGACAAAAGAGATTGTTTCGACAGCGCGTCGCACTGGTGCGCTGGTGAGAGGGCCTATTCCTCTGCCAACGCATATTGTCAAATATACGGTTAACCGTTCTCCGCACATCGATAAGAAGTCGCGGGAGCAGTTCGAGATGCGTACACACAAGCGCGTTCTCGATATCGTTGAGCCGACACCACAAACTGTTGATGCTTTGATGAAGCTCGATTTGGCTGCTGGTGTTGATGTGGAAATCAAGCTCTGATTGGCCTTTTGGTTAGTCAGGCGTAACTGGGATACGCCGAGGGGATACGCTCATGCGCTCAGGCGTCATAGCAAAGAAACTGGGAATGACACGTATCTTTACGGATGCAGGTCAACACGTCCCTGTGACCGTGCTCAAGCTCGACAGCTGTCAGGTTGTCGCGCATCGCACCGATGACAAAAATGGCTACACTGCACTTCAACTTGGCGTTGGGCGTGCAAAAGTTAAAAATGTTTCACGCGCTGAGCGTGGTCATTTTGCTGTAGCAAAAGTTGAACCAAAGCAAAAAGTTGCTGAATTTCGTGTACAAGCCAACGGTCTAATCCCTGTTGGTGCCGAGATCACAGCGGATCACTTTATTGCGGGTCAATATGTTGATGTGACCGGTACAACAACTGGTAAAGGTTTTGCCGGCGCCATGAAGCGTTGGAACTTTGGTGGTTTACGCGCAACGCACGGTGTGTCTGTTTCGCATCGTTCACATGGGTCAACAGGCGGTCGTCAAGATCCTGGTAAAACATTTAAGAACAAGAAAATGGCTGGGCATCTCGGTGTTGAGCGCGTGACAACGCAGAACTTGCGTGTCGTTCAAACAGATGTTGAGCGTGGTCTGATTCTTGTTGAAGGTGCAGTGCCGGGTGTTGCAGGCGGCTGGATTACAGTGCGTGATGCGGTTAAGCGTCCATTGCCTAAAGATGCGCCACAACCTGGCTCATTTAAGGTTATTGGTGACGCTGATGTTGCTCCTGCAACCGAGACGCAAGGAGAATCACAATGAAACTTGCTGTAAAATCTCTCGATGGGTCAGATGCTGGTTCAGTTGATCTTGACGAAGCAATCTTTGGTCTTGAACCGCGTGCTGATTTGCTTCAGCGCATGGTACGTTGGCAACTCGCTAAGCGTCGCGCAGGTACACATGCTGTAAAAAATCGTGCTGACATTGCGCGTACAGGTAAAAAACTGTTCCGTCAAAAAGGAACGGGTAATGCGCGTCATGGTTCTGCACGTGCACCGCAATTTCGGGGCGGGGGGCGCGCTTTTGGGCCGCATCCACGTGATCATTCGCATGATCTTCCTAAAAAAGTGCGTGCATTAGCATTACGCCATGCATTGTCTTCAAAGTCGCGTGATGGTTCTCTCATCATTGCAGATCAACTTTCGATGACTGAAGCGAAGACTAAAGTGCTTAAAGAGCGTTTCGCTGTGTTGGGCTTAACCAATGTACTGTTTATTGATGGTGCAAACGTTGATTCTAATTTTCAATTAGCTGCTCGCAATATCCCAAATATTGATGTTCTGCCGGTACAGGGTATCAACGTCTATGACATTCTTCGTCGTCAGACTTTGGTGTTGTCAAAGGCTGCTCTTGAAGCGCTGGAGGCGCGTTTTAAATGACACAGCTTGTTCAACATTATGACGTCATTGTTCGTCCTGTTATTACAGAAAAGGCAACCGCTGCCTCTGAGCATAATCAGGTTGTGTTTAAAGTGTCACGCACTGCAAGCAAGCCTGAGATTAAGGCTGCTGTTGAAGCATTATTTGGCGTTAAAGTCGATAGCGTCAATACACTGGTTACTAAAGGTAAAAAGAAAATTTTTAAAGGGCGTGCCGGACAACGTTCGGATGTCAAAAAAGCAGTTGTAACACTGAGCGAAGGTCAATCGCTTGATGTTATGGCTGGTTTGTAAAAGTAGGTGATGTGTTATGGCATTGAAGACTTTTAAACCGATTACGCCCAGCCTTCGTCAGCTCGTTCTGGTCGATCGCTCTGAGCTGTTCAAAGGTAAGCCTGTTAAGTCGCTGACAGAAGGCAAGTCGTCTTCTGGTGGACGCAACAATCATGGTCGTATCACAATTCGTTTTCGTGGTGGTGGCCATAAACAGAGCTATCGTCTCGTAGACTTTAAGCGACGCGGTCATGTTGATCAGGCTGCTAAAGTTGAGCGCATTGAATATGATCCTAACCGTACAGCGTTTATAGCGCTCATCGTTTATCCCGATCAGTCACAAAGCTATATTCTTGCACCTCAACGCTTAGCCGTTGGTGATGTTGTTTACAGTGGCGAACAGGTTGATATAAAACCAGGTAATGCTATGCCAATTGGTAACATTCCTGTTGGTACAATTGTTCACAATGTTGAGCTGAAAATCGGAAAAGGTGGGGCACTTGCGCGTTCTGCGGGTACCTATGCTCAGATTGTCGGACGTGACCAAGGTTATGTGATCGTTCGCTTGAATTCAGGTGAGCAGCGTTTGGTGCATGGTCAATGTTATGCAACTGTTGGTGCTGTTTCCAATCCAGATCATATGAATACCAATATGGGTAAAGCGGGTCGTTCACGTTGGTTGGGGCGTCGTCCTCACAACCGCGGCGTGACCATGAACCCGATTGACCACCCACATGGTGGGGGTGAAGGCCGTACTTCGGGCGGGCGCCATCCTGTGACACCTTGGGGCAAGCCGACAAAAGGCAAGAAGACACGTTCCAATAAGCGGACCGATACGTTCATCTTGCAAAGCCGTCATAAACGTAAGAAGTAATTGAGGTTTAAACTGCAATGACACGTTCAACCTGGAAAGGCCCGTTTGTTGATGGCTATCTTCTCAAGAAATCCGAAACAGCGCGTGCAGCAACCCGCTCAGAGGTCATCAAAACGTGGAGCCGTCGTTCGACGATCCTACCACAGTTTGTTGGATTGACCTTTGGCGTATACAACGGCAAAAAGCACATTCCAGTTTATGTGTCTGAAGAGATGGTAGGCCATAAGCTTGGTGAGTTTTCACCAACTCGTACCTATCATGGTCATGCGGCTGATAAAAAAGCCAAAAAGAAATAGAAAGCGGTAGGACGTCATGTCAAAACCAGCAACTTTACGTGCTCTTCCAGAGAATGAAGCAAAAGCTGTTGCGCGAAACCTTCGTGTTAGCCCACAGAAGCTGAATCTTGTGGCTCAATTAATCCGCGGTAAGAAAGTCTCTCGTGCATTAGCTGACCTTCAGTTTTGCCGTAAGCGCATTGCTCTTGATGTTCGTAAGACTCTCGAGAGCGCCATTGCAAATGCCGAAAACAACCATGATCTCGACATCGATGATCTGATTGTTTCTCAAGCTTTCGTTGGTAAAGCTCTTGTGATGAAGCGTTTTCATGCGCGTGCGCGTGGCCGAGGTGCGCGTATTATTAAACCATTTGCAAATTTGACAGTCATTGTACGCGAAGTGCGTGACGTTAAAGCCGCAGCTTAGGAGAATTGCAGTGGGTCAGAAAGTTAATCCGATTGGGTTGCGTTTAGGCATCAACCGCACGTGGGATTCACGGTGGTATGCTAATAAGCACGTTTATGGCAAACGTTTGCATGAAGATATGGCTATTCGCGCTGAGCTTATGGAATTTCTCAAGCAAGCTGCTGTGTCACGTATTATTATTGAGCGTCCGCATGGCAAGTGTCGTGTGACGATTTACTCAGCGCGTCCAGGTGTTGTGATTGGTAAAAAAGGTGCGGACATTGATAAAGTCCGTAAACTTGTTGCTAAAAAGACAGATGCAGAAGTTGCGATCAATATCGTAGAAGTGCGTAAGCCTGAGATTGATGCAACATTGGTTGCTGCTTCTATCGCGCAGCAGCTTGAGCGTCGTGTTGCTTTCCGTCGTGCAATGAAGCGTGCCGTTCAGTCTGCAATGCGTCTTGGTGCAGAAGGTATTCGTATTAACTGTTCTGGCCGTTTAGGTGGAGCCGAGATTGCGCGTATCGAATGGTATCGTGAAGGCCGTGTGCCTTTGCATACGTTGCGTGCTGACGTTGATTATGGTGTTGCAACTGCCTTTACAACGTATGGTGCCTGTGGCGTAAAAGTTTGGATTTTCAAAGGCGAAATCATGGAGCATGATCCTCTTGCTCAGGATAAACGTCTTGATGATGATGGTCGCTCAGGTGCACGTCGCGAAATTTAAAAATAAATACAACGTCTTGTGAAAGGCGTTTAATATAACTCATGAGATGTCATTATCTCATTCAATGTGACTTTAGCGATATGGAGAGACGACAATGTTGTCGCCCAAAAAGACAAAGTTCCGTAAAGCTTTTAAAGGCCGTATTCACGGTCTTGCAAAAGGTGGAACAGATTTAAACTTTGGTCAATTTGGCCTCAAAGCTGTTGAGCCTGAGCGGATTACAGCGCGACAGATTGAAGCTGCGCGTCGTGCTATTACGCGTGCAATGAAACGTGCTGGCCGTGTTTGGATCCGCATTTTCCCTGATTTGCCTGTGTCTGATAAACCCACTGAGGTTCGCATGGGTAAGGGTAAAGGATCGCCTGAATATTGGGCATGCCGTGTTAAGCCTGGTCGCGTGATGTTTGAGATTGACGGTGTATCAGGCGAGATAGCGCGTGAAGCACTTCGTTTGGGTGCTGCTAAACTACCGATTCGTACGCGTTTCATTGAACGGATTGCAGAGTAGAGGATCAGATCATGAAAAGTACAAAACGTTTATCTGATTTGACGACGATGTCATCTGATCAATTACAAGATGAGTTGGTTAAGCTCAAAAAAGAACAGTTTAACATGCGTTTTCAAAAAGCAGCTGGTCAGCTTGAGAATACGTCCCGTGTGCGTCAAGTGCGTCGCGATATTGCTCGTATAAAAACCTTGCAATCGCGTCAAACACCCGCTATGTCACACGCTTGAGGAGTTTTAAATGCCGAAACGTATTTTACAAGGCGTGGTTGTCAGCGATAAGCAGGATAAAACTGTTGTCGTTAAAGTTGAACGTCGCTATACACATCCTCTGTTGAAAAAAACTGTGCGTCGTTCGAAGAACTATCATGCGCATGATGAGAATAATGTTGCAAAAGCAGGTGATCTTGTTTCCATACAGGAAACACGTCCTCTGTCTAAGCTGAAAAACTGGGTTTTACTAAGCGATCAAGCAGCCCAATAAGACCGAATTGCTTGACTGTTCGGGTGAGTGTGGCCAGGAGCCGAAGTGCTCCGACAAATGTGGTCTGGTGTTATTGTAACATTCAGATACCCTTTTGTAACGATAAGGGGATCTTTTATGATCCAAATGCAAACTAATCTGGATGTTGCTGATAACTCTGGTGCACGTCGTGTGATGTGCATTAAAGTTCTTGGTGGTTCCAAGCGTAAATATGCTTCAATCGGGGACATTATTGTTGTATCCGTTAAAGAAGCTATTCCACGTGGCCGTGTTAAAAAGGGCGATGTGATGAAAGCTGTGGTTGTTCGTGCGGCAAAAGATATTCGTCGCGCAGACGGTTCAGTCATTCGTTTTGACAACAATGCCGCTGTTTTGATCAATAATCAAAAAGAACCGATTGGTACACGTATCTTTGGCCCAGTGCCACGCGAGTTGCGTGCTAAAAATCACATGAAAATCATTTCGCTCGCGCCGGAGGTGCTCTAATGGCTGCGAAAATTAAAAAAGGCGACACTGTCGTTGTTTTAGCTGGTCGTGATAAAGGTAAAAAAGGCGAAGTTCTTCGCGTTATACCTGATGAGGCTTTGGCTTATGTGCGTGGTGTCAATCTTGTGAAGCGTCACCAGAAGCAAACACAGCAACAACAAGGCGGAATCATCAGCAAAGAAGCGTCAATTCATTTGTCTAATCTGGCTATATCCGATCCAAAAGATGGTCTTGCAACACGTGTTGGTTTCAAAATTCTTGAAGATGGCCGTAAGGTTCGTTTTGCAAAAAGCTCAGGGGAGCTGATCGATGCCTAAGTCAGCACAAGCTCAAGAGGTTGTTTACACACCTCGTCTTAAAAAAGAATATGATGAAGTGATCCGTGCCAAGATGATTGAAGAATTTGGTTACAAGAACCCTATGCAGGTTCCTGTGATTGAAAAAATTGTCATCAACATGGGTGTAGGCGAATCAACTGCTGATTCTAAAAAAGCGTCTGTTGCTGCTGCTGATCTAGCGTTAATTGCTGGTCAAAAAGCTGTAGTGACGCGTGCACGCAAAGCGATTGCAGGCTTCAAAGTACGTGAAAATATGCCTCTTGGTGCAAAAGTGACCTTGCGCAAAACACGCATGTACGAATTTCTTGACCGTCTTGTGACAGTTGCTCTTCCACGCATGCGTGATTTTCGTGGTTTGAATGCAAAGTCATTTGATGGTCGCGGAAATTACGCTCTTGGTATTAAAGAGCATATTGTATTTCCTGAGATCAACTATGACAAAGCCGAGACCATTCGTGGTATGGATGTCATCGTCGTAACGACTGCTCGCACTGATGAAGAAGCGCGGGCGCTTCTGAAACACTTTAACTTCCCGTTCCGGCAGTGAGCTCCCTCATACGCGGGACTAGGAGATATTTATGGCTAAAACAGGTAAACTAGAAAGAAACAAGCTCCGTGAGAAGCTTTCGCGCCAGTCTGCTGGTAAGCGTAAGCGCCTTAAAGAGATTGTAAGCAACAAAAGCACGCCTATTGAAGAGCGTTTTGAGGCCGTTTTGAAACTTGCTCAAATGCCTCGCAATTCAAACCCTACACGTGTTCGTAATCGCTGTGAGGTCTCGGGTCGTCCGCGTGCTGTGTATCGCAAATTAAAAGTATCACGTATCGCAATGCGTGAGCTAGGCAATATGGGGCTAATTCCTGGCCTCGTGAAATCAAGCTGGTAGGGGTGAACGATGACAATCAGTGATCCTATTGGTGATATGTTGACACGCATTCGCAACGCTCAAATGCGTCGCAAAAGTCGTGTATCAACCCCTGGCTCAAAGCTTCGTGCTTGGGTTCTTGATGTGCTCCAGTCTGAGGGCTATATCCGTGGTTATTCCGTTACTGACTTTGGTCAGGGACGTACAGAGTTTGATATTGAACTCAAATATTATGATGGTCATCCTGTGATCCGTAAAATTGAGCGCGTATCCAAGCCAGGTCGTCGTGTGTATTCTTCTGTCTCAACAATGCCACGCGTTGCAGATGGTTTGGGTGTGACGATTATTTCAACACCAAAAGGTGTAATGGCCGATCATGTTGCACGCGAACAAAATGTTGGCGGCGAAGTACTTTGCAGGGTGTTCTGATCATGTCTCGCGTTGGAAAAAAACCTGTTCCCATTCCTTCCGGTGTCACCGCGACGGTATCGGGACAACTGGTCACCCTTAAAGGTGCAAAAGGTGAGCTGCGTTTCACTGTACCTGATGCGGTTAATGTTGCTTATGAAAATAATGAGATCAAAGTTGATCCTATTAATGAATCAAAAGACAGCCGCGCTAAGTGGGGCATGTCACGTGCGATGATTGCTAACCTTGCAAAAGGTGTATCAAATGGTTTTGAGCGCAAGCTTGAGATCACTGGTGTTGGTTACAAAGCAGCTGTAGCAGGTAAGGTTCTTAAGTTGAGCCTTGGTTACAGTCATGATATTGACTATCCAATTCCAGATGGCATCACGATGGTGACCCCAAAGCCGACTGAAATTATTATTTCTGGCATTGATAAGCAAGTTATTGGTCAGATTGCTTCTGAGATTAGATCATATCGTCCACCTGAACCCTACAAAGGTAAAGGCGTAAGATATGAAGGTGAATTCATCTTCCGTAAGGAAGGCAAGAAAAAGTAAAATAACGCCTAAGCGTTATTTTAAGTCAATATAACAGCTCATCATGTGGGCATTTTTTGAAATCATGGGGATAACCATGTCTAAGTTGTTGGATGCGGCTCTAAAGCGCAAGTTCCGTGTACGTAAATCACTGCGTGCTGTTGCTTACGGGCGTCCGCGCTTGTCAGTACATCGTTCGTCAAAGCAGATCTATGCTCAGATCATTGATGACGCGAAGGGTGTTACACTTGCTGCGGCTTGCTCGCTTGAAAAAGATATTAAGGGCAAGCTTAAATCAGGTGCAAATATTGCTGCTGCTACTGAAATTGGTGCGTTGATAGCTGATCGCGCAATTAAAGCGGGTGTCAAAGAAGTTGTTTTTGATCGTGGCCAATATCTTTATCATGGACGTGTGAAAGCACTTGCTGAAGCTGCCCGTGAAAAAGGTTTGAGTTTCTGATTATTTTATGCAATCAGTCTTTTGTATTTACAACGTATAGCTCAAGGCACACATGATTGTGTGCTTTGTTTTTTCTAAAGTCAGCAAACATGCTGTCATAAGCATATGCTGGTTTTTCAACGGCGAATGATACGCGAGCGGTGCCGTTGCCGCGCTAGTGGATAGGTAAATGTTAATGGCTAGAGAAAAACAGGAAGAACGCGATTCCGAATTTGTGGATCGTTTGGTTCACATCAATCGCGTCGCGAAAGTTGTGAAGGGTGGCCGTCGCTTTGGCTTTGCCGCTCTTGTTGTCGTTGGTGATCAAAAAGGTCGTGTTGGCTTTGGTCACGGTAAAGCACGTGAAGTGCCAGAAGCAATTCGCAAAGCAACGGATGCAGCAAAACGTGCGACGATCCGTGTGGCTTTGAAAGAAGGCCGTACACTTCATCATGATGTCAATGGTCGTCATGGTGCAGGTAAAGTGATTTTGCGTGCTGCACCGCAAGGAACTGGGATTATCGCTGGTGGTCCGATGCGCGCAGTGTTTGAATCTGTTGGTATGCAAGATGTTGTGGCCAAATCTTTGGGCTCATCAAACCCTTACAATCTGGTTCGCGCGACATTTGATGCTCTTAAAAATGAAGATAGTCCGCGTGCGATTGCTGCGCGTCGCAATTTAAAAGTCTCCGCCCTTCAGTCTCGCCGTCGTGATCATCATGATGGTTCTGGCTCTGATTCGTAAGGGAGGGAACGATGCCAAAAAATCAAACAACATCAACTGTTACGGTTGAGCAGACTGGCAGCCCGATTCGTCGTGAAGCTGTCCAACGCCAAACCTTGATTGGTTTGGGTCTCAATAAACTTCGCCGCCGCTCTACGTTGCAGGATACACCTGCCGTTCGTGGTATGATTCGCAAAGTCGCGCATCTTGTGCGCGTTGTTGATAGCCAGTGAGGAGAAAAATCATGCGTCTCACTGATTTAAGTGACAATCCTGGAGCCACCAAAAAACGCGTTCGTGTTGGGCGTGGTATTGGTTCTGGGTGTGGTAAAACAAGCGGTCGTGGTGTGAAGGGTCAAACGTCACGCACCGGTGTTCGGATCAACGGCTTTGAGGGTGGGCAGATGCCGATCCATCGCCGTCTTCCAAAGCGCGGCTTTAACAACCCAAATGCCAAAGAATACAATGAAATCAATATCGGACGTGTGCAGGACGCTGTAACAGCGGGTAAACTGGATGCAAAAGCCCCGATTACGATTGAAGCCCTCATTGCATCGGGCTTGTGCTCGAAGCCACGTGATGGCGTGCGTATTCTTGGCGTTGGTGAATTAAAGTCAAAACTGACTTTTGAAGTTGCGGGTGCCTCTAAATCTGCGGTTGCTGCAATTGAAAAAGCAGGTGGATCCATTAGCATTTTGAATGCAGTTCAAGCAGCCTGATGCTTATTCACATCATGTTTCAAAAGCCCGAACCTCGTTCGGGCTTTTTTATGTGATGTTTTTTAAAAAATGTCTTTTCTTCACACGTGCGGAACCTTACGTTGTTGCGATGTGTGCTGTTTTAAAAGCGTCGATTGTTATTGAGAAATCACAACGACCGGTGCTCTAAGATTTGGTTGAAGCATAAGTTTTTTGCAAAATGGCGACACATCCTCGGTGCAAAACCAAGGACATGCTTTTGCGGCTTATGTTTTAGATAGACAAAATAGAGGATTATTATGGCTTCCGCTGCAGAACAACTCGCCTCATCCCTGAATTTTGGGGCTTTTTCCAAAGCTGAAGAGCTTAAAAAGCGTATCTGGTTCACGCTGGCAGCTTTAGTCGTTTATCGTCTTGGCACATATATTCCCCTGCCGGGAATCAATCCTGATGCGCTTGCAGAAAGTTTTAAACAGGCGCAGGGCGGGGTGCTTGGATTATTTAATATGTTTTCGGGTGGCGCGGTTAGTCGTCTTGCGATTTTCGCCCTTAACATTATGCCTTACATTTCGGCGTCTATCATTATTCAGTTGCTCACGAGCGTCATGCCTTCACTTGAAGCCCTTAAAAAAGAGGGCGAGCAAGGTCGTAAGGTCATCAATCAGTATACGCGCTATTTGACCTTGCTCTTAGCGATTTTCCAAGCGTGGGGGATCTCCGTGGGGCTGCAAAGCTCTGGCAATATTGTTCAAAATCCCGGTATGTTTTTTGTCGTTACGAGCACGATTACGCTTGTCGGCGGAACAATGTTTCTAATGTGGCTAGGTGAGCAGATTACATCGCGTGGCATCGGAAATGGCGCTTCACTGATTATTTTTGCGGGTATTGTCGCTGAATTACCGGCTGCTATTGGTGGAACGCTTGAATTGGGGCGGCAAGGGGCGATTTCGTCGGTTGTGATTCTAGGAGTGCTTGTGCTGTCCTTTGTTGTGATTGCGTTTTGCGTCTTCATGGAGCGTGCGCAGCGCCGTTTGTTGATCAATTACCCTAAACGACAAGTTGGCAATAAAGTTTATGAAGGTCAAAGTTCGTTTTTGCCTTTAAAACTCAACACATCTGGTGTTATTCCGCCGATTTTTGCGTCTTCACTACTTCTGCTCCCTGCGACGGTTGCGAGCTTTTCTGCTGATCAAGGAACAGGAATTCTCTCAACATTAACAACATATCTTGGGCATGGACGTCCGCTTTATATGCTGCTTTATGTTGGATTAATCGTATTCTTTGCCTTCTTTTACACGGCGATTGTTTTTAATCCGACCGAAACCGCTGATAATCTTAAAAAACAAGGTGGCTTTATCCCAGGCATTCGACCAGGAGAGCGAACAGCCGAACATATTGATCGCATTTTAACGCGTATCACCGTTCTAGGCGCTGCATATTTAGCGATTATCTGCTTGATTCCTGAATTGCTGATCTCTTATGCATCGTTACCGTTTTATTTTGGTGGCACATCGCTTCTGATTGTTGTGACAGTGACAATGGATACGGTTGCGCAAATTCATGGTCATTTGCTGGCACATCAATACGAGGGGCTGGTCAAAAAAACAAAATTAAGGGGGGGGAAACGTACATGAGATTAATACTCCTTGGGCCTCCCGGGGCAGGGAAGGGCACACAGGCGGCGCGCCTTGTGCAGAAACTCAACATTCCACAGCTTTCAACAGGCGATATGCTGCGTGCAGCAATAGCCTCTGGTGTGCAAATTGGTCAAAAAGTCAGTGCGATCATGGCGCGCGGAGAGCTCGTCCCCGATGAGATTGTTGTGCAAATTATTGCGGATCGGATTTTAAAGCCTGATGCACAAAAGGGATTTATTCTTGATGGATTCCCACGCACGACTGCGCAAGCAGAAGCCCTAAACGCGATGCTCGAAGCAAAAGGATTGATCCTTGATGCTGTCATTCAGCTTAAGGTTGATGATGTAATTCTCGTCGAGCGGATTGTAAAGCGTGCGCAAGAAACAGCTGAACGTGGCGATCCTGTACGAGCAGATGACAATCCAGAAGTGTTTAAAACTCGCTTACAAGCGTATTCGCGTCAAACAGCACCATTGGTGGATTATTATGCGGCAACAGGACAGTTACGGATCGTGGATGGAATGCGCAGCATCGATGATGTGAGTGCAGAAATTGCGCAAATTCTCGGCATAACATGTTGACGTAACGTTGAGAGATGTTTATAGCGAAGGGATGTATTCACCCCTTTGCTGGGGCTTGTTGTCGTTTGGTCGTTGCGTAAATGATCAAATACCTTTCTAAGGTGTAGACAAAAAGCTTCATACAAGATTTGCGGTTAAGTTGACACGCTTTTATAGCTGGCAATTTTAAGCAAGATATATAAGTGCAACATGTGTTGCGCTGCTCATTAAGATCATTCTCGGCTCAATCAGCCGCCCACAGGAGACGAAACGTGGCCCGTATTGCAGGTGTCAACATTCCTACCGCTAAGCGCGTTGTCATCGCGCTTCAGTATATTCATGGCATTGGTGCCAAAAAGTCGCAGGAAATTTGCGATAAGGTGAGTATTCCTGCTGAGCGCCGCGTCAATCAGTTGACTGATGCAGAAATTTTGCAGATCCGTGAAACGATTGATCGTGATTACATCGTTGAAGGTGATCTTCGCCGCGAAGTGTCAATTAATATCAAGCGTTTGATGGATCTCGCTTGCTATCGTGGTTTGCGTCATCGCCGCAATCTGCCTGTGCGTGGTCAGCGTACGCACACCAATGCGCGTACACGCAAAGGTAAAGCCAAGCCAATTGCTGGTAAGAAAAAATAAGTAAGTAGAGATAAGCCCCCGATTTCATTCACATTTTCCCGAGCATCTGGTGTCACGGATGCGCACGAAGGACAATACATATGGCTAAAGAACCAACACGCGTCCGCCGCAGAGAGCGTAAAAATATAGTTTCTGGTGTGGCTCACGTCAATGCATCATTCAACAACACGATTGTTACGATTGCTGATTCTCAGGGAAATACAATTTCTTGGTCTTCAGCAGGAATGATGGGCTTTAAAGGATCACGTAAATCAACCCCTTACGCAGCACAGGTTGCAGCGGAAGATGCAGCGCGCAAAGCGTCTGAGCATGGTATGCGTATGTGTGAAGTCGAAGTTTGTGGGCCTGGTGCTGGACGTGAATCTGCGTTGCGTGCGCTTCAAACCGCAGGCTTTACAGTGACGTCGATTCGCGATGTGACCCCAATCCCGCACAATGGCTGCCGTCCACGCAAGCGTCGTCGCGTATAGTGCTGTGTGCTCCGCTTTAAGATGCGGAGTGTTATTTTTGCCCATGAACGGGTTTTTTAGAATAGGTGAAAAGCGCTTTTCACCATAAAGAATGAGGTGTCCTGTGATACAGAAAAACTGGCAGGAATTGATTAAGCCAAATAAATTGGATGTAACGTTAGGGGATACGCCTCAAACGGTTGCAACAGTGATTGCTGAGCCGCTTGAGCGTGGTTTTGGTATGACACTTGGCAACGCGCTTCGTCGCGTTTTGCTTTCCTCTTTACAAGGGGCGGCTGTTGTCTCTGTGCAAATTGATGGTGTTCTTCACGAGTTTTCGTCGATACCCGGCGTTCGCGAAGATGTGACTGACATCATTCTCAATATTAAATCGATTGCGATTAAAATGCAGGGCGATACCGCCAAGCGTTTGATTTTACGCAAACAAGGTCCCGGTGTTGTGACTGCGGGTGATATTGCTGTAACGGGCGATATTCAAATTCTTAATCCAGAGCTCGTCATCTGCACGCTTGATGAAGGTGCTGATCTGCGTATGGAACTCACGGTTGCCAGTGGCAAAGGGTATGTGCCTTCTGAGCGTAATCGCCCTGAAGATGCGCCTATTGGTCTTATTCCAGTGGATAGCCTTTACAGCCCTGTTAAGCGCGTGTCTTACCGCGTTGAGAACACCCGTGAAGGTCAAGTGCTTGATTATGATAAGCTCATCATGACAGTTGAAACAGACGGCTCTCTCTCTCCAGAAGATGCGCTCGCTTATGCCGCACGTATTCTTCAAGATCAGTTGGCTGTGTTTGTGAATTTTGAAGAGCCACGTCGTGATGACATTCAATCTTCTTCAGCGCCGCAACTGCCATTCAATCCTGCTCTCCTCAAAAAGGTTGATGAGCTTGAATTGTCTGTGCGTTCAGCGAATTGCTTGAAGAATGATAATATTGTTTACATTGGTGATCTCATTCAGAAATCAGAAGGCGAAATGCTCCGCACACCAAACTTTGGCCGTAAGTCTTTGAATGAAATCAAGGAAGTGCTTGCAGGTATGGGCTTGCATCTTGGGATGGAAGTTGTTGGTTGGCCGCCTGAGAATATTGACGAGTTAGCCAAAAGATTTGAAGAACACTACTAATAGAAACATTCATTAAATACAAAATAGCATTTCAAAAGGCTATTTTAATCATTCTGACGCGAAGCTTATTGATTTATCTAAGTGATTTATTCAAGAGAAGCTTCATAAGTGTACACAATAGCAGCCTTTAGTGATTATTTACGCCTAAAAAAATAAAGCCATCCGTACCTTGGCACGGCGGATGTTACCCGAAAAGGAGACCGCCATGCGTCACGGATTTGCAGGACGTCGTTTTAACCGTACAACGGAGCATCGTAAAGCGATGTTCGCGAATATGGCTGCGGCGTTGATTAAACATGAACAAATCATCACAACATTGCCAAAAGCGAAGGACTTACGTCCGGTTGTTGAGAAGTTGATTACGCTTGGCAAGCGTGGCGATCTTCATGCGCGTCGTCAGGCAATTGCTCAGATTCGCGATATCGGCATGGTCAAGAAGTTGTTTGATGTACTCGGCCCACGCTACAAAGAACGTAACGGCGGATATATCCGTGTTCTTAAAGCTGGCTTTCGTTATGGCGATAACGCGCCGATGGCTGTGATCGAATTTGTTGATCGTGATGTTAATGCACGAGGCAAAGATTCTGGGCCTGTGCAAATGACTGAGGATCAAGAATCGGCATAAAGCCCTTTAAATCCTTTTTTCGATATAAAAAAAGAGCCTTCGGGCTCTTTTTTTATTGTGTGGTGCAATGATTAAATCGATTATTTTATCGTGATTTTATATAAAATGCAGAGAATTTTATATTTTGACACGAAGGGTAGCGCCGCAAAATCACGTCATAACAAAGGCTTACAGCCGTTTCGCCGCCTACAAATGATTCGAAAAAATGATACAAAAATTGTGCTCATAAGAGCGTCCTCGCACATTGTTTCAGGCGCCATTCAGCTTATATCTTGTAATTACATGAAATAAAGCAATGAGATGGGCGACGTGATGCATATGCAATTCTTGAAATTTCTCAAATCCTTCCAATCTTTTTCGGGAGTCGTCATCCTTGGCCTCTTGAGTGTGGCGTTTGCTCTCATCATGATATTTCAGGGCAGTGCACCATATGCTCAAGTGCAGACGCCGCTACAATCCATTCCTGAAAGCCGTGCGCAAGTGCAGCTTTCATTTGCACCGGTTGTTAAAAAAACGTCACCAACAGTGGTGAACGTGTATGGGGCGCGTGTTGAGCGTCGTCCACAAAATCCGTTTTTTGATGATCCATTTTTCAAACGATTCTTTGGGGATGGTGGCTTTGGTTTGCCGCAAGAGCGTGTGCAACGCTCACTGGGTTCTGGTGTCATTGTTGATGCAAGTGGACTTGTTGTGACAAACCATCATGTCATTGAAGGTATGACAGAGGTTAAAGTTGCGCTCGCAGACAAGCGTGAATTTGAAGCGGACATTGTGTTACGTGATCCGCGCACAGATCTTGCCGTCTTGCGCATCAAAAATGCGTCTTTGCTCAACGCTATTGAATTGGGCGATTCCGATACATTGCAAGTGGGCGATCTTGTACTTGCAATTGGCAATCCCTTTGGTGTGGGTCAGACCGTCACACAGGGGATTGTTTCTGCACTTGCACGCACGCAAGTGGGGGTCGCTGATTATCAATCTTTCATTCAAACCGATGCTGCGATTAATCCGGGCAACTCGGGCGGTGCGCTTGTGGATATGTCAGGGCGTTTGATTGGGATTAATACGGCAATTTTTTCCAAGTCGGGGGGAAGTCACGGTATTGGTTTTGCCATTCCCACGGCAATGGTGCGTGTTGTGATTGAGTCAGCGAAAAATGGCGGACAAAGTGTGCGCCGTCCGTGGTTTGGTGCGCAGTTGCAAGTTGTGAGCAGTGAGATTGCAGAAGGATTGGGTCTTGATCGTCCGACGGGTGTTCTGGTGACTCGAGTCACGGACAAAGGGCCAGCAGCTGAGGCTGGTTTGCAGCGTGGTGATGTTATTCTTTCTGTTGATGGCGTTTTGATTGATGACCCTGATGCGTTTGGTTATCGCTTTGCAACCCGTCCCCTTGGAGGGATGACATCGCTGAGCGTGCTACGGGGCAAAACGAAAATTGTGGTTCCCGTTAAGCTTCAGCCACCATCAGAGACACGGCCGCGAGATCTTGTACGCATTAAGGGACGCTCACCGCTCGCAGGCGTGAATGCAGCCAATCTTTCGCCTGCCGTGGCCGATGAATTATCGCTTGATGCGGGGCAGGAGGGTGTTGTGATTGTTGATGTGGATCAGCGCAGCACAGCCTTGCAAATTGGCTTTCGTAAAGGTGATATTCTTGTCGCGATCAATGGTGAAACGATTAACTCAACGCGCGATTTAGAAAAGGCAACATCGCAAAGAGAGCGTTATTGGGAAGTCACACTTAATCGTGATGGGCGTGTGTTCACAAGCGTATTTGGTGGTTAAATTTCCATGAAAAAGTTTTTATCACAAGGGGTTGAGCTGGCCTATATTGATGTGCCGGCAAACGATACACCTAACGGTGAACCCGTTATTCTCGTGCATGGATTTGCTTCAAACCATGTCGTTAATTGGGTCAACACATTGTGGATTAAAACGCTTACTCATACAGGCTATCGCGTGATTGCTCTTGATAATCGGGGGCATGGACAAAGCGAAAAGCTTTATGATCCAGAAGCTTATAGTCCTCATATTATGGCCGAAGATGTGCTTGCCCTGCTTGATCACCTTGATTTAAATCGTGCGGATGTGATGGGGTATTCAATGGGCGCGCGCATCACGGCGCATCTTGCCTTAAATCATCCCAAAAGGGTGCGCTCGGCGTTGCTTGGCGGTTTAGGCATTCGATTGGTGGAAGGCGCGGCACTGCCACAAAATATTGCGGATGCAATGGAAGCGTCTTCACTTGATGATTTAAGTGATCCTATGCAACGCACATTTCGCGCCTTTGCAGAACAAACGGGCAGTGATTTAAAAGCACTTGCGGCATGTATTCGAGGCTCTCGCCAGAGTTTAACGCGCGATGATGTCGCTAAAATTGATGTCCCAACACTCATTAGCGTGGGCACGAAAGATCCGATTGCCGGTTCAGCGCATGATCTTGCAAAGCTGATGCCTCAAGCGACAGCGCTTGATATTCCGAGCAAAGATCACAATCTAGCCGTGGGCGATCGGGTGCATAAAGAGGGTGTACTTACATTTTTGCGTCAAAGAGTTTGATCGTGGAGAAACCTCAACGCCTCGTGCTTTGTGCGACATTTTATGCAACGCTAAGATGATGATTCTTTAAAGTGGATGCAAACGATGACGCGATTTACATTGCATGGTTTTTGGCGCTCTGGTCCGAGTTACAAAGTGGCGCTTGGTCTTGCTATGTTGGATGAGCCATTCAGTTACGTGCATATTGATTTACGCGCCGGTGCGCAAAAAGCGCCAGACTTTGTTGCCAAGAACCGTTTTGGTCAAGTGCCGTGCCTCATCGATCTTCAAAACGGGCGCTCTTTATCTCAAGCAGCGGTCATTCTTGAATATCTTGCGGATGTAACGGGTAAAAAAATGGGCGGGGCGAGTTTAGAAGAGCGTCTTCAAGTGCGCGAGTGGCTCTTTTGGGATTACGATAAACTCTCGACAGCGCTTTATCGCTCTCGTGCCATCAAGCATGGCTTTCGCTCTTACAATCAACCTGTTGCAGAGCTTTATTACACAGAGGCCGTGGCCGCATTGCAAACGCTAAACATCCATCTTCAAGGACGGACATGGGTTGTGGGCGAAGCGCCAACAATCGCCGATATAAACCTTTATGGCGTTGTGTTTTACGCAGCTGATGCCGCGCTGAATCTCAGCGAATTTCCACACATTCAAACGTGGATGAAACAGGTCGAAAACCTCAAAGGTTATGCTAAACCCACCGAGCTTATGCCGACATCATAATTATTGCGCAGGTTGCTGGCGGGTTGCATCAAGCATACGTGCGGCAGGGTGATTCTCTTTTTTCATTTGATCTTGCAATTGCTGAAATTGTTGCTGCGTATTTGGATCACTTGCCTGAACAGCAGCGTTGAGTTTTGCCGCATCTTGAGCCGACATATTATTAAAGTTTGGCATATTTTGCGCATGTGCGGTTGTGAAAGCAGCACATGTGATTGAAATTGCTAGTAAAATCGCTTTATACATTGCTTGCCCCTTTTTGCGCAAATGCTTGCAAAAGCAACAATAACAAATTTCTTTTAAGAAATGATCAAGCAGTTATGCAATGAATGTGCTTTCGGATTAACGTTAAAATAAGGTTTATATTTCCATTCTCAGCACATTATTGTAAGCTAAACTTTATTAATGTTAATATAGAGTGATGTTCATCATCACGATATCAATAGATGTGGTGTGAGATGTTAAAAACAATTCTTTTTGTTGTTGGTGCTGGGTCATTATATTTCTATCTCAGTACACTCAATATGTCTGGATTAGGTGATGCAGGGGCAGAGGTCGTCACAGGTGCAGCGCTTTATGCAAGCACGCTAATTTACGGTTTGTATTACGGAGGCTAATCATCTGGTCAAGCGTTTCTGCTGGCGTCGTTTAAGCCATACTATTGCCCTCTTTTAAGTTATATTTCATGGTCTATATATAAGACACACCAACGTGTGTTAGAGGATGGCCATGTTTAAAAGAACAAACCTATTTCAATCAGGTGTTTATGCGCTGGTTGCGAGCGCTGCTTTCATTCAACCTGCTTTTGCACAATCGGTTGGTGGCTCGGCTCAAGAACTGATTGGTGGGTCAGCAGAGTGGGAGCAATCATATGATTCTGCATCCAGAATGCAGGTTGGGCGTTCGTTCGTGCCCGTTTTGTCAACACAAACGGTTGCTGCTACAGAGCAAATGATTGATCGTTATCGCGATATTGTTGCGCGTGGTGGATGGGGACAGCTTTCTTTAGGTAGGGAACGTCTTGGCGTTGGTGCAACGGGTTCGGGTGTTGTTGCATTGCGTCAGCGGTTGATTTTGTCAGGCGATCTTGACCCTTCAGCGGGTGGATCACCGATTTATGATTCGTTTGTTGAAGCGGGTGTCAAGCGTTTTCAAGCTCGTCACGGGTTGAATACAACAGGAACCGTCAATGGTGCAACGCTCTCAGCGCTTAATGTGTCAGCAGATGTCCGCCTCAAGCAACTTGAAATCAATTTAGTGCGATTGAGAACTTATGCAGGCGATTTGGGCAATCGGTATGTTGTTGCGAATATTCCCGCAGCCCTTGTTGAAACCGTTGAGAATGGCGTTGTTGCCACACGTCATGCGGCGGGTGTTGGCAAAATTGATCGCCAATCTCCTATTCTTCAAACAAAAATTCCTGAAGTGAATTTTAATCCGACATGGACAGTACCCGCATCAATTATTCGCAAAGATCTGATCCCCAAAATGCGCGCCGAGCCAAATTATCTGCGTGAAAATAAAATTCGTATTATTAATGGGGCTGGTCAGGAAGTGCCTCCTGAATCCATCAACTGGAATTCAGATGAAGCCACGCGTTATACGTTCCGCCAAGATCCAGGTGGTGAATTCAATTCACTTGGCTTTGTGCGCATCAATATTCCAAGTCCGCATGGTGTTTATATGCATGACACGCCGTCAAAAGGTATTTTTGGCGATGATTTTCGGTTCGTGTCATCAGGCTGCATTCGCGTTCAAAATGTGCGTGATTACATCGCGTGGCTTGTGAAGGATAATCCAGGATGGGATCGCGCCAAAGTAGATGAAGCGATTAATTCAGGACAACGTCTTGATGTACGTCTCGCAGCGCCTGTGCCCGTCTATTGGGTTTATATCACGGCATGGGCAGGCTCTGATGGCGTCGTTCAGTTCCGTGATGACATTTATGGCAAAGACGGTTTTGGCCCAGCGGTTGCTTCTTCCGCCGCTCAAGATGGCTAATCTACATGCACGTCATGCTTTGTCAAAACGCCACATCATGGCAATCGCACATGCTTTAAGCAATACAGGTGCGCCTGCATAAAGTAGGCTTAGCATCATTAAGCCTTGATCTGTTTTAAGGTTGAGAGCAGGGTCATAGCCGCTCCAGCTCAGCACCGGAAAAGCCAGACCCACGGCTGCTGCAAAAGCAAGCTTACTGGCAAAAGTCCACACACCCAGAAATTGCCCAGCACGTGCCTTACCATGTTTTTGCAAGTCGGCCTCAATCACATCAGCTTGAAGTGACGCGGGCAACACATAATCAGCCCCAAGTGCAAGGCCTGTCAAAATGCAAATGACGCCAAATGCTACAAAATCACCCGTGTTGAGAAAAACGGCGCTTAAAAAACTCACTCCCGCGAGAATCATACCCAAACACCACGTGCGCGGTTTCCCAACACGCTTTGAAAGCCATAGCCAGAACGGCACACCGAGTACGCCACAGGTAAAATAGAGCACGAGCAAACCACCGGCCGCATCACGGTTGCCTAAGCGATCGGCAACGAAGAGCAAAAACAATGTTGCCGGCAAACCGTTTGCGAAACCATTGATCACAAAAGCAAGTGTTAAACGGCGAAAGGCCCTGTTCTCTTTTAGAATATGCCAAAGTGCGGGTGCTTGAGATGATGTGTTCTGCTCTTCAATCAAAGGTTCTGGCACATTTTTGACGAGAAGCACGACAAACAGAGGAAGTGCAATGCCCACAATCAGCGCATAAAACATCATCGCGGTGCGGTTATCTGTTGCGCCCCAAGCCGTCGTCAGCGCTGGAATAATAAGCGCGATCAACGTACCAGCAACGGTGATGCCCTCGCGAAAAGCGGCAACGCGCGTACGCCCGTGATAGCTGGGCGAAAGCTCCGCGCCCCATGCGAGATATGGCACTTGAAACGCGGTGAAACTTAAAGACAAGACAATTCCAGTGATTAGCAAATAGCTTACACCCGCTTGCGTTGGCGGCATAAACACGAGTGCCGTACTCATCGCTACAAGGGGCGCGCTCATCGCTAGCCACAACCTGCGACGACCATAATGTGGGCGCGTGCGATCACACCACCAGCCAATTAAAGGATCGCTGATTGCATCAATCAGTCGCACAACAAGTAGCGCAGCCCCAACCACGCTTAAAGATAAACCCACTTCTCGCGAATAAAATTCAGGGACAATCACAAAGAATGGCAGCATCATCAGCGCCATTGGAAACGCTGGTAAGGCATAGAGCATCAACCGCAAGCGCGAAGGTTCAGCACCAGAGGACGCGTTGAGGGCAGGGGATGTCATCACTGTCTTCTCCCCCAACCTCATACACCTCACGCCTTTGCATAAATGAGATGACGTACATCAATATGGCCTGAACGAAATCCGGCTTCGCAATAAGCAAAATAATATTCCCACATGCGGCGGAAATGATCATCAAAACCAAGCGGAACTAAAGCATGCCACTTTTCGCGGAAACGCTCCCGCCAATGTGCTAGCGTGTGCGCATAATCAAGGCCAAAAGCTGTTTCATGAATAAGCGGCAAACCAACTTTAGCCCCTTGATGTTGCATCACCTGAGAAGTGGGGAGCATCCCGCCGGGGAAAATATAACGGCGAATAAAATCAATCTCTTTGCGGTAATTATCGAAAAACGCTTCGCCAATTGTGATGACCTGAAGTCCAGCGCGACCACCCTCTTTGAGACGCTCGCGTAGAGTATTAAAATATGTACTCCAATACTGCTCGCCGACAGCTTCAAACATTTCAATGGAAATGATTTTATCATACGTGCCTTTTTCATCACGATAATCTTGATAAATAACATTCACTTTATCATTTAAACCATTCTCAAATATAACTTTCTTTGTATGTTTATATTGTTCTTGGCTAATCGTGAGTGCGGTGACTTTGCAGCCAATATCACGCGCTGCAAACGTGGCAAAACCGCCCCAACCACACCCAATTTCAAGCACATGATCATTTGGGTTTAGCGCCGTAAGCTCGGCTAATTGACGAAATTTTCGCAGTTGTGCGGATGAAAGATCATTGTCGCCAGGTGCAAAAACGGCTGCGGAATAGGTCATTGTGTCGTCAAGCCATGCGCTATAAAACGCATTGCCAAGATCGTAATGCGCATGAATGTTGCGCTTAGATCCTGATTTGGTGTTGCGATTAAGCACATGCATCAAGCGTTGCCATAAACGCACCCACGGGCGGTTGGTGAGCAATGATTCAATCGCACTGTGATTAGCGCAGAAAAGCTCAAGAAATGCGGTTAGATCAGGTGTGTCCCATTCTTTTTGAATGTATGCTTCAGCAAAGCCAATATCACCACCTTCAGACAAACGACGCGCAAAGCGATAATCATGAATGACAAAGACGGCGTGAGGGCCATCTTGCGACCCTTTAAAACGCAAAACGCGACCATCTTTTAGCGCGATGTCGAGTGTGCCTTGTTGAAGACGTAGCGCGTAAGAAAACGCTTGTCTCACAGCCCAAGGCAAACCTTGAGAGACATCTTTCAAGTTGGATTTGGTGACAAGCGTGGGCGTTGTTTTCTCGGTGACAGAATTTAAAGCAATATGTTTTGAATCAATCGGAATGACATTAATCGCATTTGGATTAACCCGTTGGAGAGGAGCCAATGGTTTATGATCACCATTGGGCTTAAACAACACAGACATGTGGGGGAGGCTCCAGTCGAACTTGTAGATAAGAACAATTTAAACTCTTTACGTGCGAAGCCGACAAATGGCTCACACCTTATTGTAAGAAATCGGCGCGGGCGGTTTGGGACGTGGACGAAGGCGCATCCCTTTCAACCACAATCTCAAGGCTTCAAAGTGAATACCCGCCAACACCTTAATAGGCATGAAGGGTAACGCCAAGAGGGCTTTAAGCGCAGATTGTGTATGAAATGGTGTATGTGTGCCGATAAAAGACGCAGACAGAATAGGGCCTTCCGAATCCGTTTCAAGAATACGCACACTTACATTATGGGTTGGGGGGCGTAAGCGGAAATGATAACGCATCGCCATGTCCATGAAGGGTGACACATAAAAAAGCTTATCCCGCACCTGTCTCACACCCGCTTCACTGAGTTCTCCTGCACTCAAAGGCGCAACATACGTGTGTATTTCACCAAAGGTATTGCGAACTTCATAGATCAGCGCTTTGAGATGATCACTGTCATCATAGACATAATAAACCGATAGTGGATTGAACACATATCCAAAAATGCGCGGATAACATAACATACGCACCTTTGGTGATGGGATGATGCAGCCCGCTTCTTCGAGAATTGTCTCAACGTATATCAGCAATGGCGCGCCGTCTCTTGCGCCATGGTCTTTTTCCCAAAAACTCATGATAGCGCTGCGATTAACACGAAATAACCGCGATACGTGGTTCACATCATTCAACCGATTGAGATCAATCAGAATTGTAAAAACATTGTATGTAAAACGATGCGTACGCGGTTTAAGGCGCATATGCATGACCTGTCCACGATAAAGACTTAAGGGTTCAGCAGGGGGCGGGAAAAAGTTTAAAGACATATGATTTGAGAGCCTATAATGAATGTCTACGACCAACCCCACGTAAACGATCACATAACGTTCATATCAGTATATAAAGATATGTGTATATCCTTATGTGTTTTATGTGGCGTTATCATGTTCTGATTGCGTTGCAACACGAGGCGATGATTTTCTGAACACCCATACGCCGCCAAGCACGCCAATGATCAAAAATACTGCGCCAAAAAACTCCAATAAATTTGGCCAGCGCTGTGACCACATGAAGCCAAAAATCAAACCAAAAACGGTCTCTGAAACAATGAGTTGTCCTGACAATGCAAGAGGCAAACGGTTTGATGCAAGCGTCCATAAATGTTGCCCACCCCATGAGGCGACAACGCCCACCAAAACAGCCCAAAAGATAAAACGCGCTCCATCCATATGCCATAAACCCAAATCGGCAATGCGACTCCAGCCAAGCATAGGCGCAAGAATTAAAAGCGGCACAACTCCCACCATTGCCCCAACACCTTGCAAAGATGTCCAACCTAAAGCGGAAGGCGCATCTTTTGAGAGCATGACGTTGGAATTAATGACGGCATAGGTAAACCAAGAGACATGCGCTGCTAATGCAAACAAACACCCCCACAACACCGCATTTGCAGGGCGTTGTTCAACGCTATGATTGAGTGTGGCGGTGTAGACACACGTCAACCCAACCACAATCAGCGCTAACGGAAAGATGAGTCGTTTCCATGCAACATTTTGATCGCGCCAGTTGCCATAAATAGCGAGAGTGAGGGGTAAAGAGCCGATGATAAGTGGCGTGAGAGCGGGGCCTGCAAGGCGGATCGAGAACGCGATACAAATATAATAAAACACATAACCGATGACACCGAGCATCAACGCGGTAACAAGATGATGTTTGCTAATATTATGGGGGCGAAAGCGCTTATGAGCAGCCATAAGAAGAAGCGATGTCATGCCGAATGCGATGTAACGCCATACGGCAAGATCAACTTCGCTGTAAGGTTCGGCGGCGCGCGGTGCGATGAAGATCAACCCCCACAATGCCCCTGAAGCCAGACCGTAAATAATCCCCGCTGTTGTGTTTGACATCATGTGATTGAGATATCCAAACCCAAATCAAGCACACGCACGGAATGGGTCAACGCACCAATTGAAATAAGATCAACGCCGCTTTGAGCAATCGCTGCAACGCTCTCTAATGTGACACCGCCTGATGCTTCAGTGCGCATACGCCCATTGATCCGCGCAACAGCATCTTTCAGCATCTGAGGCGACATATTATCGAGCAGAACAACATCCGCGCCTTCTTTAAGCACGTCCTCAAGCTGGGCAAGCGTGTCGACTTCAATTTCGATTTTTACGAGATGACCTGCATGACGTTTTGCCGCTTGAAGGGCAGGAATAACCCCTCCCGCAACCGCGATGTGATTGTCTTTAATGAGAATCGCATCATCAAGACCAAAACGATGATTCATACCACCACCGCACCGTACGGCATATTTGGCGAATGCACGCATGTAAGGCACAGTTTTGCGCGTATCAACGATGTGCGCTTTTGTATGCGCGACGGCATCGACAAATTGCCGCGTTAAGGTCGCGATGCCGCTCATGTATCCCATGAAGTTGAGGGCAACACGCTCTCCTGAGAGAAGCGTTCGTGCCCGACCTTCAAGTGTCATCAGCGTTTGGCCTGCAACAATCGCATCACCGTCTTTGACATGTGCTGTGATTAAAAACTCGGGATCAATCTGATGAAAAGTTTCTCGTGCCACATCAATTCCGGCAATCACACCGGATTGACGCGTCGCGATAATGCCTTTTGCCTGCACATTTTCGCCGATTGTCGCAAGCGTTGTGATATCACCGGCACGGCCTAAATCCTCTAACAATGCCGCACGCACTGCATCTGTAATCAAAACAGGATTCATGGCAAATGATTGCATGGTGGGGCTTTCTATGTGCGGTGTTGAGAGTCTTGCACTGTAACATCCTGCACCGTCACATCTTGTAATGTCAAAAATGTGTGTTTTTGCCAATCGGGGGAGGGTGCAGGATAATCAGAGCGCTCATGACCGCCACGGCTTTCACTGCGGTGAAGCGCTGCGTGCGTCATCAAGATGGCCGTGAGTATCATATTTTGAACGTGGCGGCTTTGTGCTTGCGTGTTTAAATCATGAAGCTGTTTTAAAGCCGATTGCAGCCCCGCACCCTGACGAATAACACCCACATCGCGCTGCATAATGTCTCTCAGCGTCACGATAAGCGTTTCATCTGTCGCATGGGGTGGTAAATCAGTTGGAGGCAGCGGGTCAGTGATCTCATCATCACTTTGAGACATGTTGAGCATCTTTAAATCATCGGCGATACGTGCACCAAACACAATCGCTTCAAGCAGCGAATTGGATGCAAGACGGTTTGCGCCGTGAACGCCTGTACAAGCTACTTCACCCGCCGCATATAACCCTGCTAATGATGTTGCGCCGCGCTCATTCGTCCAAACCCCGCCCATGTGATAATGGGCAGCAGGGGCAACGGGAATAAGATCAACTGCGGGATCAAGACCCGCTTTAAGACATGACGCATAAACCGTGGGAAATTTCGCTTCAAAGTTTTTGCCTAGTGCTTGTCTGGCATCAAGATAAGCGCCGCGCCCTGCTTGAAGGGCTGAAAAAACACCACGCGCAACAATATCACGCGGGGCAAGTTCCGCATCAGGATGCAAATCACGCATAAAACGATGACCCGTATCATCGACGAGCAAAGCCCCTTCGCCGCGCAAGGCTTCTGTGGCGAGAGGAGCAGGATCAAGCCCGATATTCATTGCGGTGGGATGAAACTGCACAAACTCAGGATCGGCAATGCGTGCACCAGCACGTGCAGCGAGAGCGACACCAAGCCCTTGCGCCTCAAGAGGATTTGTTGTGATGGCATAAAGCGCACCAATACCACCTGTTGCGAGAATGGTCGCTTGTGCCTGTAAAAAGATACGCTCACGACTCGTAATCTGACGTGCCCAGATACCGACAACGCGTTGATCAACCACATGCGCTTCTTCGGCAATGTAGCCCTCTAAAAGCGTGATGTGTGACGCGATGCGTGCCTCTTTAATCAACGCATCCATAATGGCACGCCCTGCTTTATCGCCACTCACGCGCACAATGCGGCGGGCGGAATGCGCCGCTTCTTTCGATTGCATAAACTGACCAACCGCATCCCGATCAAACGGGACGCCAAGCTTGAGCAGATCCATCACGCGATCACGCGCTTCTTGTGCCATATGAAGCGCAACATCCGCATCAACAAGCCCAGCACCAGCCATGATTGTGTCACGGGCGTGTTGTTCGGGGGTATCGCCCTCTTCAAGGGCTGCGGCAATGCCCCCTTGCGCCCATGTTGATGATGCACCTTCTCCGAGCGCACGCGGTGTCAATACCACACAAGGCTGTGGTGCGAGCTTAAGCGCGGTGAATAAACCAGCTAATCCCCCGCCGACTATCAGGATGGGGGAGGGGGATAAGGGAGGCAATATCATGGGCTCATTCAAGGCGAGATAGGGATAAAACTCCCACACCTTACGTTATGATTGAGGTGTGTGCTACTCCCCCTTGGGATAAATCAACTCTCTGCGACATCGGTCTGTGGCGCGCGCAGAAAAGGTATATCACCATCAGGACCAATTCGGCTGCGCCATGCATTGACGAATTCTTCAACTGTTATGTTTTGAGCAATCGCTTGCCTGTTTCCACCATGAGCATTGACATACTCTTGAGGTAAATTGCTTGCGATGTTGTTCGCGGCATTTGTACGACTGCCCGGATTTGCAATTTGCACCGCTTCATGAATCACTTCATGCGCTTTTCTTGTCCGTTTTGATGGATCACCATAAGCTTCAAGGAGCGCAGGCCCTCCCGTTGATCCTTGTAGATGTGGAAAGTAAATGGCCCAGACGGGAACTTGTGATTCGGGAACGCCTAAAATATTTGCAACATTTTGCAGAGGGCTGTTACCATCAGCATCTGTGCCGTCAGATTTTTTGCCTAATAAATTCCGCACACCTCCTCGCAAATTTTGTTGAGGATCGCGCCAATTTGTCACGCCTTGAGCTCTAAGCTCGGCGTCTCCCAGTTGCATTAAACCTTTATAACCATTTGATGATTGCGCATCTACACGCCCTGAGCTTTCAAGATCCACTAAGAGACCAAGAGCAATAGCGTTAAGGCCATAGATGCCCGCTGTTTCATTTACATGAGCTGTGATATCATTTGGTAATCTACCATCGACCCGATTAGGATTAGAGCCAAATGCAAGGTCTTGGTAAGATGGCCAAGGCAAAGATGGCGTTTGTGACGTCGTGGCTGCCCCTTCACCCGTATCTGAAGTGCTTGCTTGCGCAATAGGAGAAGGTTGATTATTTGTCCACAAGGCGGAGCTATCAGCCGTATCCGTTGGTAATGCCAAAATATTCTGTAAGGGTACGGGAAGTGCTTTTGAAAGCAGCACACTAAAACCATTGGCGGCAAGATTTGCGACGCTCGCTTCTGTAGATTGATAGGCCTGTTAGGTGGATTTGGCTTGTATATTGGTCATTTATATTTCCATATTTTTCAACTTAAATATGGCAAATTAATATAGTTATTCATATTAATAATTATATCTATATATTTAAGTATCATATTTCATGATTTAAAATTTAACTAGTTTAAAGGGAATCTTGAAAAGGGCGGCCATTTGCTGCAATTCACGGATCAATTAGGATAGGTGAGGGGTTTATGAGGGTGTATTTTTGAGGGTCTTTATACAAAAATTAGCATCCACTTATTGCAGATGATTACCCTAAGCACGCAATGGTTGTAAATCTAGTCTCCAACGACCTCTACATAGTTGTTTGTGTTTAATTCATCTACAATATCTTGAGGGGGTAATTCTGAATCTTGAGGGGGAAATTCTGATGCTGGATTGGTTACGCTCTCAAGAGGAATTTCAGGCGCTTGCGTCTGAGCGTCGTTAGCCGCTGGCTCTTCAGGCGTTTCTGCTTCAGTTGAAGCGACAGTTCTGCCTACATTACCAATCGGGATACGAGGTAAAAGTATTGAAGGCATAGCGGCTTCAAGATTTGGAGAGTCACCGCTTAGATTTATGAATTGATTAACACCATTAACAGTTCTAGGGAAGCTAGTCCTCCCACCAAGAGTACTTTGTGCGCTTGCCATCGCTTGGGGATTAGAAAATTGTTCCATGTAAGCCAGAATAAGAGATCTGGCTTCATCATTTGTCATTCTTCTGTCATGAGGCCTAAGATTTTTATTTTTTGCATCGGCTAAAGCTTGGGCGGCGTTATCTAAAGAATTAAAAACGCTTCTATACCCCTCGTGAGTGAAGAGTTGGCGTTATCTTTTTATTAAGGTTGTTTTGATTCCAATTTGGTATGGGTACGCTTTTAGAACCGGATCAACGTCAGGAGCTTTTGAAACGCCACCGCACCGA
>JBIKVP010000049.1:0-14612 GCA_044356745.1 Beijerinckiaceae bacterium | reverse complement strand
CGTGAAGGCCATCCTTGGCTTCCTGAATACCACTTTTCCGCAAAAAGCACGATTATGGGTTGACCGCCTATCCGATAACTTCAAAATACTTCAGACACCAACTCTTCAAATGTGAGGGGTATAACATAATCGATGAGAAAATTGTCTCAATGATAATCTTAAAAAATAATTCTACAGCTTTAAGCCAACAACCTGTTGAAAGGCGCGGCTAATCCATGACCCTTTATCTTCACGAGGCTCAAGACCACGACTTTGTAAAAGTGTGTAAGCATCTTTGTACCAAGGGCTGTTTGGAAAATTGTGCCCTAAAATCGCTGCTGCCGTCTGCGCTTCGTTGATTATCCCTAAAGCCATGTAAGCTTCAGTGAGACGCATGAGTGCCTCTTCTACGTGACGTGTCGTTTGGTATTTTCCTACAACATCGCGATAACGATTGATTGCACCCGTATAGTTGCGCTTTTTGAGATAATAATTGCCAATTGATACTTCTTTACCCGCCATTTGATCGCGGGTAATCTGTATTTTCTCGCGCCCATCACGGACATATTCAGATGTGGGGTGGCGATCGATCATTTCCTGCATTGTCTTAAGGGCAAGTTCAGTTTTTTCCTGATCACGCGTCACATCAGGAATCTGCATGAAATAAGACATTGCAAGCAGATAATGCACATAAGCCGCTTCAGGGGTTGAAGGATGCAGCCCCAGATAACGCTTAGCAGTTGAAATTACATCGTCGTATTGACGATCTTCATAATAAGCTGACACTTGTAGTACGAGCGCTTTTTGTGCCCATTTTGAAAAAGGCGCTTGTTTGTCAATGTCGCCGAATTTCTTTGCAGCGCCTGCATAATCACCCGTATTCATACGAGCAAGACCGTCATTATAAAGTTTATCAGCAGGTGTTTCTGGAATGATTTCGGGCTTATATTTTTCAGTGCGATCAAACGGATTAATCGATGAGAGTGTATCACAAGCTGTGAGGGTAAAACTCAGCGTTATTGACAGAGCAAGCGTTTTCGCAACCGCGTATAAACCCGTGCGCACATTGTTAAGAGAGGTTGCCGGTGTTGCTGCAAAGCTTTTGCCAACGTGTTTCATTTGCATCGTATTTATCGCCTTGTATCGCATGACATGAACGGGACATCATTCGCCATCGTGAAACCTTTTAACGAATGCATACGCTAACGCCAAGAGGGAATACAAGGGGAGATGAAAGGGATATGCATACATACACATCCTATCCCCACCAAAATCCAACCCCCAAAGACATTGGCTATTTGATGTATGTGCTTGCCCTAAAACCTTAATATGGCCGATCAAAGGCATTTATATGCTGTCTTGGATCATTGATTTATTTATGATGATTTTATGGTTCGTAGAGATTGTCGTTTCAGCAAGAAAATCAACTTCGGTGGTGTCCTGTACTATTCTCCTGAAAGAAGGCACGTTGGGATTCAATCACGGATTATTAAAACAACAGATGAGTACACTCAAAAAATAGGCTAAGCTCTAATCTATCTATGACAGCCCCTTCTTAAGTCTATGCACCTTATAAACTCAAAATAAGTTCTTCAAGTTGGCGCTCATGTTCAGCGAGTTGGGCGCTGATATCAGCGTGTGTGTCGCTGATGCGTTTGAGCTGTTGGGCGTCAGAATGTTTAGTGCTTGCAGCGAGTGTTGCCATATCATTTTCTAAGTTATCGCGCTTTTGCGTTAGTTCAATGATGTGTTGTTCAAGTTTTGGAATGTCATTTTGCGTATAAACAACCGCTTTTGCACCGCCTTTGCCGCCTTTTTTGCCTTTTCGTCCCTCTTGGCGCGTTTCTTCGCGCTCGCGCTTACGCTGCTTGACGACAAGATCACGATAGCCATCAAGATCATCATCAAACGGTTTACACGTGCCGTCTGCGACAAGCCACAAACGATCAACAACGCGCTCAACAAGGTGGGAATCGTGCGTGACCAGAATCACTGCGCCATTATAGTTGTTAAGTGCCTGCATCAATGCTTCACGCGCATCTATATCAAGATGGTTGGTTGGCTCATCAAGCAGCATGATGTGAGGCGCATCATAGCTCATCAAGCAAAATAATAACCGCGCTTTTTCTCCCCCTGAGAGTTCGCCGACTTTGGTGTCGGCTTTATGACGATCAAAACCAAAACGACTGAGTGCAGCACGCACTTTTGGTTCCGGAAGCGGGATCATCGCTACCTTCATGATAGAATAAGGTGTTTCACTCACATCAAGTTCATCAGTTTGAAATTGTGCGAAGTAGCCAACTTTGAGTTTACCTGATTTGGTCACGCGCCCATTGAGTTCATCTAAGCGACCGGACAGCAGTTTAACGAGCGTTGACTTACCATTACCGTTTGCACCCAGAAGCGCAATGCGATCATCTTGATCAATACGTAAATCAAGGTTTTTAAGAACGGGTTTATCAGGTGAATAACCGACACTCACACCGTCAAGCGTGATAAGGGGTGAGCGCAGTTCATCGGGCTCCGGAAAGGTGAAAGCAGTGACGCGCTCGGCCATCACCGCATCAACGATATCCATTTTCTCAATCATTTTAAGGCGGCTTTGCGCCTGACGCGCCTTGCTCGCTTTAGCGCGGAAACGCTCAACAAATTCCATCATATGGCTTTTTTGCGCCATTTGCTTTTCATGGAGTGCTTGTTGGTTCATCAGTCGCTCGGCTCTGCGGCGCTCAAACTGATCATACGTCCCAGTGTAGCTGGTAAGCTGCTTATTCTCTAAATGCACAATGTGCGTCACCGTTTTATTGAGAATATCGCGATCGTGACTGATGATGACTAGTGTACCCGGATAACGGATTAAGAAATTTTCAAGCCAGACCATAGCTTCAAAATCAAGGTGGTTGGTTGGCTCATCCAGCATAAGAAGGCTTGGCTGACGAAAAAGCGCTGCTGCCAATGCGACACGCGCACGCCATCCTCCCGAAAAAGCCGAGATAGGACTGTTTTGCCCTGCTTCATCAAAGCCTAGACCTGCCAAAATTGTTGCAGCGCGTGAGGGTGCGTCATAAGCATCGATTTCACCTAGGCGTGTATAGATATAACCGATACGCTCGGGATCTTCGGTCGTTTCTGCTTCCAACATGAGTGCAGCGCGTTCTGTATCAGCGCTCAGTACAATCTCAATGAGAGGCGTATCATCTTCAGGTAAATCTTGACGCACAACGCCCAGACTTGCGCCTTTCACCAATGTGATGTCTCCAGCATCCGCGCTTAGCTCTCCCGTAATAATTTTAAAGAGTGTCGATTTACCTGTACCGTTGGGACCAACAAGCCCTACTCTTTGCCCTTCAGTAATGGCAACAGATGCATTTTCAAGCAGCGTGCGTCCGGCAATGCGATAGGTTAAATCAGTGATGGTAAGCATAAGAACTGTGCAATCTCTTGAAAAACAGGGAATGAAGCATGTAGCGGCATAACGTATAGCGGTCAAATCATGTCATAATGAGGTAGTGATTTATCAATTTATTCATTTAGAAAGCCTCCCTTGTGATGTCTGACCTCGTTACGGATGCCGCCATATCTCACATATCGTTGCCTGATCTGTTTGCTGATCTTGATCTGGCCGTTATGGAGCTGATTGAAGCGCATCGCGGTAAACAGGGGCATGATTCGATTACCCTTAAAAGTGGATTACGCGCCCTATTGACCAATACACTCCATCGAGGACGCGAAGCGATCCGCGAAAATCTGATGGCAGCACAAGATGGTTTTGCGTGTGCGCGGGCTTTATCAGACCTTATGGATAAACTCGTGCAGACCGTTTATCTTGTAACGACACAAGCGCTTTTTTCACAGCATAGTGCACTCAGTTCAGAGCAACTCGCCATTATTGCGACAGGGGGCTATGGGCGTGGAAAAATGGCGCCGGGCTCTGATGTCGATCTGCTTATCCTTTTGCCTTACAAAAAAAATGCATGGACGGAAAGCGTTACTGAAGCGATGCTTTACACGCTCTGGGATCTTAAACTGAAAATTGGCTATGCCACGCGCACCGTGGATGAATGTTTGAATGAAGCGCGCGCGGATATGACGATTCGCACATCTTTGCTCGAAACACGTTTTCTTGCCGGTGAATGGACGCTTTACAATGATCTGACACGTCGCTTTGATGATGAACTGGTGCGTTTGACTGCACCGGAGTTTATCGAAGCAAAACTTCAAGAGCGTGAAGCCCGCGTTACCAAAGCGGGTGCTTATCGCTACCTTGTGGAGCCTAATGTGAAAGATGGCAAAGGAGGTTTGCGCGATCTTAATACGTTGTTCTGGATCACGCGATATGTCACGCGCACTCATCACGATGATGATTTTATTCGTGCTGGCCTATTCACAACCCGAGAAATGGCACTTTTTCATCGCTGTGAAAGTTTTTTATGGCGCGTGAGATGTCATCTCCATTTTCTGGCAGGGCGTGCTCAAGAACGTTTATCATTTGATATCCAGCCCGCGCTTGCACAAGCTATGGGCTTTCGCACACGTAAGGGGCTTTCTGCGGTTGAGCGCTTTATGAAGCTATATTTTCTTATCGCCAAAGATGTCGGTGATTTAACAGCAATCGTGTGCGCTGAACTTGAGGCTCGTCATGCCAAACCAAAACCAGTGTTGGAGCGCGTGTGGGGACAGCTTAAAAAGCGTCGCCTCAAAACGGGTTTTGCAGATTTTATGATTGATTCAAGTGGGCGTCTTACGGTTGCGGATGCAGATGTCTTTCAACGTGATCCCGTCAATCTCATTCGCTTATTCTGGCTTGCAGATAAAATCAACGCAGCCATACAACCTGATGCAACGCGTCTAGCCACGCGCTCGCTCAAATTAATGACCCGTGATGTGCGTCATGATGAAGAAGCAAACCGCCTTTTTATGGACATTTTACAATCGGTCAACGCTGCGGAGACAACATTGCGGCGCATGAATGAGGCGAGCGTTTTGGGACGTTTTATTCCTGATTTTGGCAAAATTGTCGCCATGATGCAGTTTAATATGTATCATCACTATACAGTTGATGAACACCTTTTGCGTTGCATTGGTATTCTGGCGGAGATTGAGGCAGGGCGACTTGAAGGTGAGCATCCTCTCGCCAATCAAATATTCACCACCATCCAGAATAAGCGGGCTTTATATGTTGCGCTTTTTCTACATGATGTGGCGAAGGGACGCCCTGAAGATCACTCCGTTGCAGGCGCTGATGTGGCGCGAAAATTGTGTCCACGTCTGGGATTAAGCGCTGCTGAAACAGATACAGTAGTATGGCTGATTGAGCATCATCTGCTTATGTCTATGGTGGCACAAGGGCGTGATCTGAGTGATCCTAAAACAATTGAAACATTCGCCAACACCGTTCAGTCGCTTGAGCGACTTAAACTCCTGCTTATCTTGACGATCTGTGACATTAAGGCTGTGGGGCCGGGTGTCTGGAACGGGTGGAAGGGTGAGCTTTTACGCACACTTTATTATGAAACTGAGATTGTTCTTGCGGGTGGGTATTCAGGGATTGATCGCAACCAGCGTGCACAAGGGGCGATAAGAGCATTGCGTGAACATTTGCATCACTGGGGTGACGATACATTTAATACCTATGCAGCGCGTCATGTTTCAGCATATTGGCTCAAAACACCTTTAAAGCGTGCGGCTCTTCATGCACAAATGATGCGAGACATGCCCCTCAAGGCATTAAAGCCTGTCACGCGCATTCATATTGATCGCTTTCGTGGGGTGACGGAAGTTGATGTTTTGGCGGTGCGTCATCCGAACGGTCTTGCTATTCTGACGGGCGCATGTGCAGCTGCAGGCGCAAATATCGTTGATGCAAGTGTCTTTACTACGCACGATTCATTGGTGCTGACAACACTTGCACTCTCACAGAACTTTGCTGAAGACCGTGATGAAAAGCGTCGCGCTCAAAAAATCACGGATATGATCAGCCGCCTCGTTATACATCCTGAACAACTTGCATCTATGGCGGCGCAAATTCAAGATAGACGGCTTAGACCTCATCAAGCCAGCAGTTTTTCGGTTGTTCCTGATGTGACCATTGATAACGCGCTTTCACATGATTACACAGTGCTTGAAGTGTCCGGATTAGATCGCCCAGGTCTGCTCTATGATATTACAAGTGCACTCGCGCGATTAAATATTGATATTCGCTCTGCTCACATTGCAACATTTGGCGAGCGTGCGGTCGATGTGTTTTACATTGTCAATGAACTTAATCAGAAAATTACTCACATTGCACAGCAAGAGAGAATTCGCGCCACTCTCTTACCTATTCTCGATCAGGTATGACTTTTAACCACGCGTTAACCATATTCTTCTTAACCTTTCATCAGTGATTTGACGTGACACGATGATAAAGGAATAGAAGATGTCTGCACAAAGCCAGCACTATGCACCTGTTGAGCGCCAATTAACCTCTACAGCTTATAAAAATCCATTCTGTTCAACAATTAATGTGCTGGATCGTCTCCCTGAAATCCGTAAGATTCCAGTTTCCGCAAGTGAATATGCCTATCAACAACGCTTAATTGATCAGCTACGTGTAAAAATGGTGGATGTATTTAAGAATATACACGATCAACCTGCACCCGCCACGAATTTGACCTTTAGTGCATGGTTATGACACGGATATCAGATTATACTGGAAAATTTTGAACATCGTACTTTTGAAATACCGCTTACGATGCTCTCTAATGAGCCTTTAAGCGCAGGTGATCGTGCGCTGAAATATGGGTATTTATAATTTCTCCAGCCTGAACGGGTGTCGAAAATTCAACAAGGGCAAAACCTTGCGTACGCCCCACATTATTCGTTTCTGTCAGAACCTTTTGCGTTGTGCCCACCAAGCTTTTAAGATGCTCTTCAAGCACATTTTGCCCCAATTGACGTAAGCGCGCCGCCCGTTCCTTAATGACTGACTTGGATAATTGCGGCATTCGCGCGGCTGGGGTTCCCTCTCGTGGTGAAAATGGAAAAACGTGTAAATGTGTGAGGCCACATTCGCGCACCAGATTGAGCGAACGCGTAAACATATCTTCCGTTTCGGTTGGAAAACCCGCGATGATATCCGCACCGAAAACAATATCCGGGCGACGCGCACGTGTCTCTACACAAAAACGGATCGCATCATCGCGTAAATGTCGACGTTTCATGCGCTTTAAAATCAAATCATCTCCCGCCTGCAGGGAAAGGTGCAGGTGTGGCATGAAGCGATGATCTGAAGCTAAGGCATCACTTAAAGCTTCATCCACTTCAATGGAGTCAATGGATGATAGTCTCAATCGTGGCAGATCGGGAACATGGGTGAGAATAGATTGGACTAAGCGCCCTAAAGTGGGATTTGCGGGCAAATCTTTGCCGTAACTCGTCATATCAACGCCTGTGAGCACCACTTCCAGAGCGCCATGATCGACAAGACGCTGCATTTGTGTGACCACCTCGCCCATAGGCACGGATCGCGAATTGCCCCGTCCATAGGGAATAATACAAAACGTGCAACGATGATCACATCCGTTTTGTACTTGCACGAAGGCACGGGTGTGCCCTTTCATACCATCCATCAAATGCAATGCCGTTTCTGTTACCGACATTACATCGTTAATCAGAATTTTTTCAGAACCATAAGTATCATGTAAACGTTGCCATGTCTCAGGCCTTGTTTTGAGATCATTGCCGACAACATGGCTCACTTCAGGCATCGCGGCATATCGTGCTGACTCAATCTGTGCAGCACAACCTGTCACAATGATACGTGCTTCCGGTCTTTCACGCGATAGCCTGCGAATAGCTTGACGCGATTGACGTGTTGCCTCGGCTGTCACCGCACATGTATTGATGATCACAACATTGGTATGCCCTGCTTTTAACGCCTGTTCACGGATCGTCTGTGATTCAACGATATTAAGCCGGCAGCCAAATGTAATGACATCGACGGTATCCAAGCACTTTTGATCATCGTTGTGGCTCGCCGACGATAGCGCAGCATGATCACACAGACCATCATCAAGCATTATGATGCCTCAATCAAATGTGAAGGGGTTATAATACCCTCATGTTCCAATTCAACAGGGCCTGTCATATAAACATGGTCATTGCTCTCACGCCATTCAATCGTGAGCTCGCCTCCCGGAAGCGTGACAAGACTTGTGCGCTCAATCAACTTTTTGCGCACCCCCGCCACCACCGCAGCGCACGCTCCTGAACCACAAGCACGTGTCAATCCGACACCACGCTCCCAAACTTTTAGCACAAGATGTTTCTCATCTATCACTTGCGCGAGGGAGATGTTGGCGCGTTCCGGAAAAATCGGATGATTTTCCAGCATCGGTCCGCTTCGCGCTAAGTCATGTGCGTCAATATTTTCTACGAAGAAAATTGCGTGCGGATTGCCCATATTCACTACGGCCGGTGAGTGCAGAATCGGGTGATCAATTGGGCCAATCTGAAGTTCAATCGCACGTGTATCATGGAAGGGTTCGGCAAGCGGAATCTCCTGCCATTTTAGTTTTGGCACGCCCATATCGACTGTAAAATCCCATTCACTTTGACGCCAGACAGGCAATAGCCCTGCTTTGGTTTGTAGCGTGAGCGCATCACGCTCAATGTGGTTTTGCTTCATGAAAGGATCTGCAAGCATCGCCCATGCGACACAGCGTGTGCCATTTCCACATGCTCCTGACTCAGAACCATCAGTGTTATAAATACGGATAAATGCATCTGTGCCCATGAGGCGCGCATCATAAATGACCATGAGCTGGTCAAAATGCGTGTCTTGCTGTGCTGCGAGTGCGCACGGTTCGGCAGCTTGTATCACATGGTTTGAGCCACGTAAATCGATGATAAGAATTTCATTGCCTAAGCCATTCATTTTCAAAAAACGATGACCAATAAGCTGTGAAGCTGAAGGCACGGGTGAGAGAGCAAAACCAGTCATAAAACACACAATGATAGAGAATAATCTTGTTCTATCATGTTTTGAAGCACTTGCCACCCTTACATCGTATTTGGTCTTTTGATTTATTTAAGATAGCCTTCACAATGGGCTTTATGGCTCAGAATCAGAGGGCATTATGTTTCGTTTCATCACCTATAAACATGTCAACATGTTGCTTAGCTTTATGGCCGTTTTCCCCTTCGCAGCATACAGTTTCATCACATATGGGTTCGCGCAATCGCCTCCAACACCAAGTGCTTCGACAATTCAGACCGCTCCTTCAGAATCATCACTCACTCCTCCTGTTGTAACACCTGAGCCACAATCTATGATATCGTCAAAACCAGAGGCGATTCAATCTGCTTCACCTATAGAAGCAACCCCACTTCCCGCGCCAAATGTAACAACGTCACCGCAGACACCAACTGTATCCGCGCCATCGCAACTTCAGATCACACCAACTATACCACCGACTTCACTGCCCGCCGTTCAGCCCCCTTCTGTTTCACCCTCACCAGCGCCACAGCCTCTTATTTCTCCACGTACAACACTTCTTCCGAATGCAGGTGATAGTGTTAATGTCGATACGGTGATGCTTCCTGCAAAGCCCGTTGCAATTTTAAAAGGAAGAACCACTTGGGACAATGCATTTGCACAAATTACCGCTTCAATTGAGCAAATTGACCGTGAAATCACAAAACATGGCCTCCAAATCGCAGGGCGTCCCCTCACCTATTTTATCACAACTGATGACAATGGTTTTACTTTTGAAGTCATGCGTCCAATTGATAAAATGCCTGTCGATAAAACAGTTTTAAGTGAGTTAGTGCGATTAGGCACAACACCTGAAGGTAAAGCAATGCGCTTTGTTCATAAAGGGCCTTATGAAGAGGTGGATAGCACTTATGAAGCACTCACGGCCTATCTAGATGCCAAAGGTGTCGCGGTTCAGGACAGTTTTCTGGAGGAATATGTTTCTGATCTGATAAAGGGTGATAATCCAGAGTTAGAAATCAATATTTTTGTACAACCAAAAGATGCAAAATAAATAAAACATGACGCGAACGAATAAACACGCTTTGAATTGAAACAAAAACACATCATGTGTTAGTGATTCTGCCAAAACGAGTATATGGACTTGGATACACCACAACGCCTCACGCTTGCGCGTGAAAAAGCGGGCTATCGCACCGCGTCAGCCGCCGCTGAGGCGATGGGCATCCGCACATCAACTTATATTAATCACGAAAACGGAACACGTGGCGTATCGCGTTATGCGGATCGCTACGCCCGTTTTTTCAGAGTAAATCTTGACTGGCTCTTGACCGGTCGCGGCGATATGAAAACAAAAGCGCCGCAGTCCACACTTCATATTAATGGGTATGTTACCGCTGGAGCCCATATTATTCCCTTGGAAGAAGATAAAAACGCTTACCTCAAAATGCCTTGGCTTGATCAAAATCATTGGGAAGGCTTGATCGTGCAAGGGGATTCACAATGGCCGCGTTTTATGAGCGGGGAGGTCATTCTTTATGATCCCGAGCCGCTCAAGCCTGAGGAACTCATCGGACACTACGCTGTATGCCGCACCCTTAAAGATGGGCGCACCATGCTTAAAATTATTCGTAAAGGGACACGTGTTGGCACATTTACATTAGAAAGTCATAATGCACCTCCCTTACACGATATTGATTTAATGGCTGCTTATAAAGTGGTTGGATTGCTTACATCCCTGCCGGGGAAACCTGTTTCAGCTGTGCCTGATTCAAGCATTAAGCGACACCCCCTTTGAGGCTTACAAGCCCAAACGTCAGTGCGCATTGCCTTTTTAAAGCATTATTTTCCGATTCTTATAAAGTTGCATAATGAGCCACACACCCTGCATTAACACGAAACGTGTTGACAATTCATAATGTGTTCTTTAGACTAAAGCTGTCATCATTTAGTGGGGGCTTCAATGAACGATATGTGGATAGATGGTGCGAATGACCATGTTCAGCTAACGCATTTTGATGAAAAAAATGATCCTTTAAAAATGACCTCATTATTGCAACAATGCGATGATCCCCTTCACAAAAATTATCAAAAAAGAGAGGCAAATTTAGAGTTGCAAGATATTCAGTGCGCTTATGATCCTCAAACAGGCCATCAACCGACTTTTGAACGTCATGATATGATGACACAAAATGCCATTATTCATCGCATGAAAAAGGATGTCGCCGCATTGCGTGTAATTAAAGGACTGAGTTATAATCTTTGCCCTGATGATATGTTGGCTTTAGGTTGGCTTCCTTCACAAATTGAAGCTTATTTCGATGTTGCCTCAAACCAAGATAAGAGAGCACACGTTATATTATAAATTGAATAGGATTATGAGAACCGCCTTTAAAGCGGCTTATTTAGCTTGGGGTTTGATAGCGATGCAGTGAAGCGCCGTGTTTTTTAAGCCATGCTTCAGCCTCGTCCGTATGATTGCACAGCGATTTAAGTAAGCTCCAATAACGCGTAGAATGATTCATTTCTTTTAAATGTGTCACTTCATGAGCCGCAAGGTAATCCAGCACATAGGGTGGCGCCATAATTAATCGCCACGAAAAATTGAGCTGTCCACGTGATGAGCATGATCCCCACCGACTAGATGTATCGCGCAAGGTTATGCCCTGACTTTTTAGGCCGCTTTTTGTTTCATAATATTTGACGGCTTGCGCAAGATCATGATGTGCTTGCTTTTTAAGATAATCGCGCACGCGTCTGGGCAAGTGCACCGGATCACCCCCAACCCATAAACAAGGCGTATGTTCTTCTGACTCAATTTCAACCGCTATGCCTCCCACAACCTTAGGGCGGTGTTTGATTTGCATCATCACGCCGCGTAGAGGAAACATCATATCAGGCGCAAAATAAACGTGTTCTAAGCGCTTTTCTAATCGTGCGGCAATCCAGCCTACATGATTTTCGACGAATGTTTTTCCAGTTGATAATGAGGCGCGTAGAGGAAGAGTCAGGCAAATATCACCTGACGAACGGGCAATCTTAAGCGTTAAACGCTTTGCACGAGGATTCCGTCGCACAATAATTTTGTATGTGATATTTTCATGTGGAATTTGCAGATATTTGATCTCTTTTTTCTCAACGTCTGGGCGTGAAAACAATGAGAACACGTTACATCAATCCTTAAAAAGATTTCGAATCATCGCGTACATGCATTTAAATTAGCTGAAACGACGTTATTGAGCATCTTAAAAACAAACAATAAGAGCGCGTAGAGTCTCATAAAAAAGGCAAAATATACCCCCCCTGATAAAAATTTAATCCTGAACACAAAAAAGTGTTGTGAGGGGGGATATTTAAGCGTATAAAAAGGATGCCCAATTTCGCACGTGCCTGTGGCCGCGTGCTGGCATTATGAGACTTAAGATGGGCATTTGGACAAGAGGCCAAACAGCCGCGCAAGGTAACGTTTGAAGTGTATCTTCAAACAAGGCGTAGAGACTTGGTGACAAGTTTCTTTTGATGAGATCAGGATTTCCTGATGTTGTCAGCGTTAATCTTGCCGCTCATAACCAGCAGCCGGAGGCGAAAACCGGCGCACCCCGCGCTCCACGGGGGACGCAGCTTAAAGCAACGACGAACGGGCTTTTTTGGACTTTTTTGTCCGGTATTGCGTATGTGTATTGCGCATCACTGGGGAGAAAAGTTGCCGAAGAGGCTTGTTTCTCATTGCCCGGCGTGCGGATGGAGTTTTTCCTTCCAATCTACGGCAGAATTCACGGCTGACCCGCTGGTGATGCGTGTGTGTTTTACACGTTATCAACGTCAGGAAAGCTTTCGTCGTCCTTGTGATGCTCTCACAGGGACTATGTTCGTTTTTGCTTGTTTCAAAACAGGCTTGCCGCTGAAGGGAGGTGCATGATGACATCACGCATCCGCGAATTTCTAAAAACCCGTCGTGACGATGGTCCTTGCATGGTGCTGGATCTTGATGTCGTACGCGATAACTATCACGCGTTTTCCCGTGCCTTGCCTGATACGCGCGTATTTTACGCGGTTAAAGCGAACCCCGCGCCAGAAGTGCTTCAGCTTCTTGCTAAACTTGGCTCATGCTTTGACTCAGCATCTGTCGCTGAAATTGAAATGGTGCTAGCAGCTGGTGCAACAGCAGAGCGTATTTCCTTTGGCAACACCATCAAGAAAGAGCGCGATATTGTACGCGCTCTCGAACTGGGCGTGCGTTTGTTTGCCGTCGATTGTGTTGTGGAAGTGGATAAAATCATCCGTGCAACTGCGCTAACCAGTGCTGAAGATGTCAAAGTTTTCTGCCGTATTTTATGCGATGGCGCTGGTGCTGACTGGCCGTTATCACGCAAATTTGGCTGCGAAGCTGCTATGGCGCCAGATGTGCTCGAACATGCCTATCGCTTTGGTTTAGAAGCCTACGGTGTATCCTTTCACGTTGGCTCACAACAAGGCAATGTCCATGCTTGGGATCAAGCTCTTGCATCGTCGGCTACGGTTTTTCGGGAATGTGCTGAACGCGGCATTCATCTTTCCATGGTCAACTTGGGAGGCGGGTTTCCGACAAAGTACCTCAAAAATGTTCCGCTTGTTCAAAACTATGGCGAAGCAATCTTTCAAGCGCTTTCACGTCATTTCGGCAATCGTATTCCTGATACAATCATTGAACCAGGACGCGGCATGGTCGGCAATGCGGGCATGATTGAAGCGGAAGTTGTGCTTGTTTCTCGCAAGTCCGATAACGATGATGTGCGCTGGGTCTATCTGGACATCGGTAAGTTTGGCGGTTTGGCTGAAACCACTGATGAAGCGATCCGCTATCCTATTCTTACGGATCGTGATCATGATCGGTGTGAACCGTGTGTGGTTGCAGGACCAACATGCGATTCAGTCGATGTGCTTTATGAGAAAACGCCTTATCTGTTGCCTGTCAGCCTCTCGATTGGCGATCGCGTTTTGATTGAAGGAACGGGAGCCTACACCACAACGTATTCGGCGGTGGCGTTCAATGGCTTTCCGCCTCTTAAATCTTATGTGATTTAACACCGCTGTCATTAAAACAGTGCGTGACATTCTTAAAAAGCAGGGCAATCATTGCCCTGCTTTTTTTATGCAGCGGGGATGTTTATGAAAATTGTTCTTGATTTAGATCAGCTTCTTGAAGATGGTAAAATTACACCTGAAGAACATCAGCGGTTTACACAGTTCGCGGCGCGTGACACGGGCTCGCTCGCTTTTAATCTACTCACGGGTTTTAGCGTCATTGCGATTTGTCTTGGTGTGCTTGCGCTTGTACCAACACCTCAGACAGCTATTCTCATTGGTGGTTTAATGATGATGGCAGCGACTGCCGCTCCAAACGTACTTGGTAATGAAGCACATAAATGGAGCATCGTGCTTCAAGTCGGTATTGTTATTGGTGCTCTGATGTTTGGAGGCGGATTGATTATAGCGACTAAGGGTCATTTAAATACGTTTATTGGGCTAACCTTCGCATTTGCTTTTGCAGCTATACCCCTCGTGAGTGAAGAGTTGGCGTTATCTTTTTATTAAGGTTGTTTTGATTCCAATTTGGTATGGGTACGCTTTTAGAACCAGACCAACGTCAGGAGCTTTTGAAACGCCACCGCACCGA
>JBIKVP010000048.1:0-14694 GCA_044356745.1 Beijerinckiaceae bacterium | reverse complement strand
TCGTGAAGGCCATCCTTGGCTTCCTGAATACCACTTTTCCGCAAAAAGCACGATTATGGGTTGACCGCCTATCCGATAACTTCAAAATACTTCAGACACCAACTCTTCAAATGTGAGGGGTATATTTCCTTCATTTTATAAAGATAAGGCATATATTTTTCTTCAATTTCGCGCAAAAAACGAATTAACCCACACAGTGGATTTTCGCGAAAAACGTATAGAAATGCTAAGGATAGCATGTGGTGCAGCTAAAAATGCTCGTCCTGAACTAAACTGGGTTATTGGAATTTGTATAGATGCACCTAAATTCCATAGCTCAGTAGCTGAAGATTTTATTTTACTTAAATGTGACAATTGGTCAGAGGCTGAAAAGTTAAAGTACCAAAAAGAAAACGAAGGTTTTCGTTTCTTCGAGACAAAAAATTTCACTAAATACAGAAAAACAGTGAGTGAATTCCCGTCTCTTCCATCAAAAACAAAAGCCATCAAAAAGATTGGGCGTAACGACCTTTGCCCTTGTGGTTCACAACAAAAATATAAAAAGTGTTGTGGGAAGTGAAAGTGAGTATTTTATGAGTCGCATTGCTTATGTGAATGGTCAATATGTGTCTCATGCCGTGGCCGGCATTTCGATTGATGATCGCGGATTCTTGTTTGCCGATGGTGTTTATGAAGTGTGCGAGGTTTATGGTGGTGCACTCGTTGATGAAACCCGTCATCTTGATCGTTTAGCGCGCTCTCTTAATGAACTTCATATGCAATGGCCGCTCTCGCGCCGCGCCCTTGAGATGATCTTGCGCGAAGTCATTGCGCGCAACCGTGTTAAAGATGGCATGGTCTATATTGAAATTACGCGCGGGGCGGCAAAGCGTGATCATGTGTTTCCACCCAAAGCGACCCCTTTAACGCTTGTCGTGACCGCAAAAAGCATTGACCGCGAGGCAGGAAATAAAGCCTCCGAGCACGGTATAAAAGTGATTAGCGTGCCTGATAATCGTTGGTCACGGGTTGATATTAAATCGGTGAGCCTGTTGCCCAATGTGCTCGCACGCCAAACAGCGAAAGAGCAGGACGCAAAAGAAGCATGGTTTGTCGATACAGATGGTTTTGTCACAGAAGGTGCAGCAACAAACGCTTGGATTATCACCCGTGATAACGTTTTAGTGACACGTTCCGCTGAAACAGGGATTTTACGTGGCATCACGCGTCAGGGCGTGATGGATATTTGCGCGAAACAAGGACTTAAGGTTGAAGAAAGATCCTTCACCGTTGAAGACGCGTATAACGCCAAAGAAGCGTTTATCACAGCTGCCACAACCCTCATCATGCCTGTCGTTAAAATCAATGATCATGTCATTGGCAATGGTCAAGCTGGTGAAATTACATTGCGTCTTCGCGCCATGTTTCACGATCATGTTGAGCGAAAGCATGTTTGTGGCAATGTGAGCGCTCCCATATAAAAAAGGATAAAATAATGAAAAAATCCGCGTCACACGGTGTTTATACGCGTCAACTTGCGCTTCCTGAAGGGCATCCACCGGTTAAATCTGGCCGTGTGGGCGTTTTACTCACTAATCTAGGCACGCCAGAAGGCACAGACTATTGGTCGATGCGGGCTTATCTCAAAGAATTTTTGTCTGACCAGCGCGTGATCGAAAAACCGCGCTGGCTCTGGTGGCCTATTCTCAATCTGATTATTCTTACCATCCGTCCGGGTAAAAAGGGCAAGGATTATGCGACTATTTGGAATAACGAGCGCAATGAAGGGCCGCTTAAGACCATTACGCGCTCTCAGTGCGAAAAGCTCCAAGAGCGGTTGACCAAAGCGGGTTTGGGCGATGTCAAAGTTGATTGGGCGATGCGTTATGGCTTTCCTGCCATTAAGGATCGCATTCAAGCGCTCATGGATGAAGGTTGTGATCGCGTTCTGGTTGTGCCGCTTTATCCCCATTATGCTGGGGCAACTACTGCAACCGCTTGTGATCATGTGTTTCGCGCACTCATGGCGATGCGCTGGCAACCTACATTGCGTTTTTCACCGCCGTATCATGATGATCCTGTTTATATTGATGCGCTTGCGCGCTCACTTAAAGCGGGGCTAGCCAAACTGGATTTTGAGCCAGAGGTTATTCTGACCACGTTTCACGGTATGCCTAAAGAGTACCTCACGAAGGGTGATCCTTATCATTGTCATTGTGCGAAAACATGGCGTTTATTGCGTGAGGCGATGGGGTGGCCTGTCGATAAATTCAAAATGAGTTTTCAATCGCGCTTTGGTCCTGATGAGTGGCTCCAGCCTTACACCGATGAAACCGTTGAGGCTCTTGCCAAACAGGGTATCAAAAAACTCGCCATGATTGCCCCTGCTTTTTCCGCTGACTGTTTAGAAACACTAGAGGAACTTGAAGGTGAAAATCGTCATATTTTTGAAGAACATGGCGGAGAAAAATTCGCATACATTCCCTGCCTTAACGATTCGGAAGAGGGGATGGATTTGATTGAGCATATTGCGCGCCGCGAACTTATGGGTTGGGTCTAGATTGTATTGGGATGCACGTTATGCTGGCCTGCAAACGGCGTTTTTTTAAAAACTTCCGGTGCTCACGTACAGGGAGTACGCTCCGCTCCGGTTTTTAAAAATCACCGTTTTCGTCTCAGCCTAAGATGCATCGCAACACAATCTAACGCCTCAAAGAATGTTGTAAATTGAAGATTGCTGTTTTAAATCATTTAAAAAACCCTTGCCGCGGCTCGGTTAGCATATTGTGCAGCATTTTATCCCGCTTCCCCGCTTGCTGAAGGGTTGTGACGTGAGTGTGCCCTTCACTACTCGTCACAAGGGGCGACATGGCCATGTCAATCAATAGAATAACAGGGTGCAATAAGACGGGGATAACTTTTTTAAAAGAGACGTGTTGCGCGTTATTAAAAGCGAACAGGGTATGGACATATCATCGCCATCATCGAAGAACTTTGTAAGCACCTATGAAGGAATCTTGATGAAAAATGCTGTGGCTTGATGTGCTTGGATGACCAGTTCACGGCAGCCAAGACAAATTGAAGTATGCTTCTTAATGTTTCACCCGCCGCGTAAAAGGGCTTTCTAAAGCAAATGCGGGGATGTGTGCTTCAAACGCTTTGCCCTCTTCCCAGATCATAATATAGCTGCCGCTCATCGTGCCATCGGGCGTTTTGAGTGGGCAGCCGCTGGTGTAGGTAAAGGCTGTATTAGGTTCGATTACAGGTTGTTCACCGACCACGCCATCCCCGCGCACCTCCTCTAACTGACCATTGCCATCAATAATACGCCAGTAACGGCTAATAAGCTGCACTGGTTGATGTGCTAGATTTGCCACTTCAACTGTATATGCCCACATATAGCGCGATTTGGCAGGATTAGATTCTGAGTCCAGAAAATACGGCTCAACGGTGATGCGGATTCCATCCGTTAAGGTGCGATACATTGACTTATCCTCTCAAGCCTCACATTTGCCGATTGTTGCGCTGTTAAGAGTACGCTGGTAGTTTTTTATAATCGCATGCTTTTTTGCAAAAAACCGCTCACACTTTTTCGCAGCATGCTCTAATGCGATATAGTGTGCGTGTGAGTGTGTGCCAACAGATTTTATGCATAAGTTTAGGTGATAAGATGCGTTTTGAAGCGGGAATTCAGCCAGACAATGTGATTGAAAGCTGTATATCGGCAGGGATTTTACGCCTTGTCACGCCTGCTGTGGCAGGGCAAGTGCAACCGGCCAGCCTTGATCTGCGGTTAGGACATAAAGCGTATCGGGTTCGCGCAAGTTTTCTCACGGGTCGTGGGATGAGTGTTCAGCAGCGTCTTGATGAGCGATCACTGCACACGATTGATCTTACGCAAGGCGCTGTCCTTGAGACAGGATGCGTTTATATTGCTGAGCTTCTGGAATCAGTGGCGTTGCCTCATAATCTTTCTGCTGCAACCAATCCAAAAAGCTCAACAGGGCGCATTGATGTTTTTACACGCGTCATTACGGATCAAGGTGTAGAGTTTGATACCATTGAGGCAGGTTACACGGGGCCGCTTTATCTTGAGATTTCACCGCGTACCTTTCCTGTGCTGGTGCGCACGGGGTCACGTTTATCGCAGTTGCGCCTGCGCGCAGGGCAGGTGCGCTTAAGTGATGCGGATGTGCATGAACTTCACGCGCGTGAAACACTTGTGTCGGGTTTAGAGCCACGTTTAGAGGGCGGTGTTGCGTTATCGGTTGATTTATCGGGCTTTGATGAGCATGGTTTAATCGGATATCGCGCTAAAAATTTCACAGGTCTGATTGATTTAGATCAGGCGGCTAGTTGCTCAGTCTATGATTATTGGGAGCCGCTTTATGCTGATCATACGCGATCACTCATTCTTGATCCGGGGCATTTTTATATTCTAGCTTCGCGTGAGGCGGTGCATGTGCCGCCTGAAACAGCAGCAGAAATGATGCCTTTTGATGCCCTTGTGGGCGAATTTCGCGTGCATTATGCGGGATTCTTTGATCCGGGTTTTGGTCATGCGCCTGCGGGCGGACATGGTGCGCGCGCTGTTCTTGAGGTGCGCTCGCGCGATGTGCCGTTTTATCTTGAAGATGGCCAGACGGTGGGACGCCTAGTTTATGAGCGTATGGCGAGTGTGCCAAAACAACTGTATGGCGCGGCACTCAATTCAAATTATCAGGCGCAAGGGCTGAAGCTTTCAAAGCACTTTCGATAAACAATTTAAGACATTGCTAAAAACAGTGTAAACGTTGCGCTTAAGCAATGCGCTGTCTTGCTCTTGCCCTTTATGCTGGTTACGAATAGGTCTGTTGTGAGGATCATGTTGTGATCCTCTTGATCATAAGTGAGTCATCGTGCGTTTTTGTCGCCTTCCTGTCCCTTTGATTCTGCTGAGCCGCGTTGTTGTGAACGCGGTGCTTGCCCTTTTGATGCTCGGGATGCTTACTTTTGGGATGAATGTTGCCCATGCCATTGAGGCGGTGCGCGTGCCGGTTGATGCATCGGCGATTGATTTAACACCAGCGATTGAAACGTATAAAGCGGATGGCGATGTTATTCAGATTTCAACGGCGGCGGGATCAGATGGTATTGTACGCCGTATTGCAGTGAAATCTAAAGAATCAGATACGCGTCCGGAGTGGATCGTGTTTGCGCTCACCAACGATTCTGACGAGCAGATTGATCGCTTGATTGTTACGCCCCATCATCGACTTGTCGGATCAGGTGTGATCTGGCCTGATTTGGGCGCTTCACGCCTCAAAGCGATTACCGCAAGTCAGGGCGAATCACCGACGCGTGAAGAAAGCGCTGATGCAGACGTGTTTCAGGTCACGCTTGATCCGGGCACAACCATCACCTTTGTTGCCGAGCTTGCAACGCCGCACCTCAAACAAATTTATTTGTGGGAGCCAGAAGCGTATAAGCAAAAGCTCAACGGCTTGTTGTTATTTAAGGGAATTATCATCGGGATTGCGGGACTGCTTGCGTTGTTTTTGACGATTATTTTTGTCGTTAAAGGCGCGGTGATTTTTCCTGCTGCCGCTGCGCTTGCTTGGGCAGTGCTCATTTATGCTTGTATCGATTTTGGCTTTTTTCAGCGCATTTTCCCGATTTCTCTCAACATTGAGCGGGTTTATCGCGCTGTGGCTGAAGCATCGCTTGCCGCAACCTTGCTCGTATTTTTATTCGCGTATCTTAATCTCAACCGCTGGCATGTGCGCTATTCCCACGTCACAACAGGCTGGCTGATTTTTTTAGGGGGTCTGATTGGCCTCGCTGTGATTGATGCGCCTGTCGCTGCGGGCGTGGCGCGTATTTCGATTGCAGCGGTTGCAGGCATTGGTTTTATTCTCGTCATCCACCTTGCAACGCACGGCTTTGATCGGGCGGTGATGCTTATTCCAACATGGTTTTTGCTTCTTGTGTGGGTTACGGCGGCGGGTCTCACTGTGACAGGGCAGCTTGCTCGCGATATTGCGCCGCCTGCACTCATCGGCGGATTGGTGCTTATCGTCATGTTGATTGGTTTTACGGTCATGCAACATGCGTTTGCCGCAGGCGTTATCAGCACAAGTTCAGTCAGTGATACAGAACGAAAAGCGCTTGCCTTATCGGGAGCAGGGGATATCGTGTTTGATTGGGATGTGATGGCAGATCGAATTTTTGTCAGTCCCGACATTGAAACACAGCTTGGTCTTAAACGCGGCTCGCTTGAAACATCGGCCTCCGACTGGATGGAATTTATTCACCAGTTTGATCGTGATCGTTATAGCGCAACGCTTGATGCGGTGCTTGAGCAGCGGCGTGGCCGCATCACCCATGAAATGCGTTTGCGCTCAACAAACGGGTCATATTATTGGTTTTTGCTCAAAGCACGCCCTGTCGTGGGAACCGATAATGAGGTTGTGCGGGTTGTGGGAACGCTTGCCGATATTACCGAAAATAAAACTGCTGAAGAGCGCCTTTTGCACGATGCGGTGCATGATAATCTGACGCGATTGCCGAACCGCAAGCTTTTTCAAGACCGCTTAGAGGGCGCGATTACGCTCTCGCGTCAAGATGAAAATCTGCGTCCTACTGTGCTCGTGATTGATATTGATCGCTTCAAGCAACTCAATGAAGCGGTGGGTTTGCAAGCGGGTGACTCGGTTCTTCTCACGCTTTCGCGTCGCTTAGGGCGTTTGCTTAGACCACAAGATACTCTGGCACGCACATCAGGGGATGAATTTGCGGTCTTGTTGCTTTCAGAGCGTGATCCTGAGCGTATTATCGCCTTTGCGGATATGATCCGCCGTGCGGTCACGACACCTGTGACCATTGCGGATAGGGAGATTTTTCTCACCGCCTCCATCGGTATTGCGATTGATGATACGCAACTGAACACTTCAGGCGAAGAGATTCTCAAAAATGCTGAAATTGCGATGATTCATGCAAAGCGCCATGGTGGGGATCGTATCGAGATTTATCGCCATATGATGCGCTCCATTAGTCAGGATCGGCTTTCGCTTGAGAGTGATTTGCGCCGTGCGCTGGAGCGTGGGGAAATCAAGATCGTTTTTCAGCCTATTGTACGTTTAGAGGATCGTACGATTGCTGGTTTTGAAGCGCTTTTAAGGTGGGATCACCCACGTCGTGGACGTTTGGGGCCTGTTGATTTTATCCCTATCGCCGAAGAAACAGGTCTCATTGTTGATTTAGGTTTGTTTGTTCTTGATCGCACAGCGCGTGAATTAGCGGCGTGGCAACGCGCGCTTGACGTTAATCCGCCGATTTTTGCGAGCGTGAATGTCTCTAGTCGTCAGTTATTGCGCCATGATTTGCTGCATGATGTGAAAACTGTTTTAGCGCGTCATGATGTTGCGCACGGTTCATTGAAGCTGGAACTCACGGAAAGTCTCGTGATGGAAAATCCAGAGTATGCCGCGCAAATGCTTGCACGTATTAAAGCCCTTGGCGCTGGTATTTCACTTGATGATTTTGGCACAGGTTATTCATCACTGTCATATTTACAACGCTTTCCGTTTGATACAATCAAAATTGATCAATCGTTTGTGTGTCAGATTGGCAGCAATTCACGACCCGTTATTCTCAACGCGATTGTTACGCTTGCCCATGATCTGAATATGAATGTGGTTGCTGAAGGGGCGGAAACGGAGTCCGATGTCATTGAGCTTTATCAGCTTGGATGTGAATACGCACAAGGCTTTGCCTTTGGCGAGCCGATGACATCGCTTGATGCGCGGCGCCTCGTGGGTGCAGCTACAGAAGCGGCATAGACCACAGGCGTGTGATAAGCGTGTAATCTGATCATTGTTATCGCAACGCTTCGCCATGCTTGGCGAGTTGTGATGCTTGGCGAGCCTTTTATGAAAAGGTAGAAAAGGGAGCGTTTAAAAAATCTTTTAGCTGATCCTTCACTTTGTTGAAAATGACACTACACTTACTTTGAACAATCCTCTTTCCTTACATCCTCTAGGTGTGCGCTGAGGGTGGTACACCGCATTATTATTTCTTATCGTTAGCTGTTTTATAACATCAGGATAAACCGTTGCTCGACGCTTCACCCCATTTCACTCAATCGCAAACATCGCGCTTTGTCACGCGCTGGCTTTTGCTCGTCATTGCCCTTGTCGTACTGATGGTGACAGTTGGGGGGGCGACGCGTCTGACAGGATCAGGATTATCCATCACGGAATGGAAGCCGATTACAGGCTCAATTCCGCCTTTGAATGATGCACAGTGGCAGATTGAATTTGAAAAATACCGTCAGATTTCTCAATACGATCTTCTCAATAAGGGTATGTCTCTTGGGGAGTTTCAGTTCATCTACTGGTGGGAGTGGGGGCATCGCCAGTTGGGGCGTCTGATTGGGCTTGTGTATTTACTCGGCTTTTTCTGGGTTGTGATCAAACGATATGTGACGCTGCCTCAAGCTTTTATTCTTTTTGGCATTGGTTTGCTGCTTGGCCTTCAGGGTTTTGTCGGCTGGATTATGGTTGCCTCTGGTCTTAAAGAAGGGATGGTGGCCGTTGCGCCTGTTAAATTGACATTACACCTTACGTTTGCTTGTTTATTTTTTGCGTCTCTTGTTGCCATGAAGACATGGCTTGCCCCTGCGCAATTATCAGATCAGCTTGCTATGCGGCGCACCGACCAAGTGACGGCATGGGTGCTACTTATTTTGGTCTTTATACAAATTGCGCTTGGTGGTTTAGTGGCCGGATCAAAAGCGGGTCTAACCTTTAATACATGGCCGTTGATGGATGGCGGATTTGCGCCAGCGCTTTCAACTTTATTTGTCACGATGCCGCTTTGGGAAAACTTTATTTCCAACCCTGCTCTTATTCAGCTTAACCATCGTTTAGGCGCTTATGTGTTGCTTGTGCTTGTTTTATGGCATGTATGGCGTTTAAATCGTCATGGCCTTATGCCGCGCGCTGCACAACGCGCTATGTGGCTTAATATGGCGGTTTTGGTGCAAGCTGTTATTGGAATCATTACATTGCTGCTTGTTGTTCCGCTTTGGGCAGGATTGCTGCATCAATCTTTTGCGCTTGTCGTGCTTGCTATCGCTGTTGTGCACTGCATTAACACCACAAAAGCAACTTGAATTTACAGGATTTCATTTACATAAAGCGCGTATCATATTGCTCAAGGCTGACATGATACAGGCTTTTATATGATGCGCGGTTTTGCCAGAGTTGTGATTGTTGAAGACGACATTCAAAAGATAAGCGATCCGCTGCCTTCTGGTTTACACGCGCTTGGACTTGAAGGTGAAAGCACGCGTCTTGAGCAAAGTCATCACCTGATCAATGATACCTATAAACCTGATGCCGTAATGATCCGACTTCCTGATGGGATGGGTGAACAAGCGGCTTTTGAGCCTTATATGGCTTTAGCGCGTGAGTTAAAATCATCGCCTGCAACGGAGCAAATTCCAGTCATTATGGTGGGATCAAACCGTGCGATTGCACAGTGCGAAGTGATGCGTCATAGCATTGATGATCTTATGTCACTTTGTGATCTTGAGGAGCGTCTGCCTGCACGCCTTCGCACCGCATTGCGTTTGAAAACGCTCGTTGAAGAGTATATGCGCCGTCAATCCAGCTTGAAAGAGTTTGGCTGTGAACTTGATACAAGCGCGCGCCTTCCCAATGCTCCACATCGCTTTTTAATAGCAGCCGGAATAGATGGGCACTCGTCATTTGATAGTGTTGATTTTGAAGGCGTTGACATACGCACGTGTGCTCTTGCGCAACTTGATGAGCGCGTCATTGATCATGAACCGGATGCGGTTTTTGTTTTTCCCGACACTTATATTGAACTCGCGGGTTCAAAGCTGCGTGCGATTCGCGCTCTTCGTGAATATGCGACATTACCGATTGTTCTTTTACATCCAGACGGCAAACCGCATGCCGTCTTCGGCTCCAAACCGTTGCCCCATGGCATTGAGTTGGCTAGCGATACGCTTGCGCCTGTTTCACTCATTGAGCTCATTGCTGCGCGCGGTCGCGAGCACCGTCTAAGACGCTGGCTTGCGGCAGACATTCGGAGTCTTACGCATCACAGTGTTATTGATCACGCGACGGGATTATTTACCTCGGCGTTTTTTTCGCGTCATGTGGGGCGTGTGATTGCTGATACTGAGGATCACCAAGGTGCATTAACAATGGCGATGGTGGCGTTGCCTGAGCTTCCTTCAAAGCAATCAGCAGCCCTTTTGTGTCAGGCTGGTGAAACGTTGAAAAATCAAACACGCGCGGAGGATGTTCTGGCACATTTGGGTGAAGGTGTGATGTGTATCGTGTTTTTAGGCACTGTTTCGCTTGATGCCGTCGTAGCGCTTAGCCGCATCGAAAAAGCGCTGAATGATTTGATTTATCCTCTCAAACTTTGGCCAGATTCAAAGGTTGCAGCATCCATTGTTGAGCATGATATGGGCGAAGATGTGCTCAGCTTTATCAAGCGTGCACAAGCGGTGATGGTTTAATAACGCTTGAAATTTGCTTGTCCTTTATTGATGCCCTACATAAAAACTTCAGCGATTGAACATGCCTTTTAGGAGGGCGATGTGGGAACATTGTGCAGAGTTTTTATTGATGGCGAAGCGGGCACGACAGGGCTTGGCATACGCGAGCGCTTGAGTTCCGAGCCTGATTTTCAGGTCATCAGTATTGCTCCTGATAAGCGCAAAGATCCAGATGCGCGGCGGCAATTAATGTCTGAGGTTGATTGTGTTGTTCTGTGTCTACCTGATAGTGCTGCACAAGAATCAGTTGCGCTTGCTGACTCGCTTGGTGACAACAGTCCTAAAATACTTGATGCCAGCACCGCTTATCGCACCCATCCTGATTGGGTTTATGGCTTTGCGGAAATGACGACTGAGCAATCTCACGCGATCAAGAATGCGAAGCGTGTTTCTAATCCGGGGTGCTATCCGACTGGGGCAATTGCGCTTTTGCGGCCGCTCATCACTCAAGGCATTTTATCAACTGATACGCCTATCACAATCAATGCCGTGAGTGGCTACAGTGGAGGCGGCAAAGGCATGATAGAGGCTTATGAAGGTGGAAAAGCGCCTGCTTTTGAGCTTTACGGCTTAAGTTTAGAACACAAACATGTTCCTGAAATTCAGCTTTACAGCGGTTTAAGCGCTCGCCCGTTGTTTGTTCCGTCAGTTGGAAATTTCAGGCAGGGAATGCTGGTGTCAATTCCCCTTCATCTTGATGCCTTACTGCATAGGCCGCATGCGAAGGACATTCACGCTGCGTTAGAACAGCATTTTAAAGGCTCTGATGTGGTGCGTGTTGTGCCAATCAATGGTGATCAGCAAACTCATAACACGCACGTTGGGTTGGCGGGTGGCAACGTGCAAACAAAAATCGAGCCACAAGCGCTCAATGATACAAACACGATGGAATTATGCGTCTTTTCTCATGAAATGCATCGTCAGGCTGTTCTCATCGCGCGTCTTGACAATTTAGGTAAGGGCGCATCAGGGGCTGCGGTGCAGAATTTGAAATTGATGCGCGCAACTTAGGTCAATCACAAGGCTTGCGTTGCGTATCGCAATCACGAATGATGTAATAAAGTGATTTGAAACTCCTTTTTGATGAGAAACGATATGTCTCAAGCGCCTGATCATCCTTATGTGCTCTATTATTGGCCGACCCCCAACGGGTGGAAGATTACGATCATGCTTGAAGAGTGCGGCTTGCCTTATGAGATCGTGCCAATCAATATTGGCAAGGGGGATCAGTTTGCACCTGAATTTCTGAAAATCTCACCCAACAATAAAATTCCTGCTCTCCTTGATCCGTGCGCATCCGACGGCAAGCCGCTTTCTGTTTTTGAATCGGGGGCGATTTTACAATATCTCGGGCGCAAAACGGGATTTTTTTATCCTATAGATGAACGTGCGCGCGTTGAGGTAGATCAATGGCTCTTCTGGCAAATGGGTGGTTTGGGGCCGATGGCAGGGCAGACCCATCATTTTCGTATCTATGCCCCTGAAAAAATTCCCTATGCCATTGATCGTTACACCAACGAAACAAAGCGGCTCTATGGCGTAATGAATACGCGCCTTGAAACACGTCCCTTTTTAGCAGGTGATTATTCGATTGCGGATATCGCGTGCATTGGCTGGGTGAAATTATGGGAGCGTCAGGGACAAATGCTTGATGATTTTCCGTATCTCAAACGTTGGCTTGACACATGTTTGGCGCGTCCTGCGGTTGAGCGGGGTCTTAGCGTAGGTGCAGATCAACGCAACGCGATCAATATGCATGATCCCAGCGTTCAAAAAATTCTGTTTGCAAACAAAAGTGCCTCATGATCGGCGCGCTCAAAGGTATTCTTGACACGCGCGGGGATGATCACGTGATCATCGACGTGGGCGGCGTGGGCTATCTGGTGCATGTCTCGATGCGCACGCTTGATCAGTTGCCGAGCGTGGGTGAGGCGATACGTCTGGTGATTGAAACCCATGTGCGCGAGGATATGATTCGCCTTTACGGGTTTATGACGGCGCAAGAGCGTGATTGGTTTCGTGTTTTGCAAAATGTGCAAGGCGTTGGCTCGAAAGTCGCACTTGCCATTCTATCTGCGCTGCCCCTCGACGTGCTCGCAAGCGCTATTTTAAGCGGCGATAAGGCGATGGTAGCGCGTAGCCCCGGAGTAGGTCCCAAACTTGCCGCACGCCTTGTCGTTGAACTCAAAGATAAAGTGCCTGCGGGCGATCTTGCAATGAGGGGTCAAGTTGTGGATGCATCGGGTTATGGACAAGCTTTCATCCCTCAAGAGATGCCCGAGACTGTTGCTGATGCGATATCAGCGCTCACAAATTTAGGATATGCTTTGCCTCAAGCAAAAGCGGCTGTGCTTAAAGCGGGCATGTCACTTGGAGAAGAGGCCAGCACCGCGTCGTTGATTCGTCAGGGACTGAAAGAGCTGCTTTGAATGTTGTGTGAAAAGATTAAATATATGCCAAAATTAGATTTCTTATACGTGAAAAAAAACTTTGTACTCCGTTCAAAACGAACACCTTCAGAAAATATAGCTATTTTAAAATATTCCTGCGCACCTTTAGGTTTACATGTACGTGATAAGTTATTTTCTGGAACGGTAAATGACACAACGTTTCAAATACAGAGGATTCTTAAATTCTCAATGGGGGGATTTATAATTATATTATTGAATAATTTAATGTACGATAATTTAAGTTCTTATTCTATAAAAGGAATATTTGACGATAATAATATTAATATATCTATATCTCATGTAAATAATTACTTGTATATTTCGTTTTTTATAATATTTTTATTAGGCGTTTTTTTTCTAATTTCAGAAACATACGCCTTTTTGTTGTTGGTATTATTCCTTTTCGTTTATTTTCTATCACCTTCTGATACTGAAGATATGTCAATTAAAGCATTAATGGCTTTGCTAGATGCAGAAGAGATTACTGACGAAACAGAAATTGAAGGGAAAGAGATATGAGTCTTCCCTCCACTCCTGAAGCGCCGCGCCTTGTCACCCCGCATGCGCTTGAGAATGATTTTGACACCTCTCTCAGGCCACAAATTCTGAGCGATTTTGTTGGTCAGGCTCAAGCACGCGCGAATTTGAAGGTGTTTATTGAAGCGGCCAAAACCCGCAATGATGCGCTGGATCATGTGCTCTTTGTTGGCCCTCCGGGTTTAGGAAAAACCACCCTTGCGCAGATTGTGGCGCGAGAGCTAGGTGTGAATTTTAAATCAACTTCTGGCCCCGTGATTGCCAAAGCGGGGGATCTTGCTGCACTTTTGACGAATTTGTCTGAGCGTGATGTACTTTTTATTGATGAAATTCACCGGCTTAATCCTGCAGTTGAGGAAATTTTATATCCGGCAATGGAAGATTATCAGCTTGACCTGATGATTGGAGAGGGACCAGCGGCGCGCTCGGTCAAAATTGATCTGCCGCGTTTTACTCTTGTTGGCGCGACAACACGTGCAGGACTGCTCACAACGCCATTGAGGGATCGATTCGGGATTCCTGTGCGCCTCCAGTTTTATACCGTGGAGGAGCTTGAATTTATTGTCACACGCGGCGCACGGGTGATGGGTATTGGCATGAGTATGGAGGGAGCGAACGAAATCGCGCGCCGTGCACGGGGGACACCACGTATCGCAGGGCGTTTGCTGCGCCGCGTGCGTGACGTTGCCATCGTGGATGGTGCAGACACTGTGACCCGTGCCATTGCTGATAAAGCGTTGCTCATGCTTGAGGTGGATCAAGCGGGGCTTGATGTGATGGATCGGCGTTATCTTCAAATGATTGCGCTCTCATTTGGCGGGGGGCCTGTCGGGATAGAGACAATAGCTGCAGCGCTCTCTGAGCCACGCGATGCGATTGAAGATATCATTGAGCCATATCTTATTCAAAAAGGTTTTTTACAGCGCACGCCGCGTGGACGTGTGCTTACGCCTCATGCTTTTACGCATATCGGTCTTGCTTCCCCCTCACAAAATCCATCACTTTTCCAAGACTCGCAAGACGTGTTTGAGGTGTAATAGTGTGTTATACCCCTCGTGAGTGAAGAGTTGGCGTTATCTTTTTATTAAGGTTGTTTTGATTCCAATTTGGTATGGGTACGCTTTTAGAACCAGACCAACGTCAGGAGCTTTT
>JBIKVP010000121.1:0-4280 GCA_044356745.1 Beijerinckiaceae bacterium | reverse complement strand
TTCAAAAGCTCCTGCCGTTGATCCGGTTCTAAAAGCGTACCCATACCAAATTGGAATCAAAACAACCTTAATAAAAAGATAACGCCAACTCTTCACTCACGAGGGGTATATTAAAGCTTGAAAAGCAGGTTTTTGCCGATCTTAAACCCGTATTAAATGTTGTGTGGCGTCCTTGAGTTATAACCTCTCATAAGGCGCTGCTATGACGACTCGCACACGCTCCAAAACGACAAAACCTTTTAAGCCAGAAGGCTTATCCACAACGCTTGATGTCGCTTATCTGCATGAGCAAACCTTTGGTGATGAAGCACTTGCCCGTGAGTTACTCACCCTTTTCAGTGTTCAAGCGGGGCAATTGCTCCATCAGGTGCGTGAAGCCATGCAGGGTGAAACATGCTGTGAGGCTGTTCACAAATTATCTGGATCAGCGCGCGCAATCGGGGCATGGAATGTCGCTGAGTTTGCCTCTGATGTGGAATATGAACTCCTAAGCAATCATCATGATCTCACTTTTTTACATGAGAGTGATGTGATCACCCAACTTGAGCAACACATTGAGGCTGTTCAAGCTGCGATAGCGCTTTACATTGCGGGTGAGAAAAGCGGCGCTTTGTTTTCAAGGCGTATGCATTGAGTGCGGAGAAGATGCTAATGTCCGCCATTCCCGATTTTTCAACCGTTGATTTAAATTTCAGCCCCCTTTCATCGCACGAAGGTGTGGTGAAGCAGGAGGCTTGGCATACCCCAGAAGGTATTTCGATTAAGCCACATTATAATGCGAACGATCTCAATGGTCTGCCGCACCTCGATACGTATCCGGGCATCGCGCCCTTTTTACGTGGCCCTTATCCGTTGATGTATACCAATCAGCCGTGGACAATACGCCAATATGCGGGGTTTTCAACGGCGGGGGAATCCAATGCGTTTTACCGACGTAATCTAGCAGCTGGGCAAAAGGGATTATCGATTGCGTTCGATCTGGCCACACATCGCGGCTATGATTCAGATCATCCGCGTGTTGCAGGTGATGTTGGTATGGCTGGGGTAGCCATTGATTCCATTTATGACATGCGTACGCTCTTTGAGGGCATTCCGCTTGATCAGATGAGCGTTTCAATGACGATGAATGGTGCAGTTCTGCCTATTATGGCGCTTTATATTATAGCTGCTGAAGAGCAAGGCGTTCGCCCTGAACAGCTTGCCGGCACAATTCAAAATGATATTCTCAAAGAATTTATGGTGCGTAACACCTATATCTACCCACCCGCGCCATCCATGCGCATTGTCAGCGATATTTTTGCCTACACCGCAACGCATATGCCAAAATTTAATTCAATTTCGATTTCTGGCTATCATATGCAAGAGGCGGGAGCGAGTGCTGATCTTGAGCTTGCTTACACGCTTGCAGATGGTGTTGAGTATGTCAAAGCAGGTCTGGCGGCTGGTTTAAAAGTTGATGATTTTGCCCCGCGCCTCTCATTCTTTTTTGCCATCGGCATGAATTTTTTTATGGAAGTGGCAAAGCTTCGCGCCGCTCGTATGCTGTGGTGCGAATTAATGCAAGCTTTTGCACCGCAATCCGATAAGTCGTTGATGTTACGCACACATTGCCAGACATCGGGCTGGTCGCTGACGGCACAGGATGTGTATAATAATGTGATCCGCACTACGATTGAGGCAATGGCTGCAACGCAAGGTGGCACGCAATCGCTACATACGAATGCGCTTGATGAAGCCCTTGCATTACCCACTGATTTTAGTGCGCGTATCGCTCGCAACACGCAGCTTGTTCTTCAATACGAAAGCGGTACAACCCGTGTCATTGATCCATGGGGTGGCAGTTTTTACGTGGAACGCCTTACCCACGATCTGGCATCACGCGCACGCACGCACATGATTGAGATTGAACGTTTAGGCGGTATGGCTAGAGCGATTGAAGCCGGTGTTCCCAAACAACGCATTGAAGAGGCGGCGGCACGCACACAAGCGCGGATCGAAAGCGGTCAGCAAGTTGTTGTAGGAGTCAATCGCTATCGCTTAGAGAATGAAGCGCACTTTGAAGTACTCAAAGTTGATAACACTGCGGTACGCGATAAGCAGATCGCCAAGCTCAAGGCTTTGTGCGCGGAGCGTGATCAAAACGCCGTCACACAAACTTTAGACGCTCTCACAAATGCGGCACGCACGAGTGAAGGCAATTTGCTTGATCTAAGCATTAAAGCTGCAAGAGCAAAAGCGACCGTTGGCGAAATATCTGCGGCATTAGAAGCTGTTTATGGTCGTCATGAAGCGAAAATTCAGTTGATCTCAGGAATTTTTGAAAAAGAGATGGCCAGTGCAGATGAGAGTGTGCGGGATACACTTTATCGTATTCAAGCATTGGTCAAAGCGTTTAAAGAAAATGATGGCCGTTTTCCTAAAATCGTCGTCGCCAAAATGGGACAAGATGGCCATGATCGTGGTCAAAAAATGATTGCTTCCGCATTTGCCGATTTAGGCTTTGATGTGGATGTTGGCCCTTTATTCGCGTCACCTGAAGAAGCGGCAAAGCAAGCGATAAACGACGAAGCACATGTTATCGGAGTTTCATCCCTTGCCGCAGGGCATCTTACGCTTGTTCCTGCTCTTAAACAGGCTCTTGAAGCGCAGGGCAGGGGTGATATTTTAATTGTTGTGGGTGGCGTAATACCACCTCAAGATTTTGATGCGCTTTATCAAGCAGGTGCATCCGCTATTTTTCCCTCTGGTACACCTGTTGTGCAGGCGGCACAGACTGTACTTGAAAAACTCAATGCGCAGCTTGGTTATGCGCAAAGGCAAGTTTAAACATTTATGCTTGCAGAACTCTTCCTTTATCTGTTTACCCCTGCATCTTTTAAGGCGCGGCGTAATGGTTATGTCAAAGCGAGTGTTGATTTGTGGTCACTTGCACGCCATGCACGTCAAGAATGGATTGAACATGAAAAGCAGTGTCACAATATTATTCATCAAGGCATCTCTCAATGCAGCAAGAAGCGAACGGTCGTTGTTTTAGGATCAGGCTTATTGCGCGATGTGCCGATCAATGTGCTTAGTCGAGCCTTTGATCAGGTTATGCTGGTCGATGTTGTGCATCCTCTACCAGCGCGATGGAAAACGAGGAGGCTCAAAAATGTTTTTCACATCACTCTTGATCTCAATGGCAATCGCATTACAGACCTCAATGCGCCAAGCCCTCTTAATTTTTTACATGACAGTGATGACATAAATCTCGTTATTTCCGCCAATATTCTCTCACAAATTGCGCTTGAGCCACGTCAACATTTACCCCGTAACATGTCGGATCAAGATGCTGATCTTTTTACGCTCAATCTCATTAAAGGGCATTATCAGGATCTATTGGCCTTTAAATGTCCTGTCACATTATTGACGGACACACACATGATAACGCGTCGCAATAATGAAGAGATCATTGAGACGTATGATTTGCTTTATGGCCTCGCTTTGCCAGTTCCTGATCACAAATGGACATGGCACCTCGCTCCACGAGGCAGTGATGACAAGCTCACAAATCGAGAACATACAGTACAAGGCTTTATCAATATAAGGCGACACATTGCTTCATCACGCTGAGTCTATTTTTGCAAAAAGCGTTATGAACACAACCTTTTCTGCAATCGGGCTAGGTGCTCGTTTAATTGTGTTGATTGCCCTGACAAGCGATCACTCGCATTTACAACTTGATCTGTAGCATCGCGTGTTGCGATAACTGAAGAAGAAATATCGCCAGTTCGTCCAACAATGCCATGTGCCAATGATGCAATATCTTGCGCTTTTTGTGCAATCCATTGTGTTGAAACAGATTGCTTATCGACAGATTCTGCAATGTTATTTGAGGTTTCATGAAACTCATTAACTGTATTAAGAATATCATTAATACACTCAATACTACGTTGCGTTGCAGAAATTACATCATTGATGTGACTTTCAATAGCCTTTGTTGCCTCAGACGTTTGTGATGAAAGTGATTTGACTTCAGTTGCGACGACGGCAAAACCACGACCTGCTTCACCTGCTCGCGCCGCTTCAATCGTCGCATTAAGAGCAAGCAGATTTGTTTGATTGGCGACAGTTGCAATCAGTGAAAGCACACCTTTGATTTTGCTTGTCACTTCTTGTATACCCCTCACATTTGAAGAGTTGGTGTCTGAAGTATTTTGAAGTTATCGGATAGGCGGTCAACCCATAATCGTGCTTTTTGCGGAAAAGTGGTATTCAGGAAGCCAAGGATGGCCTTCACG
>JBIKVP010000120.1:0-4296 GCA_044356745.1 Beijerinckiaceae bacterium | reverse complement strand
CGGTGCGGTGGCGTTTCAAAAGCTCCTGCCGTTGATCCGGTTCTAAAAGCGTACCCATACCAAATTGGAATCAAAACAACCTTAATAAAAAGATAACGCCAACTCTTCACTCACGAGGGGTATAATACTCAAAGATCATGTCAGGGGGGATCATGTACTGTTCAAGGCAGCGCGACAGGTTCTAAAGGTGGTGAGTGGTCTCGCCAAGGGACAGCTCAACGAACCTCGCCGGGCAACTGGAACTATCAAGGTGCTGTAACTGGACCTAAAGGCAGAACTCACAATTATCAAGGCCGTGCATCAATCGGTCGCTAATTGACGATTTAAGTAATTCATCACTAAGAAAAAAGGAGCCAAACATTGGCTCTTTTTTTTATGGCATAAAATCCATAGGTGGATTTTTTTAATAATAAACCTATCCCGCTTTAAGCAATCCTGATGCTTTTTGATTGAGTAGGCGCCATGAGTGTGCGAGACCCAAACCAATGATGATGACACCGAAAATTGTGAGTATAAGCGCTGCTTCCCCCATTTTCCATGCAAACGGCACTTTCATAATATAAATCACGAGGCCGTATGACAACACACTCGCTAAGATAAGCCCAATAAATCCAGCGATACTGACAAGCGCAAGGTATTCAAGCGCATGTCCTTTAAGAACGCGTGCGCGGGTCGCACCAAGTGTTTTAAGCACGACACTTTCATACATGCGCTGACGCTGAACCGCAGCCAGTGCTCCAGCCAGAACAAGCACGCCTGCTAGAAGCACAAGCAAACTCGCACCGCGAATTGCACCAGCGATTTGCCCTACAACATCATTCACAGTTTGAACGGCCTCGCGCACGCGAATGGCTGTGACGGTGGGAAAAGGTTTAGCAAGTGCTTTCATCACATTGATTTCAGTTTGAATAGGATTAGCACCTTCAAAAGCGACAGTCGCCAGCTCTGTGAATGGCGCGCCCGCAAAGGTATTTGGTGAGAAAATCATAACGAAATTAATGCCGTAAGTTCGCCATTCAATTTTACGTAAATTTGCGACCTGTGCTTCAATCGTCCGCCCAAGCACATTGACGGTTAAGCGATCACCGATCGTCAAGCCTAATCCTTGCGCGATTTCTTCATCAAACGAAACAAGCGGAACGCCATTATAATCATTCGGCCACCACGCACCTCTAATGACTTTTGATCCAGCAGGGGGCTGCGATGAAAAGGTTACGCCGCGATCCCCGTCAAGCACCCATGAGATATTATCGGCTGCTTTAATTTTTTCGGCATCGACATCTTTAATACGCACAATCCGGCCACGCATCATCGGCACGCGTTCAAAGTTGGCATCAGGAGCTGCCGTTTTTACCACAGATTCAAAACGCTCGCCTTCGCCTCTGGGAATATCCAGCATGAAAAACGCGGGTGCATTGGCGGGTAAACCCTGTTGCAAACTGGCGCGAACATTATTCTCAACCATGATAATCACGGCCAGAACAGCCATACCTAAACCTGCTGACAAAATCATCACTGGGGTCAGCGCGGCAGGACGCGACAAATTTCCCAAAGCATAGCGCAGCATCGGCGCGCGTGGACGCGGCAAACGCGCTGCGACAAACATAATAAAGCGACCTAAGCCAAAAAACGCTATAAACAATCCACCGACGGCTGTTACATAAAGGAATGCAAGGTAAGGCTGAATGCTTGTTAAAATCGCAAGGCCGATCAAAACCGCCCATACAAGTAAGGCGCTGAGCACATAAACCCGTCGCGGTAAACGACGATCAGGCGTGATTTGATCACGGAATAGCTGTGCAACACTTACATCATGTGCTCGTCCCAGTGGCCAGATACTGAAAACAAATGCAACAAGCAAACCATAAAATGCCGCTAAAACTAGCTCAAGGGGCGCAATCACAGGCGTGAAGGGCAGGGGTAAGCTCGCCCCAACACCATACGCAACGATGAATGGTGTCAGCGCTCCCATAACAAGCCCCATGCTAATGCCAACAAGGGAAAGAGCGAGAATGTGGGTAAGATGCAAACTCACAATGTACCCACCCGTTGCCCCTAAACTTTTAAAAATTGCGATTGTGGCACGTTTTCGCTCAAGATAGGCGCGAACTGCATTAGCAACACCAATTCCCCCAACACAAAGCGCAGTTAATCCAACAAGTGCTAAAAATTGCGAAAACCGTTCAATGTTTTTCGCTAAACGCGAGTCAACATTTTGCCGTGAGCGCACCTCCCATCCTGCCTCAGGAAAACGCTTTTGCGCTGTATCAATGATGTTATCAAGCGCAGCATCGCTCACATTGTCATTCTCAAGTTTAATGCGATAGCTCCAGCGTACAAGGCTACCGGGCTGCACCAAACCTGATTGCCGCAAAGCCTCTTGAGAAATCATGAGGCGAGGGCCAAATCCAATTCCATTAGCGACACGGTCTGGCTCTTTAAGAACAGCGCCGCGAACTTCCATCGTGCTTGTGCCCAGTTGGAAACGATCCCCCATTTTTAAATTAAGACGCGCCATCAGGACAGGATCTAGCAGCGCACCATAAATATTTGAATCCGCATTGCTTTTTGCAAGCGCTTGTTGTGGATTGCTTTGAGGAGAAGTCTCCAGACTGCCAATGATGGGATAAATGTCATCAACGGCTTTAAGCTCGACCAGTGCGCTCTCTTCTTGAAAACGGATCATGGCGCGCATACTCGCGACTGTTGAAAGCTGTCCTAAATTTGTCAGATAAGCGCGTTCATCTATTTTTGCTTCACGTTGATTAAGGTTGAAAGCAAAATCACCACCTAAAATAACACGTGCCTCACTTTCCAATCCTTCAGTGAGAGAACGAGAGAGGGATCCCACCGCCGCCATAGCCCACACACCAAGCGCTAGGCACGCGAGAAAGACACCAAAACCACGAATACCATTGCGCATTTCGCGCCACGTAAGACGCAATGCAAGGTTAGAAGAAAGCTGCGAGATCATACTCACACCTCCACTCGCCCAGCTCGCAGACGTATTGTGCGATCACATCGTTTTGCAAGATCAAGATCATGTGTAACAAGCACCAGAGTGGCTTGACGGCGATGCCGCAAATCAAACAACAGGTCAATAATTTTTGATCCCGTTGCTTCATCAAGATTGCCTGTCGGCTCATCAGCAACAATAATGGCAGGATCAGGCGCAAGTGCACGAGCGATTGCAACGCGCTGTTGTTCCCCGCCTGATAGTTGTGCGGGATAGTGATTGACCCTTTCGGCTAATCCCACCGCCTCAAGCTCTTCACGTGCACGAGTAAAGGCATTGCTTTTACCTGCAAGTTCAAGCGGAAGCGCGACATTTTCAAGCGCTGTCATTGTTGGAATAAGATGAAACGATTGGAATACAATACCGATATGTTCACCGCGAAAGCGTGCAAGATCATCTTCATTAAGGGGAATAAGTGAAATCCCAGCAATGCGAACATCACCTGAATCAGGTTTTTCCAAACCTGTCATTGTCATGAGTAGGGTTGATTTACCCGATCCAGAAGGGCCAACAATACCAACGGCTTCACCCTTTTGAATGCTTAAACTCACACCTTTCAAAACATCGACCTTCGCGACCCCATTGCCGAGCGACAAACGCACATCCTCAAGTAAAAGGGCGGATTTAAGCGGATCATCAATGGAGACCGTCTCAGAAATTTGTGGTGTGATTGCCACATGATCCAGTGGCATCGAGAGGGAAAGTGTCATGATTGAAAGCCTTTATAGCCGTTTGTATGCATAATTTAAAATATTAATATGGGCATGAACACGTCAACGTCGAGGGGCATGAGCGGTGTTTTTTGAAAGCGCCTTATTCAAAAGGAAGATGTAAGCGAACAGCATAACACTCACGCCAAGGGGGAAGCCAATGTATTGCATTACGCTGCGTGCAATGAGGGGAGTTATCCATAAAAGTGCAAGCACAGTTTTTTCATAAGGGGCAAAACCGTTCATGCCTGCATAACGCACTGCAAAAGCGATGCTTACACCAAGCATCATCATATCATAATCAAGGCTATAGGGTGTTGCGAGCAACGCCCCAATAGCAGTAAGCGCGTTCACTAAATCGGTTGAAGCTTTACGGCGACAGGTGATAATCAAACTGATTATAATACACAGTGTTAATAATAGCTGTCCTGCATAGGCAAGCGACACCGAGCCACCAAAAAAGCGAATATACCCCTCACATTTGAAGAGTTGGTGTCTGAAGTATTTTGAAGTTATCGGATAGGCGGTCAACCCATAATCGTGCTTTTTGCGGAAAAGTGGTATTCAGGA
>JBIKVP010000119.1:0-4335 GCA_044356745.1 Beijerinckiaceae bacterium | reverse complement strand
AGCTCCTGACGTTGGTCTGGTTCTAAAAGCGTACCCATACCAAATTGGAATCAAAACAACCTTAATAAAAAGATAACGCCAACTCTTCACTCACGAGGGGTATAATAAAGCTTATTAGACCGATTGCTCACTTGATTTTTGATCATTTAGGCTTTATTTCCTAAGTGATGAGATTATTTAAGGGGGATAATCATGCTGACACACTCGCAAATATGGGATTCAATTGACGCTCTTGCGCAGCGACATGGACTGTCATCATCGGGACTAGCACGCAAGTCCGGGCTTGATGCCACAACATTTAACCCTTCAAAGCGGATTGCTGCCGATGGCCGTATGCGTTGGCCTTCAACCGAGTCTATCGCTAAGGCGCTTGAGGCTACAGGAGAAAGCCTAGAAACATTTATGACCTTGCTTATCGCAAAACAGAAGCCGTCGCTCACACGGCAAATATCACCCGCACCTAGAACTTTGCCACAACATTTTCCACTTCTGGCTATGACACGCATAACAAACGATGCAATACTTAAAGTGTGCTTTGATACACGTGGGCAGCCGATTTTTTCACAAACACATGTTTCAAACGATAATATGGGTGCATGGGATCTCGTCACTCCGCCTTTAATGGACGTCGCAGACGATGTATCGCGTTTATGGGCCGTCGATATTACATTGGATGACTATACACCCGTTTATTGTGAAGGTGATCGATTGTTTGTGCGCTCACAGTCTTCTTTCAGACGCGATGATCGTATCATGATAGTCACAGCTACAGAGCAAATGACCTCCCCTTTATCAATTATGATCGGACGTGTTGTGCGTGATACCGCTTGCCATGTGACGCTTGATGTTTATTCAAATGGTCATCATGTCGAGCAGATCGTCAATAAAAATACAGTACTTATTATGGCGCGTATTCTCTGGGTTAGCCAATAAAGTGCTATCCGGTAGGATCACTATAATATCCTGCGGCCTTTTTAGCGGAGATTTCTACCTGTGCTTCTGGTGGAATCATCGCTTCAGGCAGGGGAACACGTGTCACAACATGAATTCCTGCGCTACACAACGCGTCATATTTCATGGATGACATGGAGATTAACCGATCAATCCGCGTTATTCCGAGCCAGTGTAACACATCAGGCATGAGATTCTGGAAGCGAGCATCTTCTACGCCTGCAATACACGCCGTGCGGGTAAAATAGGTTGCTGCTTGATCGCCGCCCTCTTGACGCTGGCGTGCATTATAAACAAGGAATTTTGTCACTTCACCCAAAGCACGTCCTTCCTTACGCATATAAATCATCACGCCGATGCCGCCCTCTTGCGCCATGCGAATGCACTCAGCGATCCCATAAATGAGGTAGGGGCGACACGTGCAAATATCAGAACTAAAGACATCCGAACCATTACACTCGTCGTGAATGCGCACCGTTGTTTTTGTGTGGTTTTGGCCTAAAAGCTTAATATCTCCAAAGAGATAAACACTCATTCCACCTATCGGGGGTAAAAACACTTTTAGCTCAGGGCGCGATATTAACTCAGGATACATACCGCCTGTGTGCTCATGTAGGTTCTCGCGTAACTGCGCCTCATCAACACTTAATCGTCTTGCAACTTCAGGTAAATACCATACAGGGTCGATTGCAATTTTTGTAACATGTGCCGCAAAATCTGATGCAATGATACGTCCATCAATATTGAGTTCGCCACTTTCAATTAAAGCGTGTATTTCTGGCATACGTAATTGTGCCGTTGTAATCGCGATGGTGGGGCGCACGTCTAGCCCACGAGCAATTTCATCAGTGAATATATCACTTACCAGATGCCCCCACGGATCAAACGTAACAATTTTTTCAGGATCAGACCATGCTGGAAAAGGCCCAAATGTAATGGAGGGTTGCGTTAAACTTAAATCAGGACGGTGATGCGATGACAAGCTTCCAGAAGCCACTGAGAGTGCGCGATAGAGCATCGACGCACCACCGTAAGCGCCAATGGCGTTACGAAAGTACATGCTATGAGGATGGGACGACGCAATGATTGCACCGCGCTGGTGAGGATTAGTGTTCCCCCAGCGCAAGGACGAGGGAACAGGAGCGAACGAAATCATATCAGACATCAGAAAATCTCACCTTTATTTTGGTGAGAGGATCATCATCATCTGTCGACCTTCGGTCATCGGCTCCATTTCAACCTTGGCATACTCAGCCGTATCTAGTTTTACGCGCTCTAAAAGTTTGACACCAAGCTCTTGGTGCGCCATTTCACGGCCACGAAAACGCAGGGTAATTTTGACTTTGTCACCCTCTTCAAAAAAGCCTTTAGCAGCGCGCATTTTGACATCATAATCATGCTTATCAATGCCAGGGCGCAGCTTGATCTCTTTAATTTCGATCACTTTCTGCTTTTTGCGGGCTTCGGCAGCTTTTTTCTGCTCAGCAAATTTATATTTGCCATAGTCCAGAATTTTGCAGACCGGTGGTTCTGAATTGGGCGATATTTCAACGAGATCAAGACCAACTTCCTCCGCCATACGCAGAGCATCAAAGAACGGGACAACACCCTTGTTCTGGCCTGTATCATCAATCAGTTGAACTTCACGAACGCCGCGAATATCACGGTTGGCGCGGGGACCCTCTTTTTGTGGAAGGGCTAAAGATCGTTGTGGACGGCGAATGGTCGTAATCTCCTCTATTGTTGAAACAGCTAGAACGTAATATCATTCATATGAGTGACATTATGCTCTAAATTTTTTATTATTGCATGATTTTTTGACAATCATCAGTTTAATCTTTGAACCAAGTTCGAGATTAAAGCGTTTTATCAACATGCTCAAGTAGTATACCATTGCTTAAATTACCAAGATGTCAACAGGTGAAAATGGCTATAGCGTCATGATTGAGGTTGATTGAGTACGTCACAGTAAACGCCAAGGGTTGATGCGACCATCCGCTCCAGTGAAAAATGTTCTTCGACATGGCGACGGGCACGTTTTGTTAAAGCATCACGCGTGCTTGCACCCATAGAGAGCGCTTCTCCCACGGCCTGAGCCAATGAGGGTGCATCATCGGGAGGAACATGCCAGCCTGTATGTTGACCATGAGGAACGTGTGGTGGTGCGAGTACAGTTTCCGGAACTGCGCCAAGCAGCGAGACGACGACAGGTGTGCCCATCGCTTGTGCTTCAACCGCTGAGCGCCCGAAGGCCTCAGGTTCAGTTGACGGGACTGTCACAACGGCGGAAGCGAGAAATGCGGCGGGCATATCTGAACAGTGGCCAACACGGCGCACAATCTCTTGAAGTCCTAGCGCTGTAACCTGCGCATCAAGTTCGCGAACATAATGATTACGTCCTTGTGCATCACCGGCAAGAATGAAGACGACATCTTTTAATCCTTGGTTTTTCAAGAGGTGAGCCGCATCTATTAAGACTTTTTGTCCCTTCCATCCTGTTAAGCGCGCAGCAAGGAGCACAACGCGCTCATGGGGGGCAAGTTTCCATTGGTTTCGAATCGCTTCTACACGCTCAGCGCTAACCATTTGTGGTGAAAATACGCTTAAATCCGTTCCACGTGGAATGACACGAATGCGCTTTTGCGCGTGGGGATACGCTTTTAAAATCAGATCAGAGGTGTAATGAGAGTTCGCAATAACACGCTCGCCTCGTGCCATAACAGAATTGTATAATAATTTAACGGCTGATTTTCCCGAATAGGATCCGTGATAGGTTGTCACAAAAGGAAGCCCCAACGTGCGTGCCGCTGCTAAAGCAACCCAAGCAGGTGCACGAGAGCGCGCATGAATGACGCTCACTTGCTCCTCAATACAAATACGCATTAAGCGACGACTATTGCGGATCATTTTAAATGGATTTTTGGTTTTAGCAGGAAAAGGTACCCATACGCCGCCTTTGGCCTGCATTTCACCCACAAGACGTCCACCATCTGTTGCCACAAGTGCACGTGCCCCCACGTTGGCTAAAGCTTGGGCAATATCAACAGTGGTGCGCTCAGCACCGCCCGCATCCAGTTCTGGAATAATCTGAAGCAGCGTGCGTCCTGTTAAAGAATGCATGTGTGGCGATGCAAACGATACGTTCGCCGCCATGCCGTTAGCAGACATTTGATCACGAGGAGAAGACATGACGCACCTTGAATCAAACCAGCAAATGCACACTGATACACAAAAAAACTACATTTAAATAAAATATTTTGCACTATACCCCTCGTGAGTGAAGAGTTGGCGTTATCTTTTTATTAAGGTTGTTTTGATTCCAATTTGGTATGGGTACGCTTTTAGAACCGGATCAACGTCAGGAGCTTTTGAAACGCCACCGCA
>JBIKVP010000118.1:0-4377 GCA_044356745.1 Beijerinckiaceae bacterium | reverse complement strand
CGTGAAGGCCATCCTTGGCTTCCTGAATACCACTTTTCCGCAAAAAGCACGATTATGGGTTGACCGCCTATCCGATAACTTCAAAATACTTCAGACACCAACTCTTCAAATGTGAGGGGTATATAAAGATATCTTTAAATGATTTTTAGCGCTAATTCACACTTCATACTGTGTGTTTAGACTTTTTTGGCAAGCAATCGTGCACCATTTCTCCAAGGCAGGGAGAATACAATGGGATTGCTACAATCACTTATTGATGATGTCGAGGGCGCTGTGCAAAGCGGTGACCCTGATCATCGCACGGCAATTTTACGTAAAGTCACTGATATGTTCGTGGCCGATGCGCCAAAACTTTCAGAAACACATGTCGGTGTTTTTGATGAAGTGATCATGCGTTTATCACAGGAAATTGAATTTCGTGCGCGCGTTGATTTGTCTGAAAAAATGGCTGGCATAGACAATGCGCCACGTCGTGTCGTGCGTGAGCTTGCGATGGATGATGATGTGCGGGTCGCAGGACCAGTGCTTGAGCGTTCCACACGTCTTAATGAAGACGATCTTGTTGAAATTGCACGAAGCCGTGGGCAAGCGCATTTGCTGGCGATGTCTGCGCGTCGGGGATTAAGTGAGCGTGTGACAGATATTTTGGTTGATCGTGGGGATCGCACCGTTGTTCGTGCTGTCGCGAGCAACTTAACAGCACGGTTTTCTGACAAAGGCTATCAGACCATGACGGAAAAGGCGCAACGGGATCCGCGCCTACAAAAAATCATGTGTCAGCGCGACGATATACCCGCACACATAATGGAAGCGCTTTTAGAGGTTGCTAAACAACACGCCAAAGAGCATCTCGCAAGTGAAGAGGGCATCGATCTTTCTCAAATTGATGCTGTTCTTGATGAAAGCATTAGTCAGCTTTCAAAAGAACAGACAACGCTTGCGTTTATTGAAGAAGATGCAGCGGTTAAAGAGCGTGTGCGCAAGCTAGCTAGCGGTGAAACGCCGCAAGAAAAGCTTGTTGTTGAATTTCTCAATCAAGGCAAAATTCCCGAAGCTGCTGCTGCAATGGCAGATATGGCAAAAGTCACAATGGATATTGTCGCCAAAGCGTATTCAGCACGGCACTATGATCCCATTTTGATGATTGTTCGTGCTGCAAAAATTTCTTGGCCAACATTCAAGCTGATTTTAGAGATTAAAACGGGAAAAGCTTTAACAGATCATGTGCTTAAGCGCGCTTTTGAAAGTTATGAAAAGCTTTCTCCGGCTACAGCACAACGCGTCCTACGATTTATGCTTATCCGTAACAACGCGGCTTGAGTCTTTTATGACATTAAAAGTATGAAACCCATGCGGATTATTGACACCAATCAGCAGTCCGCCTGCTTCGTTCACAGCGTGAGGAATATCGATAACGGCAAGTGGATCAGTGGCATGAATGACCAGACGTTCACCTTCAACCATCTCACGTAGTTTTTTGGTGGTCATCATTGCGGGTAGAGGACATTTAAGCCCCTTAAGATCAAGAATATTATCATTCATGCTGGATTGTCTCAGCAGGTGCATTTGCCTCAATCGCAAGAGCGTGAAGACCCTCCTTGAAAAAAGGTGCTAGACACGCATTGACGCGTCGATGTCGATTGATCCGCGATTCGCCGTCAAAAATGTGTGAAATTATTTTGACTCGGATATGTGTTTCGCCTTCCTCTCGCCATCCTGAATGACCATGATGTTGATGTGACTCATCAATCACATCCAGAAACAAAGGATTGAACGCTTCATGTAGCACTTGCGTCATACGTTCTTTTCTTGTCATCCTCTAAACACCTTTGCGTTAATCTGATAAGGCTGTATGACAATGAGCTTGCCTTTTCCGAAACAACAATAAAATAGAAACCGATGGATAACACATCAGATCTTTTCGACAAAATTCGTATTAAGCCTCGCACCGGTGCAAAAGGAGCGGGTAGGGGACGGCAACCTGCGCCTGAACCCGAAGCCACGACATGCCAGAAAGAAGGCTGCACTAAACCTGGCGTTCACAAAGCGCCAATGGGGCGCGGTAATGAGGGGCGCTTCTGGAGTTTTTGCCTTGAGCATGTGCGTGAATACAACGCAACCTATAACTATTTCAATGGCATGAATGACTCAGCAGTTGCTGCTTATCATAAAGATGCGATGACAGGGCATCGTCCGACGTGGTCAATGAGTGTTAATAAATCGGGACGCAAAAATCAGGATTCACCCCGTCAGACAACAACCACAGAAGGCGCGGAATGGTCATATAAAGATCCGCTTGGTCTATTTGATGCAGGTGCAGTGCCGCAACGCGGAACACGCAAAAAACCCGCTGCGCCGCGCCGTGTGCTTTCACCCAGAACCCGTGTTGCGCTTGATACACTTGGACTAGATGACAACGCACCCGCACCGATTATTAAAGCAAAATACAAAGAGTTGGTGAAGCGTTTTCACCCCGATGCAAACGGTGGGGATCGCTCTTTTGAAGCGCGTCTGCAAGATATTCTCAAAGCCTATGATGCGCTTAAAAGCGCTGGATTGGTTTAAAAAGTTTGCTTTTTTTACATTCCCCTTAAGGTGGGGCGTAAAAAACTTTTGAGAGGGAGTGTTATCTTGGCTGTAAACAAGATGTCAGCGCAGGATAACGCTTTTGCAGTTTTAAGGCATGGATACCAAGGACAAGCCTTGGCATGACGCGAATACGGTTCAAGCGCATCATCCTCAACCGTCATGGCAAGCCTTGTGCTTGCCATCCACGTCTTTTACGATGTTATCAAATTTCAATTTAAGTTCTGAGGCTGTTTATAGCATGAAACCCATTCATATCATCGGTGGCGGACTCGCAGGATCAGAAGCTGCATGGCAAATCGCTCAGGGCGGTGTGCCCGTCATATTGCACGAGATGCGCCCCGTGCGCGCAACGGAGGTTCATCATACCGATTCGCTTGCGGAATTGGTGTGCTCAAATTCATTTCGTTCCGATGACTCAGAGCAAAATGCCGTTGGTCTTATTCACTGGGAAATGCGTCAGCTTAATTCACTGATCATGGCATGTGCAGATGCGAATCAGGTTCCGGCGGGAGGCGCTTTAGCGGTTGATCGTCATGCATTCTCTGGTGCTGTAACACATGCGCTCACTCATCATCCCCTCATCACCATTGAGCGGGGTGAGATAGAGGGCTTGCCGCCTGAAGCGTGGGATCAGGTGATCGTTGCGACAGGCCCTTTAACCTCTGATTCACTCGCTAAAGCCATTCAATCTGTGACGGGTGAGACGGAACTTGCTTTTTTTGATGCGATTGCACCGATTGTCCATCGCGACAGCATTGATATGAATATCGCATGGTTTCAATCACGTTATGACAAAGTGGGACCAGGCGGCACGGGTGCAGATTATATCAACTGCCCGATGACACGTGAGCAGTATGAAGCATTCGTGACTGGTCTTATTGCCGGTGAAAAAACCAGCTTTAAAGAGTTTGAAGCGAACACACCATACTTTGATGGGTGTTTACCTATTGAAGTTATGGCGGAACGCGGCATCGAAACATTACGTCATGGCCCTATGAAGCCGATGGGGCTCACAAATGCGCATCAGCCAGATATCAAAGCCTATGCCGTTGTACAGCTTCGTCAGGATAATAAGCTTGGTACGCTTTATAATATGGTGGGTTTTCAGACCAAGCTTAAATATGCCGAGCAAGTGCGGTTGTTTCGTATGATTCCAGCACTCGAAAATGCTGAATTTGCACGTCTGGGGGGCTTGCATCGAAACACATATCTTAATTCTCCCAAACTTCTTGATCCGTTTTTACGCCTTAAAATGTTACCGTGTTTGCGCTTTGCGGGGCAAATTACGGGTTGCGAGGGATATGTCGAAAGCGCAGCCGTCGGGCTTATGGCTGGGCGTTTTGCACTTGCTGAACGTATGGGGCACACAGTTTCAGTGCCCCCTGTTGTGACGGCGATGGGCGCATTGCTCAATCATATTACGGGTGGACATTTAGAGTTAAACGAAAGTGAGGAAGGGGAGGGCGGCGATGCGCCTTCATCAATTCCATCAAAACCGCGCTCTTTTCAGCCCATGAACATTAATTTTGGTCTCTTCCCTCCTCTTGAGGCTATGCCAAAATCAGAGAATGGTAAACGCCTTCGCGGCACTGAAAAAGCGCATGCTAAGAAAAAGGCCATGACGGATCGCGCAAAAGTAGCTTTAAAAAAATATATTATTTAATCTATACCCCTCGTGAGTGAAGAGTTGGCGTTATCTTTTTATTAAGGTTGTTTTGATTCCAATTTGGTATGGGTACGCTTTTAGAACCGGATCAACGGCAGGAGCTTTTGAAACGCCACCGCACC
>JBIKVP010000047.1:0-14828 GCA_044356745.1 Beijerinckiaceae bacterium | reverse complement strand
CTGGTTCTAAAAGCGTACCCATACCAAATTGGAATCAAAACAACCTTAATAAAAAGATAACGCCAACTCTTCACTCACGAGGGGTATACGTTACTTTAGAATTGCTTTTCTGAGTTTGGTTTTGGGATTACTTATCGCTTTAGCTTATATAAACATTATGGCGCATGCGGGTAGGGCGCAGCTCATACAGGCAAAAACCCTCGCGGACCAAGGAAAATTTGAGGAAGCCGCTCAGATATGGCGAGAGCTTTATGATAATGGAGATTCCAAATCAGCCCATAATTTAGGTTGGTTGTATGATTTTGGGCATGGTGTAGCGATTAATAAAGCGTTTGCTTATGCCTATTACGTGGAAGCAGCTAATCGCGGTGTTCCCGATGCGATGCTAAATTTATCAAAAAAATATGCTGATGGCGAGGGAGTTCAGGCGGATCCTCAGAAAGCCATTTATTGGTTGGAGCGTCTCGTCAGCGGTACGTCGCACTGGTGGTGGGCGCGGCGAGGTGAAAGTAATAATCTTCTGGGTATTGGTTACAATAACCTTGCATATCTACATTTGAACGGTCGCGGGGTTGAGGCCGATGCCAAAAAAGCGGTTGATTATTATTGGAAATCGGTGCGTTTCAACTATGTGCCGGCCATCAACAGTTTAGCGAACCTTTACACGAGTGGCACTGGAGTTGATCAAGATTACGCAATGTCTTTTTCACTCTACTTGAGAGCTGCACGCTTGGGGGATAGCGACGCACAAGCCAATTTGGGTTATGCGTATCAAACAGGTGCAGGTGTACTCCAAGATTATGAAAAGGCAATCGATTGGTATAAAAAAGCCGAGATGAACAACAATACGCAAGCACTGCATAATCTTGGTGTGATGTATGAGCATGGACAACATGTTTCGCAAAGCGATTTGACAGCGTTCAACTATTTTCAAAAAGCGGGAGCTGCGGGCTATATGCTTTCTCAGGCGAGTCTGGGACAGTATTACCTTCATGGAAAAGCTGTTTCCAAAAACATTGATGATGCGAGAAAATGGTTTGAGAAAGCAGCACAACAAGGAGATCAGCGATCACAATTTGAATTGGGCAAGCTGTATGCAGGCAATGACTTGGGAGCCTCAGATTTTGTGAAGTCGGTGTATTGGCTGCGTAAAGCTGCTGATCGAGGAAATGTTAAAGCGCAAGCCTTATTGGGAGCGATGAAAACAGAACACGCAAACTTTCCTATCACAACTGAAGAGGGCATAGCGTACCTTAAAAAAGCGGCTCAAAAGAATCATCAGTCAACCTTAACGTTACTCGCAGATATGTATAAAAACGGCAAAAACGTTCCTAAAAATGATGAAGAAGCGAATAAAATGTTGTGCCGCACGGCGAAAAAAGATGTTTCGCTTTCTCAGGAGCTGCTTGAAGCCTGTCTGCAAGCCTCAGCCCAAGGGGATATATCTGCACTTAAAAATATGGGATACATTCATATAAATGGTGTGGGTGTTGAAAAGAATATTGAAAAAGGCTTCGATTATTACAAAAAAGCGGGGGATTTAGGGGATATACCAAGTCTCAATTATCTTGGAACTGTTTATCAAGGTGGAAAGATTGTGCCTCTAGACAAAGAGCGAGCGATTCATTTTTACACGTTAGCCGCTGATAAAGGTTCTACTGAAGCGTATAACAGGTTGGGAATTGCTTACCGAGATGGTACGCTTTTTGATAAAAATGAGGAGCAGTCTGTTTTGTGGTTTCGTAAATCTGCCGAAAATGGAGACGCTTGGGGGCAACTTAATCTCGGTTATGCTTATGACACAGGTAAAGGTGTTGAGACAAATTTATCAAAAGCGTTCGAATACTATCTGAAATCAGCGACACAAAACAATAGTTTAGCTCAACACAATATAGGTTGGAGTTATCTCTATGGGCGCGGCGTTGAACGAAGCGACAAAACTGCTTTACTCTGGTTCAGAAAAGCGGCCAATAATAACTCAGCTGATGCCCAATTCTTTTTTGGCGAGGCTTATGAAAAGGGTGCTTATGGTCTTGAACAGGATTTGGAAGAAGCCATCCGGTGGTTTCAAAAAGCTGTTCAACAAGATCATGCAGAAGCACAACTACGTTTGGGACAAATGTACTATGAGGGAAAAGGAACGTTGCAGAGCTCACAATTGGCTTTTGAATTGATTTTGAAAGCTGCAAATCTAAATCACAGATATGGACAGTATCTTGCAGGTTATTTGTATCAAAAAGGTGTAGGCACACAAATGAATGATTCCCTTGCTTTTGAATGGTATAGTAAGGCGGCTGCTCAAAATTACAAACCTGCAATGAGTGAGATTGGCAATTTTTACTGGCATGGTATTAACGTGGAAAGAGATCGCTCGGAAGCTTTCCGATGGTATTGGAAAGCTAATATACCTTTTCAATGATACACGTCATTTTAGGCAATTTCACTTGCCTGATGTGAGGATATGCCCCATATAACTCTTCAATGATGAGTCACAATGACTGGCTTGTGTCGGTTAAAAGGAAGCATGCCGATGGGCGAGCACTCAATTCGTAATTTTTCAATCAACTTTGGGCCTCAACACCCCGCCGCGCACGGCGTTTTAAGGCTTGTGCTTGAGCTGGATGGTGAGGTGGTCGAGCGCGTTGATCCGCATATCGGGTTGCTGCATCGCGGTACGGAAAAGCTGATCGAGCATAAAAATTATACCCAAGCGATTCCCTATTTTGATCGTCTTGATTACGTCGCACCAATGAATCAGGAGCATGCGTTTTGTCTCGCAATTGAAAAGATGCTTGGGCTTGAGGTTCCGCGTCGTGGACAGTTGATTCGCGTGCTTTATTCAGAAATTGGGCGCTTGCTCTCGCACATTCTCAACATCACAACACAAGCGATGGATGTGGGCGCTTTGACCCCACCGCTATGGGGTTTTGAAGAGCGCGAAAAGCTGATGATTTTTTATGAGCGTGCCTCTGGTTCGCGTATGCACGCGGCTTATTTTCGTCCGGGGGGGGTTCATTCTGATCTGCCGACAAAGCTCGTTGAGGACATCGGTGCGTTCTGTGATCCATTTTTGAAGGTGTGTGATGATCTTGAAGGTCTGCTCACTGATAACCGTATTTTTAAACAGCGTAACGTTGATATTGGTGTCGTCACGCTTGATGAATGCTGGAAATGGGGCTTCTCAGGTGTGATGGTGCGCGGCTCTGGTGCGCCGTGGGATTTGCGCAAGTCGCAACCTTATGAATGCTATGAAGAGATGGAGTTTGATATTCCAATCGGGAAAAATGGCGATTGCTATGATCGTTATTGCATCCGCATGGAAGAGATGCGCCAATCGGTGCGCATCATGAAGCAGTGTGTCAACAAGCTGCTCTCCGCCGATGGACAAGGAGCGGTGGCGACAAAAGATAATAAGGTTGTGCCGCCCAAACGTGCTGAAATGAAGCGCTCGATGGAAGCGCTCATTCACCACTTCAAGCTTTATACAGAAGGCTTTCACGTTCCCGCTGGTGAGGTTTATGCCGCTGTTGAAGCTCCAAAGGGTGAATTTGGCGTGTATCTTGTGGCTGATGGAACGAACAAGCCCTATCGCTGTAAGTTGCGTGCCCCAGGGTTTGCGCATCTTCAGGCCATGGATTTTATGTGCCGTGGCCACATGCTCGCAGATGTCTCGGCGATCTTAGGCTCACTCGATATTGTGTTTGGTGAAGTGGATCGATAGCTATTACGTAGGATGTGATAAGTAAAATTGGAAGACCTGAAGCCGAATAATTTACATCCTACAACTACATTGAATGTGCTAATTTTATTGATAATATTCTCTACGTATTAACCTCAATATTCGTTCATATTTTAAATTTAACTCCAATAAAGATTTTTATATTTTAAGATGCCTCATCCACAACATCCGTATGAGCGGGGAGGCGTCATAATATGCTTAAAGATTGTTTTCATGATTTTGTTGAACATGTTGTTAGTGAAAAAATAATTACCAGTGATGATGTGCGATTATTGCAGCGAGACCTTTTGCCTCACGGTTTGAGTACTCGAGAAGAAGCGGATATCCTAATTTCACTTGATCGCGCCGTGCCTGTAAAGTGTGAAGAGTGGGCTGATTATCTCGTTGCCACAGTGGTTGATTTTGTAGTTTGGAGTGCGCGTCCTACTGCACGCATTGATGCAGATAAAGCACGTTGGTTGCTCGCTTCATTGAAAGCAGGGATCGGGCCAACAGAAAATGCGGTGCGTATTGCCTTCGAATGTGTACGTGAAGCTGATTTCATAGATGAAGCTATGAGTATTTTCCTCATGAATGCATCGCGGGATCGCTCACGCCGTCAAGCGATGGCCGCAACGGCTCTAATGGGCTGACAGTATATGTTATTGACCTGAGATGGTTATTAAAAATGGGCAGGGGATATTAATGAATCAGAGCGTACTGGAAAGTGCTTCGACTGATATATCAGCGCTATGTGCACACATGGCTGCGAGCCGATGCGCAAAACTTGATGATGTACTCACGATGAGACGAGTAATTTATGCTAAATCACTCATTAGTGAGCAAGATGCGACGCTTGTTCTCTCGCTTGATGACTCACTCGTAGATGTCGATCCGAGTTGGAGTGAGTTTTTAACTGAGGTGATTTGTGATTATCTGGTTCATCAACAGCTTCCCGAGGGGTATGTTGACGAGAACAAAGCGCAATGGTTGGTTCGTCATGTTAGCGCCAATGGCTTTGTGAAATCAGATACTGAACTTGAACTGTTGATCAAGGTAATTGAGGCTGCACGGCGCGTGCCACATGCGTTGACGGCGTTTGCATTAGAGCAGGTTAAAAAAGCCGTTCTTGATGGCGAAGGGCCTCTCGCACGAGGTGGCTTGCTCCAAAAGGATCGTGTAACGGCCAGTGAAGTTACATTATTGCGCCGTATTTTAACGGCTGCATCTGGTGAAGCGCAAATCGCTATTTCAAAGATTGAAGCTGAAATTTTGTTTGAAATTCACGATAAAACCCGTGATGCAAACAATGATCCTGAATGGCAAGATCTTTTTGTGCGATCGCTTGCACAATATCTGATGTCGATTTCACTTTATCAACCACCCTCTTTTGAAGAAGCTGTTCGACGTGAAAAATGGCTCGCTGAACAAACCCCTCATGTAGGTGGATTTTTTAGCCGCATGATTTCAGGAAGCATGGCTGCCTTATCTTACGGTCACAGTACTTCTGATAATGGCGCTTTAAATATTGATCGGAATGCCAGCTTAGCAGAGGCAGGAAAAGTGACTGAAAGTGAGGCGCTTTGGTTGATTGAACGCATCATGAAAGATGGTCAAGTGAGTGAACTCGAAAATAGGTTGCTTGATTACATACAGCGCGAGCAGCCTGATTTACATCCCACACTCACCCAAATGATGAGTTCACAAGTCGCTTGAAATTTTTTGATGAGCTAGGTTTTGGTATTATCCCACGTTTAATTTACGTGCTATGAATTGCGTCATGCCTCACGATGAAGTGATGGCGAGGGATGATATTCAGGAGCCTTTATGCGCATTCTCGTTTTTGGGCTAGTTGTTTTTTTATTTACGCATGGGCTCGCTATATTTCCGCGCACGCGTGCGTTTTTTATTGAGCACTTAGGCGAAGCCTATCACAAACGTTTTATGGCTGTTGGTGCGCTGATTGGCCTTATTGCGATTGTTTATGGCTACAGCGTCTATCGCGACTCGGGTTACATACCTGTGTGGAATCCACCTGTGTGGACGCGCCATCTTGCGGCAACGTTGATGCTATTTTCAATTATATTAATGGTGTCAGCATTTATACCCTCAATGATCAAAGCGAAAGCTAAGCATCCGATGCTTGCATCTGTTAAAATTTGGGCATTTTCACATTTATTATCAAATGGTGATCTGGGGTCGATTATTCTTTTTGGCAGTTTTTTAGTGTGGGCAGTTGTGGCTCGTATATCTATGAAATATCGCGCACCAATGCTTAGTTTGGCTAGTCTCCCACACATGCCGGTGCGTTTCGGACGAAATGATGTCATTGTAATTGTGCTTGGTAGCGCTCTTTATCTCGCGATTGTGTTTAGATTGCACCTGTGGTTGATTGGCGTACCCGTTTTTATGCGCTAATATATTGAATAATATGCAGGTTTTGATATGTCGATCACCGCCCCTCTCAAGCGTTTAACTGCTCCTACGATCTTGGCACGCAAGGGCAAAGATCCGCTTGTTGTGCTGACATCTTATCATGCGCACACAGCGCGACTGGCTGATGAATTTTGCGATATTTTGCTCGTGGGTGATTCTCTTGGCATGGTGATGCATGGGTTGGAGACAACAGTTCCTGTCACGCTTGAGATGATGATTTTGCAAGGGCAGGCGGTCGTGCGTGGTTCAAAGCGTGCACTGGTTATTGTCGATATGCCGTTTGGTTCTTATGAAGAAAGCCCGCAAGCTGCATTTGGCTCTGCTGTGCGCGTGATGAAGGAAACAGGTTGTGGCGGTGTGAAGCTTGAAGGGGGCGTGCACATGGCTGACACGATCCGCTTTCTTACGCAACGTGGCATACCTGTTCTTGCGCATGTCGGCATGACACCACAGGCGATTAATACACTCGGTTCCTTTAAAGCACGCGGCCGCACTAAATCGGACTGGCCGCAAATTGAAGCAGATGCCAAAGCTGTTACTGAAGCGGGTGCATTTGCTATGGTGATTGAAGCCGTTGCTGAGCCTCTCGCGCGCAAAATTTCTGAAAACAGTCCTATCCCAACCATCGGCATCGGTGCATCAGCGGTGTGTGATGGGCAGGTTCTTGTCCTCGAGGATTTGCTTGGCCTGACAACAAATGTTCCGCCGTTTGTGAAACGTTATGCTGATCTTGCGCCTCACATTTCACAAGCCGTTAAATCATATGCGCATGATGTGCGTACCCGTGCCTTTCCTGCTCCTGAGCATACCTATACGCTTAAGGATGAGGATTAACGCGCGTGCCGTATATAGTGAAAGAGATTTTTCTCACGTTGCAAGGTGAGGGAGTTCATACAGGGCGTGCGGCAGTTTTTTGTCGCTTTGCAGGCTGCAATTTGTGGTCTGGTCGTGAAAAAGACCGTGATAGGGCAGTTTGCACCTTTTGCGACACCGATTTCGTTGGAATTGACGGCACACGTGGCGGAAATTATCCTGATGCGATTTCACTCGCCAGAGCGTTGAGCGCTGAATGGCAGGGTGATGATGCGTTTCGGTTTTGTGTTCTTACGGGTGGGGAGCCGCTTCTTCAAGTGGATGATGCGCTTGTTGCAGCGCTTCACGAACAGGGTTTTTACATCGCCGTTGAAACCAATGGGACACAAGTAGCTCCCGCTGGAATTGATTGGCTGTGCGTTAGTCCTAAAGCGGATGCCGAAATAAAATGTATGCAAGGGGAAGAGTTGAAACTGGTTTATCCTCAATCAAAAGCTATGCCCGAACAATTTGCACATTTAGCCTTCAAACACTTTTTGCTTCAACCTATGGACGGCGTTCATGTCGCAGCTTATACACAACAGGCGATTGAATATTGCCTTAGAAATCCACAATGGCGCTTAGGCACGCAAGTTCACAAAAGGATTGGAATTCGATGAGAATTGGTCACGCTTTCACCTTTGAAGCAGCGCATCGGCTAACAAATATTGCCCCAGATCATAAGTGCTATCGGATGCATGGTCATTCGTATCGTGTGGAGCTTGAGTTTGAAGGGGCAATTGATCAACAGACAGGATTTGTAATTGATTTCTATGAGATAGAGCGTGTCTTTAAACCTGTTATTGAACAGCTCGATCATCACTGCTTAAACGAAGTTGAGGGCTTGCCTCTACCATCCGTTGAAAATATCGCGATCTGGATATGGGATCATACGAAACCACTCTTACCGCAGCTTGCACGCGTTAAACTTTATGAGACGGCAAATTGCTGGGCGATTTATGAGGGCAGACTTTAAACTGCAATAGACATTTTTTGAAACTCTTGTGCTATCTCTATAAAATTACGCATAATGGTTGCGCCGTGTTCTGAGGCAATACTTTCAGGATGAAACTGTACGCCATATACAGGATGTGTGCGGTGTTGGGCTGCCATAATCAGCCCATCAGGTGTTTCACCTAAAATATCGAGTTCTGGCGGGCAACTGGTGCGCTCAATAACGAGAGAATGATACCGTGCCGCCTCAAACGCACCGTTTATACCTTTAAATAAGCCTCGGCCATTATGAGATATCGTTGTGACTTTGCCATGCATTGGCTGGGGAGCACGAATAACCTTGCCGCCATACGCTTGACCTATGGTTTGCAAACCTAAACACACGCCAAAGATGGGAACATGCGCGCCTAATGCACGTACAGTCTCTAAACAAATTCCTGCTTCATTAGGCGTACACGGCCCAGGGGATAGAACCAGAGCATCAGGACGCTGTTGTTGAATTTCAGCAATACTGATCGCATCATTGCGCACGACATCAACATGAACATTTTGAGCGCCAATGAGGTGCACAAGGTTCCATGTAAAAGAGTCATAATTATCAATCAGCAGGATGCGCATCTATCGTCTCTTTTAAATGAACGTATCAACATGGATGATAGTGTCAAGCATGGCTATGATAGCACGATTTACACATTATAATGATTGAAGATTTTATCACCCTTCCATTTCCTCACGCATCATCTCAAGTTCAAGCCATTGTTCTTCGCACGCGGTAAGCTCTAATTCTGCTTTAGATAAAGCCTGTGATGTTTCATTAAATTTATCAGGTGATTTTGTATAAAGAGCTGGATCAGCCATGGCTGTTTCAAGCGTTTGAATGCGTTTGCGTAATATATCTATCTTTGCGGGTAGTGTGTCGAGCGCGTGCTTATCCTTAAATGATAAACGTTTCTTTGTGGTACTGGATATCTTTTGAGACGCATTGTTTACATCAACATCAGTAGTGCGTTCGGTTGCTTTTGATTGAGCGCTAGCCTGAGGCGTAAAACCATATCCACGCTGCGCCAGCATATCGCTATAACCACCCGCATATTCCACCCATTGACCGTCTCCTTCAGCGACAATAACAGAGGTTGCGACGCGATCGAGAAAATCGCGGTCATGACTCACCACCAACACCGTGCCTGCATAATCGGCGAGCATATCCTGAAGCACATCAAGCGTTTCAAGATCCAGATCGTTCGTTGGCTCATCGAGCACCAGCATATTTGAGGGCAGGGCAAAGGCACGCGCTAGTGTGAGGCGTCCACGTTCTCCGCCTGAGAGACGCTCAACGGGCGTCCGTGCCTGTTCAGGGGCGAATAAAAAATCCTTCATATAACCAATGACATGCTTGCGCACACCATTGATATCAACCCATTCACCTGCATCACCTGTCAGAGCACTCATAAGGCTGGTTCCATCGATCAACGAAGCGCGGCGTTGATCAAGTGTTGCCATTTCCAGTGTTGTTCCAAGTTTGACATGACCTTGATCTGGTCGCAGTTCACCGGTCAGTAGTTTGATCAATGTGGTCTTACCCGCGCCGTTAGGGCCAACAATACCAACGCGATCTCCACGCTGAATGCGTACGGATAATTCTTGCACAATGGGTGTATCACCAAAGTGCTTGCTGATTTTCTTTGCATCAATCACGATCTGGCTTGAAACCTGAGCCGATGCAGCTTCAAGTTTAATGGTCTCATTTGCGCGTTGTCCATCACGTTTAGCGGCGCGTAAATCCGCTAATCGCGCCAAACGTCCCTGATTACGTTTGCGGCGACCCGATACGCCGTAACGTACCCAATCTTCTTCCATCGCTATTTGGCGATCAAGCTTGTGACGATTAAGCTCTTCTTCTTCTAAGACCTTATCGCGCCAGTTTTCAAAGGCGCTGAATCCTTCATTCAGATGTCGCGTTTGCCCGCGATCAATCCACAACGTTGTTTTTGAGAGGTGGCTCAAAAATCGTCGATCGTGACTAATTACGACGATTGCTGAACGAAGCGTCTTGAGCTCATTTTCGAGCCATTCGATGGCAGGTAAATCAAGGTGATTGGTTGGTTCATCAAGAAGAAGAATGTCAGGTTCAGGCGCTAATACGCGTGCAAGTGCTGCGCGGCGCACTTCTCCACCTGATAAATGCGATGTGGCTTCATCGCCGCTCAGTCCCAATGCATTCAGCAAATAAAGTGCGCGATAACTTTCATCACCTGCTGCTAATCCTGCCTCAACATAGGCCAAGGTTGTTTCAAATGCGCTTAAGTCAGGTTCTTGAGGAAGATACCGGATCGTTGCGTTTGGATGAATAAAGCGTAGCCCTCTATCCGCTTCAATATCACCAGCCGCAATTTTTAAAAGTGTAGATTTGCCAGAGCCGTTTCGCCCAACCAGACACAAACGCTCACGTGGCTCAACACAAAGGGACGCGCCCTCTAAAAGCGGTTTTCCACCATGTGTGAGAATAATATCTTGCAGTGTCAGAAGCGGGGGAGCCATGAAAAGCATCTCAAAATAAAAAAGAGCAGTCGAAACAGACTGCTCTTCATGTTTATGCTGTTTAAATAGATTAGCGCAAGGTCACAGTGAATGGATCTTCTGGTTGATCTTTACGCACGAAATCCACAAAGCGACGCGCCGCTGGCAGCGCACTTCCCGTTGAAGGGAATAAAAACGCTGTATCATAAGGGATGCTGGGCTCAAACGGAATGAACGAGAGGGAAGGATCGCCTGAAAGCGTCAACGGAAATGGGTTGACCAAGGCAACACCCTGCCGAGCACGCACGAGTTGAGCCAACGCCCCTGATGTCGCTGATTCAAATACGACACGTGGCTCCTGACCATATTCTGCAAACGCTTTATCAATTTGCGAACGCACCGAGAAGCGGCGTGTCAAAGCTAGCACGTTCTCACCCTTGAGATCTTCAGGTGTGATTCGCTCTTTTTGTGCAAGAGGGTGATCAGATGGCATCATTGCATGTGCAATTCCGCGACGGAAAACCTCAGGGCGAACACCGGAATGTTGAACGGGAATGTCAACGACACCTAAATCAGTCGTACCTTCTGCAACCACACCTATGATGTCGGTTGAACGAGCGACTTCGAGTTGAATCCGTACGGTTGGTTCAATCGCCATAAACCGTGCAATCATAACCGCAAGAAAGGCATGAGCTAATGTCGGCGTTGCATAGATACGGAGTAAGCTGCCCACTTTTTTAGCATGAGGCCATCCCTCAAGCTGTGACAAAGCCGCAAAAATAGGCGCAGCTTCCGCATCTAGTGCAAATGCATCAGCTGTTGGAACAAGGCGACCACCATCGCGAATAAAAATTTCACGCCCTAAACGCATCTCTAGCGAAGAAATCGCACGGGATACAGCCGGTTGTGATATGCCAAGACGTTGTGCTGCTGCTGTCGTTTTACGGGTTGTAATCACCGCATGAAGCACCTCAAGTTCGCGCACGCTTGGGCGAGAGCGGTTTTCTTCATCGTCATCAAAATCACGTGGAGCTTTTGTGCGAGCCATTTAAATGATCCTCAATCTCATTCTTTGGGATAATTTTGTTCAATTAATCCCAGCGTTTATTCATATGCTGATATATGGGAAAAACCCCATTAAATCACGAACTCATATTACATATTCGCATACATCTTGCAAGAGCCATGATACACTTCAAAATGGAAATGATGTAAATTTTACAGAAAATACGCTTATTAATGTAAAATAAGATCGTAAACTGCACTGTTTACGAAAAAACGCGTTTTATCAATATCTTGAATTAGAATTTTAAATTTTTTGCTTACACCGTTATAACTTATAGTGAATGGCAATCTTTTGATTTGCTACTTCTAAACGTCGCGCCATTTCACGCATCACGCTAATCGCCATACTTGGAAATTGTGTGAGCAATTCTAAAAAAATATTTTTATCAATGCGTAAAGCCGTCGCAGTCTCACTTGTTATCACGCTTGCAGAGCGTGGTGATCCTGTGATGATTCCCATTTCTCCGATTAAGGCTGGAGCGCTCAGATGCGCAACGATAATTTGTTCGTCTTCGCCGTTGATACGTACATCAACCTCTCCTGTGAGAATAACATAAGCGCAATCTGAGATATCACCTTGATGAAACAATGCTTGTCCAGCATGAAAAGTTAAGTGATCTGAGGTGAATGCAAGGAGCTTAAGGCGTGCAAGATCCATCTCATGAAATAGAGGCATACGACGCAAAATCTCAAGTTCAGTCGATAGGCTCACAACAGCATTTTCCAGTGGTATAATTGAAGGTAATCATTTTACACAAACGATCAAGCGTTACCTGTGAATCCCCAACATACAGGTGAGACCGCCGTCAATAGGAAGCACGGTTCCAGTGATATAAGCGGCGGGAGGACTGAGGAGAAAAGCGGTAAGTCCTGCAATTTCTTCAGGCTTGGCGAAACGTCCCGCAGGAATCTGTTCTTCCATTTTATCACGATAATTGGCATATGGGATCATCATATCCGTGTCGATAAAACCCGGTGCAATATAATTGACACAGATGCTGCGTTTGGCCACTTCAATTGCCAACGTGCGACAATAAGATAAAAGCGCACCTTTGGACGCTGCATAAGCGGCATTGCCCGCATTCCCATTGAGTGCTGCCACGGATCCCATCACCACAATGCGTCCCTGACGTGCACGCATCATGCCGCGCATCACGCTTTTAACAATGCGTGTGAGTGACCAGAAATTAACTTGCATAATGGCTTCAGCTTTATCCTGATTCATCATTGCGGCAAGCGCATCATACGGCTGCCCTGCATTATGGATAAGACCGAAATAGGTCTCACTCTCTAACGTTTCACAGAACGTTTCAACCGCATCACGATTACTCAAATCAAGTGAAACAGCGTTGAGATTCGTGTCAGGATAAAGATCTTTAAGGTGATTAACGAGTGCATTGGCATCGTTTTGTGAAGCGCGATAGGTGAAATCAACATCAAAGCCATGTTGCACGAGCGCGGTGACAATCGCTGCACCAACGCCTTTCGCACCACCAGTGACAAGGACTTTACGGGTCATTTTAAAACTTCCTCTATTTTATTCTTAAGCGCAGGAATTCTTTTCCAGAATTCAAAATAAATGAACGTGCCTCTAATAAAAAGAAGAAAAAAACTTGCACTGCAAGAATTTAGTATATCTAGTCGACTATATTCATAGTCATTTAAAATATATAATAAAACTATGATTAAAGGACTAAAGGCCAAAATTAGACTAATTAAATTGATTAAATAACATAGGTTGAATATAATTTTCATCTCATGATTATTTAATTCAAATATAGTTATATGAGGTTTAACTTCTCTCCATGGCATATTATTATCGCCTATAGTTTGTATAGTAAAAAAAGGCGATATTCTTATTAAAGAAAATTTTTTTGAATAATCAATTCCGTCGTACCATTTTCGCATTGATGTGTTATCGCGAATTTTTTCTATCGCTTCATCATATGTGCAGTTTATTTTTAGCATTATTACATGTCTAGGCCAGATATAATCAAGAAAAGACATTTTTAATCCTTTTAAGCCGCTGAAAACACGAGACATGTGTTCTGTCCGCCAAAACCAAATGAGTTTGAAAGCACGTGATTGACGGATGCATCACGCGCTACGTTAGGGACAATATCAAGTGCGATGAGTGGATCAGGCATATGCGCGTTAATCGTAGGGGGCAAGCGGCCATTTAAAATAGTGAGCAGTGAAAATGCTGCCTCAACTGCGCCTGCGGCGGTGAGGGTGTGACCGATCATGGATTTATTTGAAGAGATCGGTAGGCGTGTCATGCGCTCACCAAAAACCGCCGAGCAGCTCATCGCTTCCATTTTATCATTTTCAGGTGTCGAGGTGCCGTGTGCATTGATGTAATCAATCTGATCAGGAATAAGTCCCGCATCATCAAGCGCTTGTTGCATAGCTGCGATAGCAGGTTTGGCATCAGGGGATGAGCGCGTGCGATGAAAGCCGTCACCTTTTTCGCCACATCCTGAAATATAGCCGAGAATTGTTGCACCGCGTGCTCTTGCGCTATCATAATCTTCTAGGACGAGTGCCGCCGCACCTTCACCCATGACAAACCCATCACGGTTTTTTGAAAACGGTTTTGATGCCGCTTCGGGCGCCTCATTTTGTGTTGAAAGCGCAGAAAGCAATGAAAAGCGAATCAGTGCTTCAGCATGAACTGAACCATCCGTGCCAATACACAAAGCGGCTTTAGTCTCTCCGCGTCGGATCGCTTCAACACCAAGTTGAATCGCAGTTGCACCCGATGAGCATGCAGTTGAAAGCGATATGGGTGATCCTTTTACGCCAAAGATATCTGCAATGCGATCCGCAACCGTGCCAAACAAAAACTGATCATACCATGGACGGAACTGCGGTTGCTCTGCACCTTTAATTAAAGTTTCATACGTGATTGCAGACTCTGTATCGTCTTGTCCCGCTTTAGCTAAAGCGCATCGCTGCGGCCATTCAAGCTCGACGGGGGGGACAGCCATAAATAATACGCCCGGAAAATCTCCTTTGTGACCTATTGCCGATTGCGCAATCGCTTCTTCAGCAGCGAGAGCGGCAAAAGTCTCTGACAGGCGCGGTGCACAAAACGGCTCAACACGGATGTCATCAATCGTTCCTGCAATCGTTGTGCGCAAGCCCTGAGTGGGAAAACGTGTAATCGCGTGAATCCCAGAACGTCCCGCCGTTAATGCTGACCAGTTATCATCCTTGCCACGGCCAAGCGAGGTAATCACGCCGATGCCAGTCACAACAACGCGGGGACGGAGGGAGGGGGGAG
>JBIKVP010000117.1:0-4514 GCA_044356745.1 Beijerinckiaceae bacterium | reverse complement strand
CGTATTCAAGTCCGCCTGAGAAAAACCAGCTATCATCATATTCAAAATTCAAGCTGGTCAAAGGAACATTAAATTGATCAAGCACAACAGGAATACGGCGAAAGCGGCTCCAGTTGGTCCACTCACCCCCTAAGTGTAACTGCCATTGATCATTAATCTGTTGTGAAAAACCCACAGTCACGGAGTCAGGCAAGTTCAGATTTGCTTTAATCGGGCTCTCGCCGGGGCCAACAAGTGCATTAAGTTGAATTGGCGATGTAAAGTTTCCATCCAGCTCATGACGGATTGATGAGCGATAACCGACACCAATGCTTCCACCTTGCCAAGGTGTGAGCGTTAGACCTAAACGATAACCCCAACTGAAGTTATCACCTTCCAAAATTGAGCTGGGTGCGCCTATACCTGTCCCTAATGCTTGCTTGAGCTCCGCCTTGAAATGTTGGAGCTGAATACCTGCGCCGATGGAAAGCCAATCATTGACCTTAAAACCAGCCGTTGGGGTTGCATTAAAAGACGCAACTTTCGATGATTTTCCATAAATTCGATGATTTTCCATAAATTTGACCGGCAAAATTTTGGTTATCAGGTTTTGAGCGCAAGCCCCAAGGTGCGCCCGTTGTTAAACCGATCCAGAAACGATCTGAGAGCTGCCATGCCGAATATGAAGCTGGGACGAATGAGCCATCACCACCGATTTCACCTGTTCCAACGGGTGTGCCGCCAACCAGCACAGAATTCGCAGCGGTTTGCGTGTTGATCGTATACTCAGCTTGCGCATAAATATAAGTAAGGTTCCATTGACTATTGCGCCCAGGAAACATCGTGATTGTTGCTGGATTCCATGCCATGGCGCCCATGCCGATCCCACCTGAAGCGGCACCAGCATATGCCATTCCCAGACCTTCAGCACTTTGTGCGGAGCGCAGTGCAAATGAACTCGCCTGAGCGTTTGAAATGCTTATGACGGCTAAGCTGACGCTTGCCATGAGCATTGTCACACAACGAAGGGACACGAAAGAAATAGGCCGCATAACAATATCCTTCACAATACATTTATTAAATAAATTTTAGTGTGGTCAGCGATTCTTAAAAGAGCAAATAACGTTGTGTTCTTTTGCGGGGGTAATCGCATCTTATGGTTCGTTTTCCTGTGCTCGTTGCTATAAAGCCACATATTATTCCCGTAGATATTTTGTGAAATATGATTTCGTAGAAACGAGTTTTACTTGCAAATTTGTGAAAATAGGATCATGATTTGCACTCAACACAAAGTTGTAGACAAGCCCAAGGGGGAAAGGGTCATGTCGCTAGAAGATGCCGTGAGAGTTTTTCTCGCCAGTTATTTCACCTTTGTTGCATTGGGTTACACTGCAAAATTGATTGCTGTGCGACGTCGTACGGGGCACTCAGTCGTAGCAACATCTGGCTTGCGCCCGCTTCAGGCGTTCACGCATGGATTGTTCGGCATTTTTCGCGCTGCAATATGGGCAGTGTGTGTTGTCCGTGTACCATTTCCAGAGCTTGATCACTATCTTGGATTGTTCTCAGGCCTTCAGTTCATTTGCGTACAAGGCAGTGGCATGATTTTATTGTTGTTGGCATTATTCGGAATTATTTATGTTCACACTTATATGGGGGAAGAATGGCGTTCAGGTGTAATGCCAAATGGTGCACCGATGTTGTTAACTGAAGGGCCATATCGGATGTCGCGCAATCCGATTTTCATCTTAGTCGGGGTTGGTCAACTTGGTTTTTTCTTGAGTTTACCCTCGGTTTTTGCATTCATTTGCATGTGCGTTGGCTGGCTTGTATTATGCATACAAGTACGCATTGAAGAGAACAGCCTAAAGCACCAATTCTGCTCTGATTATTGCGCTTACGCTGTGCGCACACCACGCTGGCTATTCAAGTTGGTTTAATAGCTTACACTGAAACCGCCTGATACCACATCGTCCGCTCGTGTGAACAGATCAATTTTAACGGATGGGAATAGTGACAGGCAAGTTTGCAGTTGTTGTGACCTGTGCGTTTGAAGATGATATATTGAAAAATGAGCTGATAAATAAACATAAAAACAGACGTAAAAATATGTGTTTCAAAGGGTGCGTCCTTGATTTAAATCAATCATAGATTGCAGCACATTATGCTCTGAATGCTCTGATTTATGGTTGTTCAGTATGTAGCCCGCCGTTGATTTTTCTTCCTGAGATTTTTGAAGAAACTTATTTTGTGTAATGTGAAAAGAGTTTGGACGCATAATAAACGTCATATCTTATAATGATCTCATTGACATTCAAGGAGACACTGACACGCTAAAACACAGTCGAATCAGGCATAAATTTTATGACGCTTAAGATTGATCAGCTTGTGGTTTATCGCGGAGAGCGTTATCTCTTCGGTGCTATTAGTACCAACATTAATTCTGGCGAAATGCTGACCATAACAGGGCGAAATGGTGTGGGCAAATCATCCTTGCTCGCCGTACTTTCAGGCTTAATTAAGCCCTACAGTGGAATTGTATCATTCAATCATGACAGAGACTTATCGACATATAATCATCTTATTGCGCACAAAGATGGTTTAAAAAACGCGCTGACTGCTTATGAAAATCTAATGTTTGATCAAGCTTTATTGGGTGAGCCGCATTTTACTCCCGATGAGGCCATAAAATCTGTCGATCTTGTGCATGTGCGTGATTTACCGATTGCTTATTTATCTGCAGGACAACGCAAACGGGTGGCTTTGGCGCGTTTGTTAATTTCTAAACGCCCCTTATGGCTGCTTGACGAGCCTACATCTGCTCTGGATCATACCTCTCAGACAATTCTTTATAAGCTGATTTTAGAGCATCGTACGCAAGGAGGAATCGTGGTTGTTGCCACACACTCATCTCTTGACGTTGCATCATCCCATTCCATTAATCTTGATGATGTCGTGATGTCCCATGCAAGTCTCAATCATTCATTGAAAGTTGCATTATGAGGCGTGCTTTTTTCATGCTCATTCAACGTGATGTGATGCTTGCAATACGCATAGGCGGGGGAGGCACTTTAACACTGCTTTTTTTTCTTGTCTGTCTTGTCCTTGTTCCTTTTGCATTAGGGCCTGATCTGAACACGCTTTCGCTTTTATCCCCTGCATTGGTGTGGTTAGCAGCAGTTTTAGCCACGCTTCTTGGGCTTGATCGTTTATTTCAGGCGGATGAGGAAGACGGCTCCCTTAATCTTTTAAAAAATTCTGTTTTGCCTCTTGAGGGTGTTGTTTTAGCGAAAATATGCGCCCATTGGCTTACGACAGGTTTACCTCTTGCACTTGCCTCTCCTTTACTAGGGCTATTGGTTGCATTGCCACTTGAGGCTATCCCTGAACTTGTTGTTTCGCTTATGATTGGTACGCCTGCATTATCATGTGTGGGGGCGATTGGCGCAGCACTAACAGTTAACCTGAGGCGCGGGGGGCTCCTCTTAAGTTTGCTTGTCGTCCCATTCATGATTCCGATTATGATTTTCGGTGTATCAAGTGCAAGCACGGCGATCGGTGGAACATTTTCTTTTACAACGCCCTTTCTCATTTTGTGCGGACTATCGCTTTTAGCGCTTGTTATTGGGGTTTTAACCTCGGCGTTCGCCTTACGGGGATAACAATCATGAAAGCTTGCTGCTTTGTAGCAACCTGTGATCAACTCTTTAAGTGATAAAATGCGTACGATTCGACTTAAGTCACTCAATCAAATGCGGAGCAAGATAATGTCTCATAATAATAATGATTTAGACGCAAAATCAATCAAGCGTCGTCAATTTTTAACGACAGCAAGTGCTGGCCTTGCTGCTGGTGCGGCATCAAGTGTCATTGCATCGCCTGCAATTGCGCAATCTTCTCCTGAAATTAAATGGCGTTTAACCTCAAGTTTTCCAAAATCACTTGATACGATTTATGGTGCTGCAGAGGTTTTTTCTAAAGCCATTGCCGAAGCCACGGATAACAAATTTCAAATTCAAGTCTTCGCTGCGGGCGAGATAGTGCCCGGTCTTCAAGCCGCTGATGCGGTGACAAATGGCACTGTAGAGATGTGTCACACGGCATCCTATTATTTTGTCGGTAAAGATCCAACTTTTGCATTAGGAACAGCAGTGCCTTTCGGACTAAATCCACGTCAAGCAAATGCTTGGATGTATCACGGCGGCGGTCTCGACTTAATGAATGCTTTTTATAAAAAGTATTCCATTTATCAGCTTCCTGGTGGCAACACAGGCACTCAAATGGGCGGTTGGTTCCGTAAAGAGATTAAAACACTCGCTGATATTCAAGGTTTGAAGATGCGTATTGGTGGCTTTGCGGGTCAAGTGCTTGCCAAGCTTGGTGCCGTGCCTCAACAGATTGCAGCAGGTGATATACCCCTCACATTTGAAGAGTTGGTGCCTGAAGTATTTTGAAGTTATCGGATAGGCGGTCAACCCATAATCGTGCTTTTTGCGGAAAAGTGGTATTCAGGAAGCCAAGGATGGCCTTCACGA
>JBIKVP010000008.1:0-46883 GCA_044356745.1 Beijerinckiaceae bacterium | reverse complement strand
ATCCTTGGCTTCCTGAATACCACTTTTCCGCAAAAAGCACGATTATGGGTTGACCGCCTATCCGATAACTTCAAAATACTTCAGACACCAACTCTTCAAATGTGAGGGGTATAGTATTAAAATAAATTAACGCAATTTTTCACATTCAGAAAAATGATTACATAATATTTATATGTAAGATTAGCCGTGAGATAACCTCTAATTTTAGAGATTAAAAATACGGATGATAGACATGATTATCAAAATTCCTAAAAAGCTTTACAAAAAAGTGAAAAGCTTTTTTTCGCAATCATCTGGATCAATATACACTATTTTTGCGATAACAATTGTGCCCACGTTAGGTTTAGTTGGCGCTGCAATGGATTATTCCCGCGCAAGTATGTACAAAAGCGATATAGCAGCTGCTGCAGATGCTGCTGTGCTTGCTGGAACAAAGCTTAATAATGTATCGCAATCTGATCGGCAAATGCATGCGAACAAAGTGTTTGATGCACACTTTACATCTGGTTCAGAAGTCACAATTACTTCGCGTGTTTTAACAGATCAAGGCAATGGTGTTCAACGCTTCACAGTGCAAGGAAGTATACCCAATAAGCTCGTTACAGCGCTAAGTCCAGAAAACACTAAAATTCTCAAAGTAGCGACCGAAGCCATTAAAACATCTGCAGGCGGCGCTCCCCTTGAGTTTGTGATTGCATTTGATATCACAAACTCAATGGGGTTTAGCCCTCAGGATATGAATAAAGCCCTTGGAGAGATGAGCAACTTTATCCAAAAAGCGTATCAAGGCATGCAGACAGGTGATGTTATCGGCTCTGTCGTGCCCTTTTCTGATCGTGTTCGTTTTCCAGGCACATCATCACCTTGGGTAATTGGCTCTGCACCAAATGGCTGGCCAGGCTGCTTAGCGCCACGACATCAGGTTGTAAATGGACGCGATCAGACACTCACTGACGATCCACCTGCACTAACTCCATTCGAATATCATGTCGATTTCCAAGGCCATTCACCGTATTATACAGCAGGCTGTCATGGATCCCTCCCCACGCTCGTACAAACAACTGCACAACCATTGATGGATAAAATTACAACAATACGTGATCAGTTAGGTGGGTCGGGCCGTTATGATGAGGCCATGTCATGGACATGGCGGCTTCTTTCACCACGCTGGAACGGATTATGGGGCGTTTCAAGTTATCCTAAGCCTTACAGCGATCGTCGTAAATTAGTGATTTTTGTTAGCGATGGACGGAATGAACTAGATCGCGGCGAAAGACTACCACTAAGTGGTGTCGCGGATATGTATGGTCATAATCAAGGTTCAAAACATGGATTTCTCAACTTAGAAGACGTTTGTACCAGAATGAAAAATCAAGGCATTGAAATTGCCATTTTACAAACGCCAGGAAATGATAACGCTAGTCAACATTTTCAACGTTGCTCATCCAACAATTATTATTTTCTCGTGCAAAATATTGAGCAATTTAAAACGGCAGTATCAAGTGTAGGGAATTACTCAACCGTTGAGCAGGTGCGATTGATTAAATAATACGGATTGACATCACGCACGATGAGATATCAGCCAACAAAGAGCCACATATTGATGTGGCTCTCATTTTTTGAACCTATTTATTGTCACGCACAAGATGCTTTAAACCTTAAGCTTATCATGGGGCTTGACCTGAGAGATTTCAGACGTTAGCTCTCTTTGAGCATAGAGCTTTTGGCCACAATCGAATGCATATGCGCAACGTGTGTTAAACCAGCACGTTGTGAGGCTTGGAAGGGTGTCCGAGTGGTTTAAGGAACCGGTCTTGAAAACCGGCGTGCGGGAAACCGCACCGTGGGTTCGAATCCCACCTCTTCCGCCAATTAAATTAACCTAAGTCATTGATATTTATAATATATTTTTTATAACTTGACTCTTTATTTTAAAAAAGTCACACAATCTGTCACTCATATCGGTATACACGGGGGTTAACCGATGACAGATTACCTTATTCAAAAAGATGAGTATTGGTATTATTCGCGCCGTGTGCCGCGTATATATGCCATGCTTGATCAACGTCAGATCGTGCGCGAAAGCACAGGCATTAAAATCAAGAGCGATCCGAAGCGGGTTAAAGCGGCGCGTGTTGCGGCACTGATCAATGATCGCTTTGAGGCTTATTGGCGTGGGCTTGTGCATGGTCAATCGCATGAGGCGCGTGTCAGGTATGATGCCGCGAAAAACCGCTCACGCGCTCTAGGCTTTGATTACAAAACGGTTGATGAACTTGCGGGTGGCTCGCTGGTTGACATCATGGATCGCATCAATGCACTGGTGCGTGGGCGCATGGTTGACGATGATCATGCGCGGGTATCGCTTCTGGGCTTTGAGCCGCGCCCCTCTTTCCTGATCTCCAATCTCTTTGAGGCTTATGAAGGCATAAAATCCGTATCGCTTATGAGCATGAGTCCTGATCAGATCAGGAAGTGGCGCAACCCCAAAAAACGCGCAATTGCAAATCTCATTGATGTGATTGGTGATCTCCCGATTGATCGCTTGACGCGCTCTCATGCGCTTGAATTCCGCGATGCATGGCGAACGCGCGTGCTGGATGGTGCGGTAAAATCAGACACAGCCAACAAAGACCTTAGCCATATCAGCACCATGCTCAAAGCTGTGATCGATGAAAACCGCTTATCGCTTGTCAACCCGTTTGATGGTTTGGCTTTGGATGTGGGCAAGGCTGCAAAGCGCATCCCCTACGCGAATGATTTTATTCAGAACCATCTTCTTAAAAATGGTGCGCTTTCAGGGTTAAACACCGAGGCGCGGCGCGTGCTTTATCTCATGGTTGAAACGGGATTGCGGCTCTCAGAAGCTGTCAATTTAACGCACGAGACAATCAAGCTTGATGATGACGTGCCTCACGTGCAAATCAGAGCCGATGGGCGCAAACTCAAAACCGACGTTTCAGAGCGTGATATTCCACTCGTGGGCGTGTCTCTTGATGTGATGCGGCTTCAACCTCATGGCTTTCCGCGATACAGGGACAAATCTGCGTCATTATCGTCAACCGTCAATAAGTTTTTGCGAGAAAATGATTTGTCGCCTCATGGCGAGACGGCCTATAGCTTAAGACATAGCTTTGATGACAGGCTGATTAATTCAGGTGCGGGTGACAAGGTTGTTGCGGCTCTTATGGGGCACACGTACAAGCGTATGGATTATGGACGCGGCCCATCGCTCACCGTCAAGCGTGATGCACTGCTTAAAATTGCATTCGATCCACCTGTTGATTTATAGGTGCTCAAAAACCTTTTGGCGCGTATGACTGAATCATCACGCCTTTTCAGGGCATCAAGCTCCTGCTCTAAGCGGTCAAACAGGGGCGCACCACGTGGATCAACACTGACAATATGTGCCATGACACACAGCGCCGCTTCAATCTGTTCTGGTGTGTAGGTCACGATTGCACCTCCATCAATTTCGTGATCTCATGGCCTAAAATCTCTGGGATGTGAGGCAGGACGGCGTTGCCAAGGGCTATAAGGCGCTGTGTCCGATTGGGAATCCCATCATCCACTCCACAAACTCGGGGTTTGGATACTGGCCATCCGTCTCTCCATCCCTGATAACCTCCCTCAGATTGCCGTGTGAATGTGGGCTGCCCTTGTATCTTTTGGCGCTTGCTCCCTTTGAATCGCTCGTCGTCGGCGTGGGGTAAAACATCCCATGAACAAGCTGATCTCGAAGATTCGCAGTTTTTTGTCTCCCTTTGCGCGGGCCTGTCATCTGCTTGTGTAGTGCCTCTTTGCTGCGCGGCGGCAGGTGATCCATCGTGTTCGGCGTAGCCCAGAATCCAGACGCGATCTCTCCTGTGTGGCGCTCCGATGGCGCAAGCTGGAAGTACAAGTGCTTGCACGGCGTAACCCGCGCTTTCCAGATCAGCTTTCGTGCGGGAGAATGCCATCTTGAGGAAGCCAATAACGTTTTCACCAATAACGAAAGTGGGTCTGACTTCCTTAATAACTCTGAACATTTGAGGCCAGAGGTCACGGTGATCAGCCGTTCCCTCTCGTCGTCCTGCAACGCTGAAGGGCTGGCAAGGGAACCCGCCGCAGATGATGTCAATCCGTCCGTAGTAAATAGGTCTATCTGCATCATGCAAGACCCCATTCTCATAGGTTAAATGGTGGATGTCAGAAGCGATGGGCACATGAGGCCAGTGCTTTCTAAGAACGGATTGGCAGTAGGTGTTCATCTCACAGAATGCGATTGTTTTTACGCCAGTGCGTTCTAAGCCAAGGCTGAATCCGCCAATTCCAGAAAAGAGATCGAGCAATCGCATAATCATCCCCCTAAAATGGCACATCATCGTTGAGATAATCGGCGGTTGATTGTGGTGCGGGGTTGGAGGTTGCCCCGCCCCCGCTATAGCCGCCGCTACTGTAGGTGTTGTGGGTTTGTGATGGCTGGCGTGTGGTGGTTGTGCCATACGCACTTTCATCCCGTGTTGATGTGGGTTGGCCGAGTAGCTTGAGGGAGCCGTCAAAGCGCTCAATCACCACCTCGGTTGACCATCTGTCGTGACCGTCTCGGTCTTGCCACTTGCGGGTTTTGATTTTGCCCTCAAGGGCGAGTTTTGTGCCCTTTTTGACAAAATCACGCACGACATTGACGATGTGCTCATTAAAAATCACGACATTGTGCCACTCGGTTGTTTCTTTGCGCTCGCCCGTGGTTTTGTCTTTCCATGTTTCGGACGTGGCAAGCGAAAATGAGGCGACTTCACCCCCGCTTTGCGTGCGGCGAATCTCAGGGTCTTTGCCCACATTGCCGATGAGAATGGCGCGGTTATAGGTCATTTTGGTTTTCCCGTGTGCAGGTCGCGGATCAGGCGCGTGAGGTGATCGGGGTAGGTATCACCCGCGACATGGGCGGGGAGTGATTGTCTGAGCCGCGTGAGCAGCGCAATCAGCGGATCAAGCTGGGGGATGATTTCAGCCAAACGCACAAGGCGCAAAAGCTCCTGAATGGATTCTGCATTCACATCGTGCGATGGATCGGCTTTAGCGGGTTTAGGCGCTTTGCTCTGGTGGGTGATCTTGAGCGGGATCTGTGCAGCATCGACGCGGTATTGTGCCAGCACACGCTTTTCACACGCGATAAAATAACGCCGCGCCTGTCTGCCCTTGTCGTTGCGCTCGATCATGCATAGCTCTTTCGCCATGTCGAGGGTGAGCATGTAATTGTAAACTTTTACGTTTTGACGTTCGCCAATTTTGGCGTACGTTAACACATAGTCCTGACTCTGAACAAAACCATAATCTTCAATGCGGGATTTGATCCAGTTGCTGAAATCGCGCTTGACTTCAAGAAATTTATGCAGATCACGCGCATCAACGGTCGGCAAATCTTCGCCGTTGAACTTCACATTTTTAACGAGAACAGGGATTGAATCATTGGTCATAAAAGCACCTCTTGCGTTGGCGTTATCATTCGCCACATACAAGAGCTTTTGATGACCCTGCTGGTGGCGGGAGCTCAAAACCTCGCAAGAAGGCCGACATATTCCCCCAAAGGGTGTTGTATTAGCCGACTCCCGCCGTAAAGCGGACACAAAAAAGACAGCCTTATCGCGTTGGCTGCATGCGCTTGCGGAGTTTTGAAGCTCCAGCGCAAGGCTTGCACACGATTGGTTAAAAGTCAATGAAGGGGTTTGACGGGTGAGGTTTGTGCGCATCACGCATCCCTCGCGTTGTCTGTCATAAATTCTGTGACGGCATCGATGATCGCTGAGATGGGGCTTGCTGGGGTTGTGCCATCTTCAAGGCGTGTGACGGCTTCTTTAAGCTCATCAAGTGGTGCACCATATTGCAGCGCCAGAGAGATCAGGACGGCGGCATCACGCATGACGGCGGTCATTTGCGATGCGGTTTTGGGGGCATCGATAAACAGTTCAGCCACGCGCCCGTCATCAAAAAAACCGACACCCACGTGATAGGCTTTGCCCTCATAAACGCATTCAAACAGATCAGACGCGCGGCGATTGGGGAGTTTTTGGCGCATCACATATCCTCTTCATTTGGCGCAAAAATCATTGCAATCGCGATGATGATGACTGCGCCTAAAAGAATGCCTCCGAGATAAATCATCACACCCTCATCGGCATCAACACATAGAGTGCATTTTTGGCGGCATCTGGATTGGCATCCTGAATCATGGCGGGTGATCCGCCGTCACGCAGCAGCAGCGTAACCTCATCGCCCTCAATGACGTTGAGTTGGTCGAGCATGTAGCGATAATTAAAGCCAAGCGTTAAGCTGTTGATTTTGCTCGTTGTAAAGACCGCCTCAACATCAAGTGTTTCGCTCGCTGCGCCCGTGTCAGCGCCCACCATGGAGACGGTGAGTTGATCGCCCTCAACCTCAATTTTGAGAGCGCTGGCTTTATCTGAGCGCACGCTGCTCACGCGATCAATGGCACAGGCCAGTGTTTCGCGGTGGATTTTTCCCTCATAATCCGCTTGTCCACGCGGAATCACGCGCTCATAATCAGGGAACTGGCCGTCGATGAGTTTGGTGACAAAAACGGTTTTGCCGACCTCAAGGCATATAGAATTGCGACCCACCTCAAGGCGCACGTCACCCGTGGCTTTGGCAGCCTCGCTCAACAGCTTGAGTATTTCAGTGATGCCGCCCCGTGGAATAATTACACCCGGAAGTGCCGTACCATCATTGCTTTCAATCATATCAACCGTGACATCATGATCGACCTGCGCAAGACGGTGACCATCGGTGGCGACGGCGCGCAGGGTGTTGCGCTCTGCTGTCTGCATCTGGTGAAAGTAGATGCCGTTGAGATAATAGCGCGTTTCCTCGGTGCTCACGAACGGGGCGGCGTGAGCCAACAACTTAAGCAGGTGCGCGGCGCTCATGGTGATGATATGCGTGTAGCCGTGCGTCTTGATATTCGGGAAGTCCTCATGCGGCAACGCGGGAAAGCGAAAGCGTGAGCGGCCAGATTTAAAAATCACCTCATTGAGGTTGCTGCAATCAAGCGTGAGCGTGTTCGCAGCGGGAAATTTGCGCACCACATCATAAAGCGTGTGGGCGCAAATCGTTGTTTTAATGGGCTTTAAGTTCATCTCCTCAAGCGCAACGCGGGTGGTGACTTGCGCGTCAAGGTCTGTCGCGGTCAAGATCACATCATCACCGCCCTGTGCATCAATGAGCACATTGGCGAGAATCGGGATCTGGCCTTTGCGCGGCACAATGCCAGCCAGTTTTGAGAGGGCGCGTGCAAGATCACCCGCGTTGAGCGTGAGAATTGTCATGGTTTGGCCTTTGTGATTGTGATGTTTTTAAGTGCCTCTTCACCAAGAGGCGTATCGCTGAGCATACCGAGCGCGTGCATATAGGTTTCGAGGATTTGCTCTTGCTCCATGCGTTTGTCGCGATCCATTTTGCGCAACGACACGATTTTACGCATCGTTGGAACATCAAAGCCATTGGCTTTGGCCTCGGCATAGACATCCTTGATGTCGCCCGTGATGCTGGCTTTGTCCTCTTCCAAGCGCTCAACGCGCTCAATAAACTGTTTGAGATGAGCAGCTGCTTGCAGTTGGCTGTTGTGTCCTATCATGTCGGCTCTCCTGTGAGATATTGAAGCCATTCGCTGCCGAGCGCACGCTCAAGCATGTGCAGCGCCTCGTGCCGGTTGCCACGGCGCTTATAATCAAGCGCATCGGCGATGAATGAGTGATTGACTGTGAGGCTGATTTTTGGAGCATTTTTCTTGCTGTTCAGCGCTACTGCATCAGCTTCTGTGATAACGCCCCGATCCATCAATTCTTGCAGAAGCTGCTCTGTTTTAAACTCATCAAGATCAACATCAATATCGATGCTTGTGCTTGTGCTTTCTCTTTCCCAGCCCATCACGCCCTCGCTAAATCTGCGTGGCCGCGTGGGTTTTGCGCTTCGTAGAAGCGCTTAACGTCAGTTGCTAAGGCGATGAGTTTACTGCGTAAATCGCTTGGCATTGCCCATTTGCGATAGATGGTTGAGCCCTCACCCAGCCCTGTGGTGGTGATGGCTGTGTTGATATCGCCCAGCACCCGATTGACCGCGATACAATCGCGATAGGCCATTTGGTGACGCGCTGTGTCGATGAGGTCGCTGATGAGTTTGAGGCGCTTGAGATAAGCTTCAATCTCATCGTATACGCCTTGCACGAGGCGCAGGATTGGCTGGGTCACATCGCCGTGAGCGGCTTCATAATCCATCATCGCCATAGATATTTTTGCGTTTTGATTCATCAACGCATTGAGTGCGCCAACGCGTAAACACACGCGAATATTAAACGCACACGTGAGCATGGTTCGTGTGAATGTTGCGAGCGGGTATGGGTCAATGTCCGCATGTGTCATGGTGCACCTCTAGACTGCTGGAGCGAGTGGCAGGTGATAAAATTCAACCGCGCAAAAGGCCGCGACGATGGCGAGCAAGAAAAGGCCACAGGCGATGATTTCACACAGGGATTCAATGAAGCCCGGCTTGTCGTGCTGAATGATGAAATCATTGTTTTTCATGGCGTTTCCCCATAGTTTGAGATGCGGCGTGCGCATCTTGAATGAATGTGATGAGTGGGTGGATCGGCATCCGCGCCGAGAAAAAATAGAAGGTAAGAAAGCCCACGCTCACAATGATGATGAGCCACGTCAGATGCATGAGTGCGAGATCATAGGACATGGAACACCTTGCCCTTTTCTTCGCCTTTGGCGTGCTTAGTGAGCTTGTGCGCCTCGTCAAAATATTCCGTGATTTGTGAGGTGAGCCAGCCGTAGCTTTGCAGCTGAGGGATGATCTCGCTTTGCGGATAAGCCATCTCAATGATGTGGTTTATATCAGCAGACATGCGATGGATGATCGCGGTTGAGACGGTCATGTCATGGCGCTCATAGGTGTAACGCGCCTCACCATTATGCATGGATGGAATCTCAGCCACGAGTGGACGGGGTATGATGCTCAGGCTTTCATGGAGGCGGCGTGCTTCTGTAAACGCCACCTGATAAAACCCCATCAACTGATTGTGCGACCAGCCGATTGCCTGAAGTTCATCCCAACTCACATCGAATGAAAAATTGGCGGATAGCTCCTGAATGTCGAGCGCCATGCGCTGGGTGATGAAGCGCGGCGTGGTCATCTCGGCGCGGCTCACAGGCCACGTTGTGGCGAGCACGCCGTGGTTTGGTGCGTCTAGCGGGGTTTCATAAAACATTGCGGCTCTCCATCGTGTTGATGGAAGCATAATAAACATATCCATTTTGGATAGTCAATCCATAATGGATATTTTATTTGACATTTGTTTTGGGTGGGGGTTATGGTGAGTCACATGTCGCGGGGTAGAGCAGTGGTTAGCTCGTTTGGGTTCTCTGGGTTTCTTGCCCAAAAGGTCAAGCGGTGCAAATCCTGCCCCGCTTCCAACGCTTGCTGAGGAGGCGGTCATGTGACGGGGTGTGAGGTTTTAAAGGCGAGAAGATGGTGGGTAAGTTTTATGTCGACTAGCAAAATTAAAGGCTACCTATTGGGAGTCTGCTATAATTTTTTATGTTTATTCGAGGCTTCATTACAAGGAGCCTTCTTGGTTGTTTTAGCTGCCTTTTTAGCGATTTTTAGTCTTTTTTTAGTTTTTTTCCCTTGGTTTTTGCTTTTTAAATTCATGCGTTTTTTGCAGATTTTATAAGGCAACAAGGCTGTTCTAAAGGCGTGGATGCCAGCGTGATCCCCGTGTCAAGCACGGGGACTAAAGGCAGGGCATGACGGTTGTGGTTTAATTGTGAGTTTTCAACACTGAAGAGGATAATTTAATGCGTACTAAAGAGCGAAAATATCTTGCGCAAAATGTAGGCGTTGGCAAATGCAAGAGGACTGGTTTTGATTATATATCTATTACTGATATTTGCGGCGTTGATCGCACTTTCCTTCTTTCTGAAGAGAAGTCTAAGGAATATTTAAATCAAGACGCGATATGTGAAATAGAAGAGAAGAAGGCAGAAATACTACGTTCTAATAATGTTAAGTGATTTTGAAAATCTAAAGCGACATATTGTAAATTTCATCAAGTAAAACAATATACATTTGCTCTTCAGTTAGATTAAAAACATCTTGTGACTTCCAGCCGTTAGCGATAATGTAGTATCGCAACATATCAAGCGGCTCTACGCCTAATTGGATAAAGTGTTTATATCCATCGCTTATCAACGTTGTCTGCCCAAAAGATATTAAAAGTTGTTTTTGTTCTACTGTTAGCCCTTTTTCAAATGCGCTTTTCATTGTCAATTCCTTTCGTTTGGTTGCTGTTTATTTGACGCTGTGTCAAACCCTCTTCCATTGGCCTTTTGGCAGTATCGCTCGCAAAATCGCAATCCATTCAAGGGTTTGGTTTTCACGCGGGGGTGCGTTGTGGCTCTCTAAGTTGAATGTGCCTGGCTCATAGCCACGCCGTAAAATCTTGAGCAGATAAGGGCCATTCTCGACCTTCACAACCGCCTCTTCCCCATAAAGGCGCTCTGGCGCAGGGGTGTTATGGCACGCAATCACAAGATCACCATGCCGTAAGCGTGGCAGCATCGAATCGCCACGGCATTCGAGCGCAAAACAATCTTTTGACAGGGGAAAATCAACGATCACCTCATCCAGCATCGAATCATCCCCGTGCCAGTCAATGTTCTCGCCCAAACCGACAATGCCAATGACAGGCACGCTTTGGCCTGATGCGGTTTTGCCGCGCATCTCACCCCGCCCCGTCAAAAGCCATTCGAGGTTAACTCGGAATCGTCGCGCTAGAGTTGATGCGTGCTTGTCAAAAGACCTCGCGCCGCTTTCAAGGTGCATGTAGGATGGATAGGGCATTGATATTACCCTTGCAGCTTCCGCAGCGGATTTAAAACCAGCCGCGATGCGTGCTTCTTTCAGCCTTTCGTGCGGATAAGTGGAATTTTTCATAATAATCAAATCACACATTTTTTTATCCTTTAGGGATATTGACAAGCCTATCCTTATTGGATAGATTTTGAGAATGAACAGAACCAAAATCATTCGAGATACACTAGGATTGTCGCAGGTTGAGATGGGCGCTCGGTTGCGTGTTTCTCAGCAAGTGATCTGTCGGCTTGAGGGTGGGCAGGTTGAATCAGGTCCCGTGTCTCTGCTGCTTGATCAGCTTGAGGCGCAGCTCATTCATGAGGGGCGGTTGCCCTCACAGTTTTCCCATTATCCGGACACCCCCCGTGTCGCGGATGATACGCCAGAGCGCCTAGAAGCTTCTGGTACCTTAGCGGCGGAGCGCGAGCGCACCTCTCCTGTTGTGCTCCCCAGCAGCTCCGCCGCTTTTTGTGACACTGGTGCAGCCGTTGCTTATGCGGGTGGATGTGATGGAGGGTCATGCTGATGGCTCACGTTGATGATGATCGTTTATTGCCCGTCAAACACGGACAGGTGTCCCTCAAAGTGGGACAAATGTCCCCTTATCGCACGCCAGCAACTCGTAGAATGCGCACTGTGTTGGTTGATGGTGGGCGTGTGTGTGCATTTTTGCGCCGCGTTGCCCCGATTAAAACCGCTGAATGCATCAGCGACGACACGGGGGAGAGCGTGGAGACGGTGCGCAAGATGCTATCGCGCGAAAGTGCGCCGTCATTCGGTTTTACGATCCGCTTGATCCAAGTTTATGGCCCCGATTTTTTATGTGCGGTGCTGCCTAAGCCCCCTGATTGGCTCAAAGCCAAAAAGGTTGATGCGGATTTTGATCGCCTCAAGCGCTTGAGTGATGAGTTGAACAAAAAAATACAACAGATTGATATTTAAAACTTTTTTTCATTAGGTGCGGCATGATTTTGAGAAAAACCCGCGGTTTTCGCCGCGTCTGGTGGTTGTTGTTGTCTAAAATTTTCCGCACGTTTGCCGAGATGCATTTTCGCTGCGGTAGCTGGTTTATTGGGCTGGCAACCCGCTTTCACATCTGGGGTGGGCGCTGATGCGAGACGATCCTGACTTTGATGAATGGGTCAATGACGCGCGGCAAGGGTCGTTTGATACGGCCATGCAGCTGTGCGGGTTTGTGCCAAAATCGCAATATGCCAAGGCGATTGATCGTGCGGGGGCGTGTCCTGCTTGCGGCGGCGATAATCGCTTTTCTGTTAATATGACAAAGCGTGTGTTTAACTGTCGCAAGTGCGGAGCCGCCGGCTATGATGCTGTTGCCCTCGCGCTTGTGGGTGAGCATGTGTCGTTTTTTGAGGCGTGCGAGGCGCTCTCAAACCGCCCACGTCCACAATCAGCCCGTGATGAAACACCTGAAGAGCGTGCCGCGCGTCAAAAGCGCCGCGACGCGCAACAGCGTGAGCACGCTGAAAAAGAGCGCAAGCGCGAAGAGGAAGCGGCGCGTTATCGTGAAGAAGAGCGCAAGCGTTTGTGGGCGGTGTGGCAAGATGCGATCCCCATGCACACCATATTGCGGGATTATCTGCTTTTGCGCCGTGTGCCAGCGCTTGAGATGATGTGGGATCGCATGACGCTGCGCATTGTGCCTCACATGCCGTATTATGGCGCGGGGGTTGATGGGCAAAAGCCGCGTGTGATCCACACGGGCGCGGCCATGATTGGCGCGATTGTGGGTGTGGATGGGCGTTTTTCTGGCCTTCACATCACATGGCTTGATCTCACCCAGCCCAAAGGCAAAGCGCACATCATTGACCCGAATACGGGTGAGGTGTGCGATGCGAAAAAGATGCGCGGCTCAAAGCGCGGCGGACATCTCTCGCTATTGCGTCCTGCGCAAGGTATTGGCGCAAACCGCCTGATTGGTGGTGAGGGGATTGAAACCACGTTCACGGTTTATGGCTCGCGTCTTGCTGCTGGCAAAAATGAATCGCGCACGCTCGTGTGGTCATTCCTTGATTTGGGTAATTTGGGCGGTAAAGCGCTTGGCAAAGTGCCGCACCCGACATTGCTCAAAGATGATGGTAAGCCGCAACTCGTGGCGAGTGATGTGCCTGATATGGAATCCCCTGCCCTCACCATCCCCGATCATATCGATGAGGTGATTACGCTCGGGGACAGTGACTCGGAAGCGTTAGCGACTCGCAACGCGCACATCCGTTTTGCCAAACGCAACGCCCGTGAGGGGCGCATGTTTCGCCCGTCATTCGCCCCTGACGGCATGGATTTTAACGACATGATCATGGGGGATGCGTGATGGCGGGGAAGGTTCCAACACCTGAATGCCAGATTGTGCGTGACTATTGTGTCAAAAATTTTGGGCTTAAATCGGCATCTGTGATTGCCTTTGAGATTGAGCATGGTGCATGTGGTGCGCCATACCCTATTACACGCAATGGCGTGATCGGGCATTGGAACCGTGCGCCGGAATGCAAAACCAAGCGCGAAACGCAAAAGCGTTTGAAAACAAACATCAATGCATCAAAAATAATCAAGCCGAAAAAGCATAAAAATGGTGGGCGCATCACGGCGATGTTCATGCCTATGATTACCCCCATACAAGCGCCGCCTCCACCTGAGCCTGATCCATCAGCGCCAGCGCGTCGGTTTGGCGATCCATGGCCGATGACAGCCACGGCTGTGACGTTGCTTAAGCGCGAAAACAACCAGTGCGCATTCCCGCTGTGGGGATGGGATAACGTGCCGCTTGAGCAAAAGTTTTATTGTGGTGCGCCTGTCGCACTTGGTGAGAGCTATTGCGATACGTGCAAAAAGCGCATGTACACCCCGTCATATGCCAAGTTGAGGCAGATGGAGCGACAAAAAGTGGGGGTGGCGGCATGAAACAGGGCACTGACCGCCATGCGCTGATTGACCGTGCACATGATCTTTATGAAACGCCATTGCCATGCGTCAAGGCGCTGTTTGATTGGAATATTATTCAAACACACAAACCATGCTCTGATCCCATCATCTGGGAGCCTTGCGCAGGGCGCGGGGCAATTTCACGCGAATTGAGGGGTGCTGGCTATATCGTGAAAGCCAGTGACATCTGCGCTTATGAGGGCGCGGATGAGGGCATTGAAACCCCGATTGATTTTCTCATGGAGCGCTCTAGGCACGGCGCTGGCACAATCATCACCAACCCGCCGTTTAAAATCGCTGATGAGTTTATTGCGCATGCGCTTACGCTTGTGCCTGTGGCGATTATGTTGCTCAGGTTTGTGTCGCTTGAGGGTGTACATGGGCGCAAAACAGGCTCGTTTATGCGCCAAACGCTGATTGATGATCATTGCACGCATGTTTATTTGGGTGCAAACCGCCCACCTGCGATGCATCGCGAAGGGTGGGCTGGCAATCGCCTCGCCACATCGGGCGTGCCGTATGCTTGGTTTGTTTATCAGTGGCACAAAAAAAACACCAAAGATGTGATTGTGCGTCGCCACATGTGGGGTGGGTTATGAGCAAAACCATCACACGCGACTATCACGTGATTGAAACGCCTGAATCTTTGAGGGATCAGATTAGAACGACGCTTATGTTGGCACGCATCCATCGCACTCATGCGAGTGAAAAAATTGAGAAAGCTGAAAAGCTTGAGGCACGTGCCAATAATCTTATTGAGCGGCTGAGCCACATGGAAGGGGAAGCGTGATGTATATAACCGATGATGCGCTTAGGAATAGCCCCGCTAAAATTCAGCAACAAAAGATTGATAGCCTTGAGCGAGAGAATAAGTTTTTGCGGCGTGAAAACTTAGAGCTTAAAGAAGAAATTAAGATTTTAAATGAACATAATAATAAAGATGATGCATTTGATAATTTCGTTATGAGTTTTCCGCTTGATTTTACAGATCATCAAAAGAGAATTATCGCATTATTGTATCTCACTAAAAAACAACATTATGTAACGCGTGATGCTATTAAGACTTGCCTTGGTTTAGACTTAGATTCTAATACAAAAAATATAGATGTTCATCTTTATAACGTTAAACAGCGCGCCATAAGACACGATTATAATATCAAGATTGAAACGATCTGGGGGCGCGGATGTCGCCTGACCGATGAAAGCCGTCTCTGGATTGATGCACTCATGGAGAAAACCCATGAGCGCTGATACCCCACAAAAACCCACAAAAAAGCGCCGTGTGCGCAAGGATTATAGCAATGACCAGCTCGTGCAAGCGGGTTGGCTTTATGGCGCTGGTGTTGCCAGCAAAAAGGTTGAAGAAAAGACGGGCGTGCGTGCGTCATCCCTGCGTCGATATGTGACAATGGGCGGGTTGCGCCGCGAGGATTATGGAGCGCCAACGCCGCAACGCGCACGCAGCGCGTTTAAATTTGAGGACTTCACCTTTTCACAGCGCGCTGTGATTGGGAAACTTTGCATCAAACACAATACCCCATTTGACGACATTGTGATCGCTGTTGCACGCGCCGCATTTGAGGTGGGATTTATCTTTTGCGACAACCTCATTGATGGCGAGGTGACGCGATGAGTGCCTTACCATGTAATTTTAGCATTTTTGATCAGGATATATTGTTTTTCAAAAAGCGTAGCTTTGCCACTGATAAACATAACGTTACACGCCTGTTTAAAACTACCCCCTGCGCACTCAAAAAGCGCTTTTCGTCTGTCATCTTTACTCAAAGAGGGGCTGTCAATTCCAATATTACCGACGTGAACATCGCCGCGTCCGCGAATGGAACACATAATCACATTTTGTTTTGCGGAATGCAGCGTGCAGCCATAAGTTTTAACACGCTTTCCGATGTATTCCTTTGGAGAAGAAAATATTTCAAAGGCAGATTCTTCAATAATTTCGTTTTTACTGCCCGAAATAGCTTCATTCGCTGTCATGAAAAACAGAGATGTGATGATAAGCGTCAAAATATACTTCATAAGACACCCTCGTTAAATGCCGCGCTTAAAACATGGCGCTCTTTCAATCTCCAGTTGTTTTTCAATCTTATCCCCGTTTTTCGTTCATTGACTTTTAACGCTTCTGGGTGCAGCTTGTTCGATGGAGCGTGGAAACTCCTAATCGACGGCATGTCGCACCGTTACTGCGGCTTTTTTCGTGCGCTTTTTTGGCCGCGAAACCCACTATGGTGGGAGGGCGAGGATATAAGGCCGCAAGGCTCGAATAACTCCGCCTACCTCGGTTTAGGTTCCAACCTCCCGCCACCTGTGCGGTCTTGGAAACCCTCACATGTGGCGTTCATTCACGCCATACCGAGGGCTTTATCATGACCGCACTTCCCGCTATCAATCCATCTTACGTTCAATTTAATGGTTCACGCATTTTTTGCACGATGCGTGACAGTCGCCCTTATGTCGCGATACGTCCGATCTGTGATGCGCTCAAACTTGATTGGAGCGCTCAACGTCAACGCATAAAGCGCGATGCTATTCTAAATGAGGGCGTGGTTATGATAACCACGGTTGCCGAAGATGGTAAAAAACGTCAAATGGTGTGCTTGCCATTGGACTATTTCAATGGTTGGTTTTTTGGCGTTGATGAAAGCCGCGTCGATCCAAGTGTGCGCGAAAAGCTGATTCATTATAAGCGCGAATGTTACAGCGCATTGCATAATCATTTTTTTGGCAATGCGGCAACATCAACTGTTTCCAAAAAGGAAACAGATGCGCCTGTCATCCCCGTGCGTGCGCATACCCGCCGCAAGCCCTCACCCCCTGCGCCGCAATTTCCGTTCGATCAGATCAACCGCGAATTGGTGCGCCTGATCCGCGTGAGTGAAATGCTGCGCGGGGGTGTGCCCACGCTTGAGACGCTCAACCGCCTCATTCAGGCACTGCCCTCACATGTGGGATCGCACGATTATGGTGCTTACCTCATGGATTTAATGGCGCAGGTCGATGAAAAGCGGAGGTGCCTTTGTCCCGCCACCGCGCCGCAAGCGCTTGTGCCACATGAGAATCGGGGGCGCTATGACGAATAGTGCGCCCAAAGACCCGATCACCAAAATCAACGAGATCATCGACGGCGCTGAGCCACTCGATGATTTTGTGCAAACCAACCCTGCCAGTGGGGGCAACCCGCCTCCTTCTAAATCAGAGAAAGAGCCAAGGAAACGCATGAAAAATGGTGACAACGGCGATGAAACGCCTGAGCCACGCGCATGGGGATACGATATTGAGGATTTAAACAGGCAATTCTCGCTCGTTTTACTCGGTTCTAAGGCTGTGGTGATGATGGATCAGCCTGATGCTCCCGTAGATGACCAACAGCGTATTCTAAATCTTGAGTCGTTTCATGCATGGCACGCAAACAAGTTTACCGAAGTGATGGTTCAGGGCGAAATTAAAGTTACCACGTGGTCTAAAGCTTGGCTCATTTCATCTAAAAGGCGCTCTTACAAGGGCGTTGAGTTTTTCCCCGATCCGAAAAATGCCCCTGGGATGAAAAATTATCTCAATTTATGGTCAGGTTTTTCTGTTGAACCAAAGCGTCGTGAAAACGGCTATGCAATATTCAAGGACCATTTGCTTAACAATGTCTGCGATGGAAATCCTGCCTATTTTAATTGGGTGTTTGGATTTTTTGCCCACATCGTTCAGCGGCCTCGTGAGCGTATTGGGGTTGCTTTGGTTATGCGCGGGGATCAGGGTGTTGGAAAAACCAAGGCTGGGGAGGTTTTGGGGTCTCTTTTCCCGAGACATTATTTTCTGGTTGACGACTCGCGTTACGTTACAGGTCAATTTAATGCTCACATGGCCTCTTGCCTGTTGCTCCAAGCGGAAGAGGCTGTGTGGGCGGGTGATAAGGTGGCCGAGGGTCGGATCAAAGGATTGATCACGAGCAAAATCCAGCAAATTGAATCTAAAGGCGTTGACCCCATTCGCCTCAATAATTACGTGCGTGTCATTATGACATCGAACAACGAGTGGGTTGTTCCAGCTGGTAAGGATGAACGGCGGTTCGCTGTTTTCGACATCAACCCCCGATGCATAAGAAATTACGACTATTTTCGCGAAATGGACGAGGAATTGGACAACGGAGGGCGCGAAGCCTTGTTGTATGACTTGCTCCATTTTGACTTGTCTAGCATTGAAATGCGCTCCATTCCTCGCACGAAAGCCCTTCTTGAGCAAAAGATACGCTCTTTAGATAGTGTGGAGAGTTGGTGGTTTGAATGTCTGGCTCGCGGAGCACAGTTGCGAGCGTCAGACACTTGGCTCTCAAGCGTGTGCTGCAACAAAATGATTGATGACTACATCCAGATATCAGATCGAACGGGCATTAAAAGGCGCTCGTCCGAGGTTGAAGTGGGTATTAAATTAAAGCGGCTTGTCCCACGTTTTACCAAAGAGCGCACCACATGCCGCGAAACAAGCCGTTTTATCAATCACTGGTTTTTCCCAACATTAGAGGAGTGTCGTAATTTTTTCAGCGAAAAAATGCAGCAAGACATTGATTGGTCGGCAATGTGAGGAGTGGGAGAGAGGCAGGGTTTAAGGGGTGCAAGGCTGTTTTTTATCATATCTCAAAGCTGAATTTTATACAAAAAGAGGCAAAGTGCGTAGAAAAAAACATTTAATTTCAAGTACTTGCATATCTATCATATCTTAAATTCATGAATTTTTAGAGATATGATAGAAATTTATTTTAGTTATCAATGGCTTACGACGATTATCATATCTATCATATCTTTTTTACATTTCCCCGTGTACGCGCGCGAGGAAGCTTATTTTAAGGGGTGAGTATGGCTATAATTAATTTGCATAAAAATTCGAGTTTCCCTGTCTCGCAGCGCATTAGACGGTTCTGGTAGTTTTTAAAGATTTTCCTACACGCGAGGCAAAAAGATATGATAGATATGATATTTAGTGTAACACATTGATTTTAAAGGTGTATTTGTATCATATCTCTATTTTTAAGATATGATAGAGATATGATAGATATGATAAAGGAGCCAAGCGATGGAATTGCAGGAAAAATTGAATAAGGCTTTAAACGATGCGCCTAATCTGGGGCGGTTTGGCTTTAGAGAGCCGACACATCCAAAGTTCGCCATTGAGCGCGAACAATTATTATCGGGTGGATTGTCTGGTGTTGAAGCGGCAATTGCTTTCCTTCAGGCTTGCCCATGGCGCAAGACTGTGAATAGGGATTTTGATAGTTATTTTATCAAACATGCCGCTGAAAAATGGTCTGGACAGTATGTTGCGAACGGTGAGTTGATTCTAGCTGCTCTTGTTGTGGGTATGAAAGTCGAGCGATGTGATGGTGGGGTTGGGGTCAACGCTATGTTAAACCTATCATCCAGCTCAAAATGGCAGGTGCGCTCATGAAAAAACCACGCACACTGCTAAACCTGCTCAATTGGGCATGGCGCGAAGAGCTGCCAAAAATCAGCACACAGCGGCAAGATTTTGCCCGTGCGTTTGGACCACGTTATGCGGGTGGTGGTTTGGTGTCGCTCATGGAGCTGTCATCACGGGTTGATTACAATCAATATGGCGCTGTGTGTGATCCAACAGCGGCGGATGACCCACACATGGACGCATTGCGCCTTGGTGATGCGGTTTTGGCGCTGGATGACCTTGTGGTTGATCTGGGCGATGACTATTCACCTCTTGCTGACATGCCCTCGCTTGCGGATATGGGGCAAAGCATTTTGCACGATTCGCTTGAAGCTATAAAAGAGCGTCGCAACGACATCCTTATCCACACGCATTATGGCCAAAACCTCAAGGGAAGTGACGTTTGTTTATCATCCTTGGTGGCCTTGGCTGCCATTCGTGGGCGTGTTGAGGGTTGGCAGATGCCTGAGCCAGAGGCTAAGGTGGTAAGATTTGCCAACGGAAAAGAATGCTGGTTTGTGAAAAAGGCGGTTATGATTGATGGTTTTGAATATATCCATGAAGTCAACGCCTATGATAAGCGAACAAAGATGCTTGAAAAAGGCGCTTATCGTAAATACACCTATGAGCCTTCACTTCAAGATTGTGTTATGGAGCGCTTTAATTATTCACTGATACAAATAGGGCTTTCATATATACATGACACGCTTGCAAAAAAGCTGGATGATTACAAGCTTATCGATGAAGGCTTTAATCATGAGCCGTGGAAGGGTGCGGCACACGGCGCGTGATAGTGTGTGTTGAATGAAGGCTCTTATGGGGTCTTGACTGTACCTGTGCTATTGACTATACCCTTCATCATAGAGTTTTGTGTCCAACGCCCTGCTGGTTCAGCGGGGTTTTTTTTATGGGGTGTGTCATGTGTGGCTGCGCTCAACGTCGTAGCGATTTAATGTCTGCGGCAAGGAGCATTGTCACAGGGCATTATGCGCAAGCGGCTGGTGATCTGGTGCGCGTGGCGCAATCAGCATCACAGGATTTACGCGCCGTTGCATCAAGTGCAGCCCGTATGCGTCTGATGGTGCGGCGCTGATGATAACCATGAGGGCAGATTGCCCTGATTTATCACGCATCGCCAACATCTTCGCCGCCGCTGGCAAACATGCTCCACTCGCACTCGTGCGCGGCATTAACCAAACGGGAAACAAAACCCGCACGGGAATGGTTCGCGCTCTTGTTGGTCAATCGGGGCTAAAGCATAAGACCATTAATAAGGCACTTAAAAAGAAAAGCGCCTACGGATCAAACTTCGCTTACGAGATTAACTCACGCGGCGGCAACATAAGCCTTAAGTATTTTAATGCGAAAGAAAGCCGCGGTGGTGTGACTGCTCATCCATGGGCATCTGCTCAGCGCTACTCAAACGCATTCATCAAAGGCGGTCGCTTTCCTAATCGCAAAGAGGCTACGGGGTTGGGTGGCCATGTTTTCCAGCGTGCGGGTAAGGCGCGTCTCAAGATCAATAAGGTGAAGTCCAATCTATTCATCCCCACCGAGATGACTACGGGCGCAACCGAGACTACGTTCTACCGCGAGGCCATGGCTGGCCTCGAGAAGAACATCACAACCAAGCTCTTCTCGTTCATCAAATGATTTCCAAAGGTTCTTCCCCTTCATCCATCCCCTGCGGGCGGAAGAGCCCGCGATTTTGGTAGCGAGAGGATATTAAAGTTGACCTTACACCCCTGACACAATGCAAAAAAGCCCTGACGCTTCACTGACACTTGATAACGGACTGTGGTTGAGTGTGACGGCGCTTGCTAAGCTGAAAGGTGTGACGAAACAAACGGTTGGCGAAAAGGTTGCACGCCTTGAGCGTGATGGTCTTTTGCTCGGACAGTGCGAGGGGCGCGGTAAGCCTAAGCTGATTAATGTTGCTGCGTATGATCGCGCTGTTGGCGAGACGACAGACCTTATGCGTGAGCAAGGGGCTGCGACCAAAAAAGCAACACAGACAGCGCAAGCACCTGCTTTGATCTCTGATAGTGTGAACCCTGTTTATTCGGCTGAGCAAGCCCGTCACATGGCTCTTAAAGCTGATATGGCGCAGCTTGATCTGGATGAGCGCATTGGCAAGCTCTTGCCGCTGCATGAGGTCACTGAGGCGATGACCGAGTGCGCTGAGGCGCTCGTGAGAGCGATTGATCAAATCTCAACCCACGCGGAAGCGCTTGCGGATGCGGTGGGAAAAGGTGGCGTAAACGGTGCGCGTGGCAAGCTTAAAGAGATTGCGCGTGAATTGAGGGAGACGCTTTCGCAATCGATGCGGCTGCTTTCAGAGCGTGACACTGACGCAAAGCCGTCTGATGAAGAGCGCAGCGATCAAGCGAGTCTTGATTATCACGCATGAGTTTTAAACCGTCGCTCAAGATCATTGCCGGCACGCTTGCCAGCATCTTAGCGCCGTCCATACCGATGATGCCGTCTGCATGGGCGGCTCAATATCTAATTGTGCCTGATGGCATCAAACAGGGGCAAAAATGGGATGTGAAGCTCACATCCTACATCTGCGAGCCGCTTGATATGCTGGCCGCTGATTGCCCTGTCAACGAGATCGCGGTGCGCAAAAGCGCACAAACGGGGTTCACAACCCTCATACTGGCAGGAACGGGCTATAAGATAGACCGTGAGCCGGGCAATATGATGATCATACAGCCCACGGATTCGGCGCTGACAGATTTCAACACGCAAAAACTTGATCCAGCGATCAAGCAGACTGCACCTCTGGCGGATAAAGTGGCGGGGCAAGCCTCGCGCTCTGGCAAGGGATCGACAACCTATTCAAAGCGCTTTTCGGGAGGGTTTTTAACCCTTGCGATTGCAACGTCCGCCGCTGATCTGCGTTCCAAGTCAGTCAAAGATTTGTTTCGTGATGAGATTGATCAATACCCTGATGATCTTGATGGTCAGGGCGATCCGCTTGAGCTTTCAAACGGTCGTCAGATGTCGTTTTTGGCATCAGGTGATTGGAAACGCATCGATATTTCAACGCCCACGATCAAGGGCGAGAGTAAAATCGATGCGCGATTCCATGAGGGTGATCAGCGTTATCTGTTTGTGAAGTGTCCCGGGTGTGCTTCGCCTGTTAAATTTGAGTGGGGCGATAGTTTCAAGTTTGAAAAAGAATACCCCTACAAGGCGTTTTATGTTGCGCCGTGTTGTGGGCAGATCATTGAGAGCCACGAGCGTACGCGCCTTGTGTGTGAGGCGGTTGAGCTCAAAAAAGCGGGTGAGCCGTTTGGCTGGCAACCCACAGCATCACGCGCTGGGGCGTTTCCGAGTTATCACTTTGATAGCCTGTCATCGCCCTTTGTGCCGTGGGATGAGATTGCTAAGGCGTTTATTCAATGCCGCGATGATCCGCTCAGGCTCAAGTCATTTTATAATATCTGGCTCGGCCTACCCTATGAAATGAAAGGCGATGCGCCTGATCACGAGCGGCTCATGCTGCGCCGTGATGAAAGCCTCAAGCGCTACCATGTGCCACCAAGAGGCATGTTGCTTGTTGCCTCGGCTGACGTGCAGATGCGTGGACTTTGGGTTGAGGTCACGGCGTATGCGCCTGATGGTCAATCATGGGTGGTTGATGCGGATTATCTGGAGGGTGAAACCTCAGATGCAAGCGCGGGTGCTTTTTTATTACTCAAAGAGCGTGTTCTTGATCGCGATTATGCCGATGCGTTTGGTGGTTTAAGGCGCGTTGATGCGCTTGCCATTGATTCAGGGTATCGCTCGCACGTGGTGTATGCGTTCGTGCGAAACAATCAAAGGCCAAACCCTTTAACAGGGCGAGATGTCATTCTTGCCATTAAGGGGTTAGAGGGATGGAATCGCCCCGCAATCGGGCAACCAACGCTTGTTGACGTGGATCTGGGCGGCAAGCGCATCAAACAAGGTGCGCGGGTCTGGCCGATTGGTACGTGGTCTTTGAAAGGTGCGTTTTATCAGCATCTCAACAAAGAGGGCATTCGCGCGGGTCACGATTGTGATCCATCGGGATTGTGTCACTTTGGCTTATGGATGGACGAAAACTATTTTCGCCAGATCACGGCGGAATATCTTGTTGAGGATCGGGTGCGTGGGCGCTCGATTAAGCGCTGGAAAGTGCGCCCGAATCAAACGGACAACCACTTTCTCGATTGCCGCGTTTATAACATGGCGCTGGCTGAATACCTTGGAATTTCAAGCACCACACCTGAGCAGTGGGCAAACCTTGCACGCATCAGGGGCATTCCTGAAGCGGCACAAGAGCAAAATCTTTTTACAGCAACGGCGGCGCTTGATGCGCCACCCCCAAAAACAGAAACAAAACGCCCTGCGGCTGATCAAAGTGATTGGCTGGGTGGGCGCGGCAGGAACTGGTAAAACATGGCAATCGCAGATGATATTCTAAAGCTCGAGGCGGCGATTGCGAGCGGCGCAAAGATTGTTGAATACGAATCCGGCAATGAGCGTCGTAAAGTCGAATATCGCTCGCAAGCCGATATGGAGCGTGCTCTTGGTGCGCTCAAAGCAAAAGTCACGCCTGTGTCGCGTATTGCTTACACAGAACATAGCCGCGACTGATCATGAACCCGTTTTTACGCGCTCTCGCTTGGGTTGCTCCACAAGCAGCGCTGAGCCGTGCGCGTGCACAGGTGGTGTTGCGACAGGCTGAAGCTTATGACGGCGCAACAAAAGGCCGTCGCGGGTCATCGTTTCGCTCTTACGGGCAAACAAGCGCCAACAGCGCCCTGTCTGGGGCATTGCCAGCCTTGCGCGAGCGCTCGCGCGAAATGGTGCGCAACACATGGATTGGCGCACGGGCGCTGGATATTCTTACGGCTCAAGCCGTGGGAACGGGCATCACGGTGCGCTTTGACACAGGCTCGCGCCGTCTCGATGCGCAGGTGCAAGCTCTGTGGGATGATTGGTGCGCGTCGTGTGATATTGAGCGCGTGCTTGATTTTGGTGGCCTTCAAGCGATGGCCTATCGCTCGGCGATGGAAGGTGGGGACAGCGTGATACGCATGATCCCGCGTCGCATGGATGATCGCACGCGCCCTGTGCCGTTGGCGCTTCAGGTCAACGAGGGTGATTGGATCGATGAAACGCAAGACAGCGCAGGTTTAACCACGCGGCGCAACAAAGGCCGTGCGCGGCTGGGTGTTGAACTGGGTGATTTTGATGAGCGCAAAGGGCTTTGGCTGCACGCAAGCGCACCAGGGGAAAATGTTAATCTGAATGGCGTTTATGGCCAGTCGCAATTCCATAAACGGGCGGATGTGTGTCATCTCTATCGCCCGCTTCGCCCCGGACAAGTGCGTGGTGCACCCGTTTTTGCACCCATCCTGATGACGGCGCGTGATTATGCTGATTTTATGGATGCGCTCGTTGTTAAAGCACGCATGGAAGCGTGCATTGGCCTGATTATTACAAAGCCTGATGCTGCATCGAGCCTTGCGGGAAGCGCTGCAAAAACAGGGCAAGAGCGGGTTGAAAGTCTCAAACCCGGTGCGCAGATTTATTTTGAACCGGGCGAAGAGGTTAAAGAGTTTAATCCCGCATCAACATCACAGGTTGATGCGGTTTCAATCAATGCGCTGATGGGAATCGCGGCGGGTGTGGGCATCACTTACGACCAGCTCACGGGTGATTTGAGGCAAGCCAATTATTCATCGCTTCGTGCGGGTAAAATTGAGGTTCGTCGGCTCGCTGAGCAGCATCAATACCTCATGATTATACCGATGATGCTAGATCGCATCGTTGAGCGGTTTTTAGAGGTCGCGATTATGTCGGGGCGCTTAAAGGCGCGTGAAGGTGGATATAAACGCCATTACTTGCCGCCCGCAAATGAGCCAATTGACCCGCGTAAGGATATGGAAGCTGACATACTGGCCGTGCGTTCTGGCCGACTCTCGCCGCAAGACTTTATCGGGGGATGGGGTAAAGATTGGCGCGTGGTTGTTGGCGAATATCAAGACTTTTTCAAAGAGATCGATGCGCAAGGGCTTGTTTTCGACATTGACCCGCGCCGCGTCGCGCAAAGCGGCAAAACACAAGCATCAACGCCAGCGGGTGGTGATGATGATGAAAAAACGGATTAAAAACCATGCCATTAGATCATGTTAATCGGGATGCCCTTCCGAGCACGATGACGCGTTTCGCGTCTTTTGCGCCGGCAAGCTACAATTCAAAAACGCGCACGGTTGACGCTGTTTTTGCCACAGGTGCGCCCGTTAAGCGCTATGGCTGGTACATCGAAGAGCTTGATATGGGGTCTGATGCGGTTGATTTAAGCCGCGCCTCTGAAGGGCGCATGTCGCTCTTGTTCAATCACGATGTTGATTTGCCAATCGGCGTTGTTGAAGAAGCCAGACTCGATAACGGCGTGCTTAAAGGCCGTTTGCGCTTCAATGACAATGAAACAGGCCGTGCCTATGAGGGCATGGTGTCACGCGGCGAATTAAGCGGCATATCGATCGGCTATCGCATTGACGCACGTTCTCTTGTTTCTGAATCTGATGGTTCTGAAACATGGCGCATGACGCGCTGGGAGCTCTTGGAAGTGTCCCTCGTCACCGTTCCTGCGGATGTAGGAGCTAAAATCCGTTCAATTTCCGTTTCCCCCCCTGAATCAGGTCAAGAGACCCGATCAACACTAGAGGAGTCTGCGATGCCCGAAGCACGCAAAGAGGCCGTGTCTGTGGCCACGACAGACAGCACAACAGAGCCAACACCCATTGAAACACGTGCGCAAGCACATCACGCGCCTGTTGCGCCTGATTCACAAAGTGTGCTTGCTGCTGAGCGCACACGCATCAAAGAGATCAACGACATTGGTCGGCGATCTGGCATGGAAGCCGCTGATATTGACCGCGCAATTGGTGATGGGACTTCGGTTGAAGCCTTCCGCCATGCCGCTTTTGAGCGCTTGGCAACTGACGCTGAATCACGCCCGACAAGAAGCGTGCGCGTTGAGCGTGATGCCAGTGAGACTCGTGCAATTGCAATGACAGAAGCCATGGCGCATCGCATGGGTGCAACTGGCGAATTAAGCGAGCCGGCGCGTGAATATGCACAGCGTTCAATCGTTGAAATGGCCGCCATTCATGTGGGGCATCGCGGGTTTTTAGCGAGCGCCCGTGATAGGGAAGCCGTACTTGATGAGGCGTTTGGCCGTCGTTCTGGTGGCGCGCATTCGCTTTCAGACTTCCCGCTTTTGTTTGAAAACGCCATGAACCGCGCTCTTCAGGCGCGTTATAACATTGCACAAGCTTCTTATCGTAAAATTGCCCGTCAACGCACTTATGTTGATTTTAGGGATCACAATAGCGTGCGTTTTGGTGACTTCCCGACGCTTCAGCCTATTCAAGAGGGTGGAGAAATTAAAAACGGCACTCTGGTTGAGGCGCGTGAAAAGACTCGCGTTATCCCCTATGGTGTTAGCTTCACAGTCACCCGTCAAATGCTTGTCAATGACTCGCTTGGTGGCCTCGACCGCGCATTAAGTACCTATGGTGACAAAGTGATGCAGTTTGAGGATAAAACCTTTTACGCGATGCTCACATCGGGTTCAGCTAACAACGGCCCCACACTGATTGAGGGTAATGCGCAGGTTTTTGCTGCTGGACGCGGCAACCTTGCGGGTTCTGGCACAGTGATTGATGTGGCGGCTCTTGATGCAGGGCGCAAAGCGCTGCGTAAGCAAACCAATCTTGACGGTGAGCCGCTGGATATCACTCCAAAAATTATTCTTGTGTCGCCCGATAAAGAGACACAAGCACAACAGCTTCTTGCCCCATTGCAAGCGGCTCAAGCATCCAATGTTAACCCATTCACAGCAACGCTTCAGATCGTTGCAACAGCGCGTTTAACGGGCAATCCATGGTATCTGTTCGAGTCACCTGACATTTTGCCATGCTTTGAGTGGGGTCTGCTTGAAGGCTTTACTGCTCCTCGTTTGCGCCTTGAATCACCATTTGGCACACAAGGATTGAGCGTTTCGCTTGAGCATGACTTTGGGTGCGGCGCGATTGACTTCCGCGGAGCTTATCGCAATCCGGGCGCTTAACGCGCTCGCTTTGAATTAAAAACCCTCATTTAAAGGACTATCGAAATGGCTAAAAACTTTGTGCAAGACGGCAATGTGCTTGACATGATTGCCCCATCAGGGGGCGTTGTGAGTGGCACAGGCTACCTCATCGGCTCTATTTTTGGCGTGGCAATTGTCACGGCTGCGCAAACAGAAACGTTTGCGCTGCAAACCACAGGCGTTTGGAACCTGCCAACGGCATCTGGCGCAGGCACAGACTGGACGGCGGGAACCAAAGTTTATTGGGATAATACCGCGAAAAACGTCACAAAAACATCGTCTGGCAACACCTTTATCGGCTTTGGCCTTGCCGCTAAAGCAACGGCAGATACAGCAGCCAACATCCGTCTCCAGCTCGTCGGCTAACATGGCCTCCCCTTTCGACTCCCTTGATCTGATGATTCAAGGGGTCGTTGACGGCTGTTTTGGCGAAAGCTTCCGCTTTGAGCCGATGCGTACAATCAATAACGTCAATGCGCCGCGCGTTGTGGACAACACACGCGCGGTTATTACGACAACTGCCATATTTCACGCCACAGCAACCCGCGTTGATGCCGGTGCAACGTATGGCAGGGTGTATGATGCTCAAAGCCCCGGGCTTACCTCGGCACGTCCACAAGTCACTGTCAAAGCCGAGTCTTTGGGTTGGATGCCTCTTGTGGGTGATCGCATCGTGCGCATTTCTGACAGCACAGCATGGCGTGTGAGTGAGGTTGTGCCCGATGGTAACGGCCAGCGCATCACACTTGATTTGAATGAAGAAAAACCCTCATGAGCTATACCCGCATTGCGCTGCGTTTGGCTGCACTTGAGGCGCTGTGTCCTCAGTCTGCGATTGAGGCGAATGCAGGTTTCCCGACCTATGCGGGAGGGAATGTGTTTGACACGCGCTTAAGACCGCTCACGCGCGATGAACAGCGCACAATGCGTTATGCGCTTTCGGTTTATGTCAATGATGACAAAGCCGAGCCAGCACATCGTGGCGGCATTCCGTTCAAGCGCACGCTTGGGCTTGATGTTGTGCTCATGGTGATTGGCGCAAGCAATGAGGAAGCCATGCTTGAAGCGCACATTGATGCGCTGGATGGTCAAGTGCGCCATGCCCTGTTTTATGGCGCAAAAGGCGAGCCGTTTCGCAAACTGTTTGGCAATTTGATTTTAGGCATTGAAAGCGAGACCGAGCGCGGCGCTGAAGAAGCGATGATGAGCGTCACGCGCACGCTACGCTTTGAATGCGAAGTGCCTGACGATCAATTTGATCTCAATCCTGCGTCTGCGCCTTCGGGTGCGGCACGCATTCCTGAGCCGTTGTTTGGTGTTTTAAGCAGCTTAAGTAACGGCGCTTTTGCGCAAAGCATTGGCGTTGCGCTGCAAAACGGTGCGCCTGTGATGCCTGTATTGCCTGATTTAACCACCGTTGGGATCGTGATTGATCCCGATGCGCCATCCGCTGCGGGTGACACGATTATCGCGTCAGTGACACTCCCGACTTAATGATAGAGGACATTATGGACACTGTTTTTATTAAACCTGCGCTCCACAAGGAGACAGGCAACCCCTTCCCTATTCGCTTTCCCAACAGCACGCGGCTTTTGAGCGTTGAGGGTGAGCCTGTTGGTCTTGATGGCTATTGGCAACAGCGCATTGCGCACGGTGATGTGATCGTCACTGAGCCACCTGTTGAGCCAGCGCCTCCCGCTGAATCTGACACAAACACACGGCGCAAACCTGCCCGTGTTGACGAGGAGAAATCATAATGGTTGTGGCCTTCAATGCAATTCCGGGGAACCTTTTGGTTCCCTTTTTTTATGCCGAAATTAATTCAGGTGGCACGCCTTATGAAGGGCAATCGCGCCAACTGTTGCTCGGTCAAAAGACATCAGCAGGGACTGCTGCTGCCAACGTGCCTGTAGGCCCCATTCAATCAGAGGCTGAAGCAATCAGTTATTTCGGCGTGGGCTCAATGCTCGTGTCAATGTTTAACAAGGCACGTAACGCCGCGCCGTTTCAGCCGATCTGGGTTCTCCCGCTTGCTGATCCCGCAGGAACGGCTGCCACATGCACCATCACGATCAACACTGCGCCATCAGCGGCGGGTGTGGCCACCTTTGGCTTTTTGGGCTTTCAAAGCTCTATCCAAGTCAATGCAGCCGATACCACAACGCAGATTGCAACGACGATCCGCGACACAATCAACGCGCTCAACATCCCGATCACAGCGACATCATCGACAAACGTTGTCACTGTCACCTCGCGCCACGTGGGCGCGATCAATAATGATCTTGAGGTGTTGTTGCTGACAGGAATCTCTGGCCTTCCAAACATTTTGGCAGGGCGCGTGACCATCACTGCAATGGCAGGAGGCGCTGGTGTCCCCGCGCTAGCCACAGGCTTGGCTGCACTGGGTGATGAAGAGTTTGATTGGATCTGCGGCCCTTATTCAGACACCACCTCACTCAACAGCTTGCGTGACTTTTTAAGCGATGTGAGCACAGGGCGCTGGTCGCCGCTCAAACAAACTTACGGGCATTATATCACGGCAAGCTATGGCTCGCTTGGCACGCTGGTTTCGCTCGGAAACGGGCGTAATGATCGCCACGCAACAATTATCGGCTCACAAACGCGCCCGAATCCGCTTTGGGATGTTGCGGCGGCTGTTGGCGGAATCGTTGCGGAGCATCTCACAGACGCACCTGAGCTTTCTCGCCCACTGCAAACATTGCGTGTGCCGGGCATCTTGCCTCCGCGTGATAAAAGCTTGTGGTTTGATATAACATCGCGTCAAGCGCTTTATGTCGATGGCATAGGGGCGCTTAAAAACCTTGCTGACGGCACGGTGGTGATTGATCGCCTTGTGACGACTGAGCAGCTCAATAGTGCGGGTGTGCCTGATGCCACATTCCGCGATATTGAGACGATCGGTCAGGTAATGTTCATGACCCGTTATTTCAAGGTTGCGGTTGCCAACAACCACTCACGTCAGGCTTTGGCAAATGATAACCCTGCTGGGCTTCAAAGCATCGCTACGCCGCGCTCAGTGCGTAACACCCTATGCCATGCGGCGCGGGAGCTTGTTGATAGCGGTGTGATTGAAAATGCCGATGCGTTTGCACAGCTTGTCGTGGTCGAGCGTGATGCAAACAACGCCAACCGCCTCAATGCTTACCTGCCCGTGGACATGGTCAACCAGCTGCGTGTGTTCGCGGCCAATATCACGGTGTTTTTGCAGTATCAGGCGCAAGCACAAGCCGCTTAAAGCAACGCGCGGCTTTTTACATTCTTTCATCATATCGGGAGCTAAATCATGGCCATTTCCACATTTGGTGGGCGCATTGAGGTGAAAATCGGCACGACGCTTTATAAAGCGCGTGGTGAAATCACCCTCATGCCCACATCGTTCGAGGCAACCGCCGAGGCCAATCAGGACGGCACGGTCTACGCCACGCGCAAAAACATGCCCTTCAGCGCTGAAATGACGTTTCAGCTTGAAGAGGGTGAGCGCTGGGACATCACGCGGCAAACGGGCTTGAATGTCACCATTCAAGAGGAATCATCCAACCGCACGCATCAATTCACAGATGCGATTGTGACGGGTCGTCCGAGCGTCAACCTCTCCAGCGGTGAAGTGTCGGGGCTGCAAATCGCCTCCGCGCTTTATCAGGTGTTTGGAGATAGTTGATGGATAAGGTGATTAAGCTCCATACGCCAATCACGTCACATGGTAAGGTGATTGATGAGGTCACAATTCGCGAGCCAAAATACAAAGAACTCGCCAAGCATGGCGATATTTTTGTTTATATTCGCTACCCAGACGGGTCTTATTGCGAGGCAAAAGACAAAGAGTCTTTATCTGCACTTATTGAAAAGCTCATTTCCATCACCCCGATTGAGCTGGATATGCTTTCGCTTGCAGACGGTATGCAAGTGCAGGAGGCTGTAAACGATTTTTTTCTTCAGGCGCGTATGGCGAATATGAAACGCTCGCAAGAATCCTCATCTTCGATCTGAAAATCATTGACGTTGGCGCGCTTCGCAACATGAGGCTTTCAGAAATTAATCACTGGATCAAACAGGCCATCAAGCATGGCATCTTGAAAGAAAAAACCCGTGGCTAAAGTGCTTGACGCAAAAGCGATTATTTCCGCTCAAGATAAAACGGGCGGTGTTTTTGCGTCAATCGCTAAAAAGTTTATGGATTTATCCAGAACAATTCAAAAACCTATTCAAGCGCCCCAGCTCTCGTCTGGTCATAATCGCCTGATTGGGCAACTTAAAAGGCAAGCAGATCAAGCCGCATCTTACCGTCGTGCTGCATCGGGTCACATGCCTATGGCAGGTATGGCTGCTATGGGTGCGGCTGGTTCAGTGGCGCGTGATCTTATGCCTTATGCTGGTGCTGCTGGTGTTGCTTATGGGGCTGCGTCTGCGGTTCGCGAATATGCCGATCTTGAGCGCACTTATACCCGTCTTGGCTTGACGGCGAATGCATCCCGCGAAGAGATGGTGAAGGTGCGCCAAGAAGCGCAGGCTTTAGCGAATAAGGTTGCTATGCCCTTAGATAGCATCACAAGAGGGTACGAGTCTCTCGCAGCACAAGGGCGTAAACTTAAAGATATACAAGAGTTTATGCCATCCGTTGCAGCAACTGCGCAAGCCTCTGGTGCTGAAGTTGTTGATATTGCTAATACGGCTGGTGCTGTTGGGGATGCTTTTAAGATAACAGCGAAAGAGATGCAGAATGCCTTTGATATTATGGTCAAGGGCGGTCAGGAAGGTAAGTTTGAGCTTAAAGATATGGCTCAATATTTGCCCTCACTCGCTCCATCAGGTGCGGCTGTAGGGCTTAAAGGGCAGGAAGGACTCAGCCAAACCGTTGCGATGCTTCAGGTTATCCGCAATCAAACGGGGTCTGCTGAAGAAGCCGCAAATGCATTGAAAAACGTTTATCAGAAGATGGAATCAGAGGAAACAGCCAATAAATTTAAAAAATTTGGCATTGATTTGCGAAAAGAAATGGCAGGGGCGAGAAAAGAAGGTAAAAATCTTTTAAGCTTTTTTGTCGAATTATCTGACAAAGCCATGAAAGGTGATCTTTCAAAAATCCCACAACTCTTTTCAGATATGCAAGTATCAACAGGGATGCGTGCTCTTTTATCGCAAAAGGGCGCTGTTGAAAGGCTTATGGATATTCTTAAAGATTCGGGCGGTACGGTTGAGAGTAACCTTAAGCGCGTACTTGAGGACAGTAAAACGGGCGTGGATAGACTCTCTGGATCGTGGTCTAAATTTACAAACCAACTTGGTGAGTCGCTTTCTATTCCCGCTGTCCCCTTATTGGAAGGGCTGACAAACACACTGCAAAAGCTTTCCGATGCGAAAACATGGAGCAAGGTTGGTAATCATTTAAGAAACACTCTCGCCTACGGCATCAACTCTGATATGCCCGCCGATCAAGCCTTTGATGAATACAATAAAAACAAAAACCACGAGAAAACGATTGATTATTATGATCGTCTCAAAAAAGCCGTCAGTATTGCTAAAAAAGAATATGACGCACTTGCTGAACGCGATCAGCGTATGCGTCAATCAGGATGGACTGAAAAAGCGCCACTGTATCAAAAAACAAAAGCTGAATTTGATGAAAAGAAAAAGCTTTTTGATGAAGCGCTTGCCGCTTTTAATGATGCAATGAGCGTGCGCGATCAAATGCTTGCAAAAGAAAAGCAATGGGGTGATGTGCGTGAGCAACAGCGCAGCATTCAAGGGCTTGGTGTCAACCAAAGCTTTAAAGGTCGTCAAATTTACGGGAATTTTCATTCAACCCCGTCTCAAATGAGTGTAACAGGCGAGAACGGCCAAAAATACAACAGCATTGGGTATGGTGGGTTAGATGGTGGGTATAAAAGCCCCGCTATGCCAGCCCCATACCCAGCGCCACCACAGCGCCCTGTTGACCTTGCTCCAACACTTAAAAACATTGAATCGATCTTTAGTGGTGGAAAAATTGAAGCAACGGTCAAGCCTGATCAGGTTAAAGCGCAACTTGAAGGTAAGGCCGATGTGAATATTACATCAATCTTTAAAGTTGAAGCATCGTCAGAATTACTCAGGGTTGTTGAACAAGCCAAAAACACCACGTCAAGAGCAGAAGGTGCAATCCGCGCCAATACAGGAAATGGCGCAGGTTCAACGGGTGTTACAATGCCAGAAGTGGCGCGGTGACGCGCCCATCAAGTATAGTTACCAATCCACCTCAACCTTAGTCACTCTTACATAAAGACCATAAATATTGTTTACCCGCCCTGTGACAATTTTGTTGTTGCAGCTAGTCCGCTCGTTATTACCAGCACATTCGTTGATTAACTTAATGCGCTGCTCTTTTGACATTGTTTCTGCGTCTAAAACAATATTACCAATTTGCTCGCCATTTTTGGAAAACGCCGCACAGAGAGTACTTTGTGCGGTTGCCCCGTAAAGCTTGCAGCCATAGATTTTGACACGTTTCCCAGCGTATTCCTTTGGGGATGCGATCACATCGAAAGCGTATGCCGCAACCGATGCATGTTGTTGGGCAAAAGCAGCCGATGAAAGACACAAGGCGATTGTTAAAATGAAAGTACGCATGTGAACATCTCCCGTTGAAGTTGCGGGAGATCATACATTTCAAGCGGCAAAAGTCACGACAAATTAAAACAGGATTCCTTTGAATATGCGCGACTGGTCAAAAACCTTATGGCCGGCAAGCTATAAGGGTGTGCCGTTTTACGTCCAGAGTGACAAAGAGGGTGGATCGCGGCGTATTGTGAGCCATGAATTCCCGATGCGGGATGATCCGTTCCATGAGGATTTGGGCGAGGGGATCCGCTCTTACGAGGTGACGGCGTATATCGCTAACGACTTTGCCGATAGCCAAGGGCAAGCGCTTCTCGCCACGTGCGCACAACGTGGCGCGGGGCTGCTTGTGCTGCCTGTCAATGGCGCAATCATGGTGGTGTGCCAGTCATTTGATCGCTCATTCGATAAAGACAAATTGGGCTATATTGCGTTTTCGCTCAAGTTTTTGCGCGAAGGTGCAGCAACGGCGCTTGTGTCGAGTGGCTTTATTCAACAGCAGGTCATCAGCTTTGCGAACACGCTTGCGGCTTCGGCAAGCGCGGCGTTTCAGGTATTGAGCTTTACAAAAGATCAGCCTGATTTTGTTGTGGAATCAGGTGTTTCTGAAATTGAAAATGCGCTCAGTGTTTTGGAAACCGTGCGTGTTTCTGCCCCTGTTGATCCTGTGGTGAGCGCCTCTTTGCGTGACACGTTGATCACGTTTTTTGATGACGCGCCTTCCATGCTGAGCCGTGTGAGCGGCGCTGACACACAGTTTGTGACGCGCTTTTTTGATGCGACACTGGCACTGAATGATGGTTTGCCCGATGCGAGTGCATCTGATGTGATTGCGCCGCTTCTCGATCAATTTCCGCCCGTGATTATTCGCGGGTTTGATCCGATTTATACGCAGCGAGAAAGCGCCAATATCAACACTGTGCGGCTTTGCGTGCGCATGGCGCTGATGGCGGCTTATGCTGATGGCGTGATCCGCCGCACGTATACGGATCGCCCTCAAGGAATCAATGCGCGTGCGCTTGCCGCGATGCGCTTTGAATATGAGATGAATATGACGATAGGGGCAGAATACGCGGCTTTATTCCGTGATCTGTCCACGTTGCGCGGCTTGGTGATGGATTTCTTCACGCGCACAATCGTTGATCTTGCTCCCGTGATTGAGGTCAAGGCCAATGCGCCATTACCCGCAATCCGTCACGCATGGCGGCTTTATGCTGATCCGTTAAGGGCTGGGGAGCTTGTGGCACGAAACAACGTGCCGCACCCTGCTTTTATGCCGCTCACCTTTGAGGCTTTGGCGCGATAATCTTATGTCAGGACAACAGGAAGTCATCACCGTTGTAGCGGGCGGGAAGCGCTATAGCGCGTGGACTCGCGTCCAGATCAGTGCGGCCATGAATGAAGCGGCGCGTTCGTTTCGGTTGGAAGTTGCGGCTGAAGCGGGTGCAATTGCCACGGCTTGGACGTTTAAAGCGGGCACGTTGATTGAGATTTATGCGGGTAGCGATCTGATCTGCAAGGGCTATGTGGATGAATATAATCCATCGCTCAGCAAAGACACGGCGCAAGTCAACATTGCGGGACGCTCGAAAAGCGCTGATTTGATTGATTCATCAGCTGAGCATAAAACAGGGCGTTTCGACAAGAAAAACCTGCAAGAGATTGGAAAAGAGCTTGATCAGGCGGGTGTGGGGATCACCACAGATCAGAGCCTCGAGCAGATTGAGTTTTATCAGATCACGCAAGGCGAGAGCGTGTTTCGTGTGCTGGAAAAGCAAGCACGATCACAAGGCTTGACGCTCATGGGTGAAGCAGATGGTTCGCTCAAGATCACGAAGGCTGGCACGAAGCGCCATGCTGGAGCGATCATTGAGGGTGTGAACCTGCTTTCGGGTGAAGCGAACCACAATTTTAGCAATCGGCATTCAAAATATATTGTGAAGGGTCAAAAAGCATCGGGAAGCGGGGCGCAATCGCTTGAGATTGAGGCCATTGCCCGTGATGCAGGTGTGGGGCGCAATCGTCCGATTATCATTATTCAGGATGACGACACCACAAAAGACAAGGCAAAAAAACGCGCTAAAGGGCGGCGTGATCGTGCGGCGGGTGCAAGTCTCAAAGCATCCATCACCATGCAGGGGTGGCGTGATGATTCGGGTGAATTGTGGCAGCCAAACCGCTTGATCTGGGTGCAATCGCCATTCCTTTACATCACGCAAGATATGCTCATTGAGAGTATTGCATTCGGGCAGGATTCAGGCGGGACGACTGCGAAACTCTCGCTTGTCGATCCACGCACCTATGGCGGAAAAACGAGCAAAGCAGCCAAATCAGGCGAGGCTTGGAAGCAGGACGATAGCGAGGCGGAATAACGCTTTAACCCAAAAAGTGGGGTGCGGTTTTTGGATAAGTTGAAGCGGATTAAAGCATGAGTGATGAGAGCGACGCAGCCATTAAAAACATGCTGCGGCGTGCAACGCTTGTTGAGGTGGATGACGCAAAAGGCCAACAGCGTGTGCGCGTCAAAGGTCTTTCAGGTGAAGAGCTGCGCGACGTTTATCGATACCAAACGCACGGGTTTACGTCCACGCCTGTTGTTGGCGCGGTTGGGCTTATTGCAAACCTTGGCGGTCGCTCTGATCGCGCGGTTCTTTTGGGGCTTGAAAGCGAAGATTTGCGCCCAAAAAACATCGGCGTGGGTGGAAGTGCAATCTATGATCACACGGGCAACATCGTTTCCGTTGTTCAACCACGCACGCGCATAATCCATTCAACTGAGATTGTCATTCAAGCAGGTGGCACGACGCTCACGATCAATGCGGCTGGGCTGATAATTAACGGCATACGCGTCGAGCACGACGGTAAGGACATCGGCAAAACACACACGCATTCAGGCGTGACCCCGGGCGGGGCAAATACCAACGTCCCCAACCCATAAACACAAGGTTTTATCATGTCAGTTTTAACATACCGTCTCAATGAGGGGTGTGGCGATCAGCCGTCTCTTCTGTGGGACAGCGTATGGAATCCGCTTGAAGGCCAAGGCGATTGGGCGCTTGCGGGTAGCGATGAAAAACTGAATCGTGGTGGTTTGAAGGCCACAAAAGCCATTCACACGGCGGTTTTGCTCGCGCTCTTTACCGACAGGCGCGTGCCTGATGAGCACCCCTTGCGCTATCTCGCGGGAGATGATCCTCGCGGCTGGTGGGGTGATGGCATTGATGTGAGGACTGATCTGGGCGAAGCGCCGCTTGGCTCACTGCTCTGGCTTTTGCAGCGTGCGCCGCTCGACTCGTCAACGGAACAATGGGCAATCGCATTTGCGCAAGAGGCGCTTTTTCCGCTTCTCCAGCAACAAGTTGTTTCAAAAATTGAGGTCGAGGCCACGGCAAACAGCCTCAAAAACCGCCTTGAAATGCTGATCCGTCTTTATGGACGTGACGGCAAGCTTGTTTATGACGAGCGCTTTCAAAGTTTGTGGGATCAAATCTCGCCCGTTTCTTAACTTTTGGATTTTTGAACGCATGTTTACTATTCCATCGCTTCCAAACCTTTTGGAACGTGCGCGTGACGCATTTCGTTCGTTCTTGCCAGGAACGGATGCATGGCTGTGGCCGAATAACATTGCGCCCACTGCAAAAGTGGTTGCTGGAATGACGCATGAGGTTTTTGGCTTTGCAGATTACATTGCAAAGCAACGTTTTGTCACCACAGCGGACAGCGAAAACCTTGATCGGCATGGTGAGCAATACGGCATTGCGCGTCGCCCTGCCAGCCCTGCATCTGGGATCATCACGCTCACATGCACGGGCGCTGTAAGTGTAGCGGCTGGGGCATTGTTTCAGCGCTCTGACGGGGCGCAATATACCGCCACAATCGCGGTTGCGACGCTTTCATCGGGTGCGCTGGATGTGCCAGCCGTTGCGGTTATCGCGGGTCAAGCAGGGCTTAACGATGCGGGTGCTTCGCTCACGATCACGTCAGGCGTAACAGGTACAGCAACGGCGGTGATTGGCTCAGGCGGAATGACGCTTGGTGCTGATGTTGAAGACGATGAAAGCTATCGCGCACGTATTTTATTTCGTTTGCGCAACCCACCTCACGGGGGATCGGCTGCTGATTATGTGATGTGGGGGTCGGAAGTTCCAAGCGTCACGCGGGTGTTTGTCGAGCGCTTGTGGCAAGGCGCGGGTACGGTGCGCGTGCTGTTTATGATGGATGATGCCTACGCCAACGGCGTGCCTTTAGCGGGGGATGTAACGCGGGTGCGTGAGTATATTCAGCTCTTTAAACCCGCAACGGCGCAACTGACAGTGGCTGCACCAACAGCACAACCCATTAATATCACGATCACAGGCTTAGAGCCGAGTAATGCCGCAACACAAAACGCGGTTCGTGCTGAATTGGCGGCGGCAATCCGGCGCTTAGGTCGCGTTGCGGGTGTTGATAGTGGTCATGCCTCTATGCCGTATCTTGCGACACCATTTACATTTTCTAGGTCTTGGCTTTGGCAAGCAATCGCCAACGCCACGGGTGAAGAGCGCCACACGCTCACGCTTCCCTCGGCGGATGTGGTGATTACGGCTGGAAACGTGCCAACGCTTGGCACGGTCACATTCGCGTGATGCCATGAGTTGTTCGCAAAAACGCCCTCCGTTTTATTGCCCGACACACGATGATTTGACGCGCTCAGCGCTGCATCTGATCCCTCAAGGCCGCATCTGGGGTAATAATGACGGCTTTCCTGCGCAAACGTCTGTCATCTATCGCTTTTGGCAAGCGGTGACAGAGCCGTTTTATTTTCTGCATCAACGCCTTTGTGCGCTGCGCGAAGAGTTTTTTTGCAAAACACAAAGCGAAACAAACGATTTGTGGCTTGCTGATTATGGCTTGCCTGATGCGTGCGATCCGTTCGCGGATTTATGCGTCAAGGTATCAGCACAAGGCGGGGCAACGTGTGACTATCTCAAAAGCATCGCTTTAAGCATCGGCTGGGACATTGATTGTTCAACGTTTGGCTGTGGTGGTGAGGCTGGATGCATTGAGACTGGTCTTGATCCTGTGGGGCAGTATACCGAAAACGGCTCGCTGATCATCATCATCAAAACCAACACATCACCCGCTTATCAGCCCGTTACCTTGCAAGCTGAGGCGGGTTGTTATGAAGCCAGTCAGATCATTCGCTGCGATCCGTTTGAAGGGCTGCGCTGCGTTTTAGAGCGCATTATTCACGCCCACGTCAGGCTCAAATATACAATTTTGGAGATATAAACATGGTTGATCTTTTCGGCCCCGACAGTGTTGTTCGCGCTGTATCGGTGCGCCCGCCTGAGCCAGACTTGCCACTCGCAACGGATACGTTTTTTGGCAATTGCCTTGCGGGAGTGGCAGGGACAGGCACGCCAATTCCCGCGCATTGGCTTAACCGCATCACGGCCAATTTGCGCAACATCCTGCGACGCAGTTCCCTTGCGGACACCAACCTTGATGATGATGCTCTCACCAAAAGCATTCGCTCGCAAAAAATGAACTACCCTGCTGTTTCTGGGTCTGCGAACGCGATTGCGCTCACGCCCACGTTTGCGTTTCCGGATCTGGCCGCGCTTGTAGGTGTGCCGCTTCGATTTAAGGTTGCAACGACAAACACATCGACTGTGACGCTTAATGTCAGCTCACTCGGGGCTGTTGCGCTTAAACGGATGGACGGCAATCAGCTGCTTGCGGGTGAGCTTAGAGCGGGTGCGATTGTCGAGGCGGTTTATGACGGCACGGATTTTCGGCTTGTAAATTTTGCGGGCGGTGAAACCACGATCCCACGATATTATATTGGCACTTGGTCGCAAAGCCTTAGCAACGGCGTGCAGACGCTCATCACAGGATACACACAAGAAGACGCCAATCTGGGCGATGCGACATTCGCAAGTGGCCTTTTGACGGTGGGTGCGCAAAGCGCTGGGTTATGGATCGGCATATTCTCGGCAATTTCACCCACTGCGGGTACTGATCTTTTTGCAACGATCATAACGGGAGCGAGCGGCGGAACGGCGATTGGCTATTCAACAGCTCAGACCGCCACATCAGCGCCGGGCATTCCTGCCCCGACAGTCAAACGGCTGGCTGCTGGCGATATCATTCGCGCAACAGCACGGCAATTTTCGGGCGGCTCGCAAACTGTGACGGGGCGCATTCATTTGGTTAGAATTGGAGCTTAAGCACTATGGGGCAGATTTATATTAAAGAAGACGACATTTTATCAGCGCTCGTCACGCTCTTGCCCATTGATGCGCAGGTTGAGGCTGTGCCTGACAAAAAAGGCGGTCATACGTTGCATTATCCCGACGCGCTTAAAGATGAGGTTGAGGCTATTCTTGCGAGTGATCCTGTCAAGACGGCAAAGCTTAAACGTGATCGCATCAAGCGCAATGCGCTGCTGAAAGAAACCGACTGGACGCAGATTCCAGATGTGTCTCTTGCCCCTGAAAAACGGGCTGAATGGGCGCTTTACCGCCAAAAGCTACGCGATCTTGATCTTGAAGGCGCTGAAGCAATCAAGCCAAAGGATTAAAAATGGCGCAACTCTTTCAACGTCGGCAAAATTCAAATACCCATTTTTTCCGCGAATGGACGCGGCTCACAGGCTTAACGCTTGATTTTGAAGTGACTGAGCCGTCTGCTCTGATGGTGTGGGGTCATCTTGATGTGCATCATCGCGGCCTTGTGAATGGTGTCATTGGTTATGCGGGGTGCTTGTGCCTTGAATCAGCTGACACGCTTGATGATCTTGGCTCGCCTCCATACACATTCAGCCCACCATTTAACAACGCGCATCGCATTGCGGGATCAACAAACGGCGGAAATATCCTAAGTGAGACAGATCATTACGGTAAAATCATCTGGTCTGGTTCAGCTATTCTTATTCCGAAAGCCTATCGCCTGACGGCTTATGCGTGCTCTCACTCATCTCTTGATAAAGAACGAGACGGGCTTGCCGAGGTGCTTATTGAGGGCACAGGCGGGTTAAACCTGCTCAATGCGCTGATCACACCCCTTTAAAAACAACATAACCCGAGCATTTCAACCACCCGCTTTATGGCGGTTTTTTTGTGAGAAAATTATGGCAGGTTCCACACTTCCCGCATCTTTTCGCCAAGCGCAGCGCCTCACAGGTGCAAATACGCGCTACGGCCCTGAGATTAATACCGTCAAGCCCGTTCGCACGGGGCAGTGGTTTTTTGCCGGGAACCGCATTGAGCTTAACCGCACGAGCTTTGCGCCTACAAACGCACAGCTAAGCTGCATTTCCCGCATTCGTGTTTTCACGCCATCCTATGCACAAACTGCTCTTCGCGTGTGCTTTGCAAATTGGTGGGTGAACCAAACGGGCATTTCACTCCCTGAAACGGATAACTCCAATTCTGTCACGATTTCAGGCGCAACCATTGAATATGATGGTGTTTTTTACCCGATCACATTCTCAGGCCAGACATCTATCACGCTCACAGTGGGTCAAACCGTGTGGAGTGATCCCGTCACGGTAGCCATCCCTGCCAATGACTCGTTTTATATTCGATCAATTGGCACGGTGACATCTGGGCAGCTCATGCCCGTGGGTGCTATCATTTATGGCACAAGTGGTGAGGGTGCTGAATATACAGCGACACCTCAACTCGACAAGCTCACAAGTGGCACAATCGCATCTACATTCGTGACATTTTACAATCACGCCCCTGTCGGTGTGGTGGGGCTTGGCAACAACGGCTCACCTGTCGCGCTCGTGGTGGGTGATAGTGTCGCGTTTTCAACGAATGAGGAAACCAACGGCACAACGCGTGATGCACGCTCAAATCGGGGTTATATTCCGCGTGGGCTTGATTCAGCCGTTGGTGGGCGCATTCCGTTCGGCATGTTTGCCATTCCGGGCACAAGAGCCTCAAATTCATCCAGTTTGACAGCGGGGCAATTTCGCCGTCGCATGGAGATGCTTAAAGCGCTGCCAAACGCACCGTTCACAGTGATTTTATCCGAGATGGGTGTGAACGACTTTGGCGTGAGCTGGTCAGCTGCTCACCCTATAATGCAAGCGTGGTTTGCATTTTTAAAATTCCATTTCCCTGATAAAAAGATCATTCAAACGACCGTCACACCTCAAGCTTCTCAGGCAAATAATGCCAACTGGACTGATCTTGCAAATCAGACTGTGGTCAGCGCTAATCAATTCCCAAACGGCGCACGACATCAATTCAATGCATGGCTTAGAGGCAATCCACGCGGTGATTTGATTGATGGTGTGATTGATGTTGCGCCAATATTTATGGACGCGGCTGATCCGGGCAAATGGAAGCTGCACGATTTCAGCACGACGCTCGCGGCTGATGTGGCAAGTGGCGCCGTTGTTTCCCTCACAGCCGCGCCCCCCGTTGGCTCATGGATCGTGATTGATCCGGGGCAAGCCACACCAACCATGCGCCACGTTATCAGCGTGACGGGCAGCGGCCCTTATAGCGTGACGATGCAGGGAAACGTTGCCCGATCCCACACTGCGGGTACGGTTGTTAAAGCGGCACTCACAAATGACGGCACGCACCCTGTGGCCTATGCGCACATTTTGGCAGCGCCTCTGATTGAGCAAGCGAAAATCACAGGGCTTTTTTCTTAAAAATCAAAACGTTAGGGAGCCGATGACATGGCCGCACAAAACTATGATAAGGCTTTAAAAGAGATTTTAAAGCACGAGGGCGGGTATGTGAATCACCCCAAAGACCCGGGCGGCGCAACCAATTATGGCATTACGCAGCGCGTTTATGATGCATATCGCCGTGAGCGCGGTGTGGGAATCCGATCTGTAAAAATGATTGAAATTTTTGAGCGAGATACGATCTACCGCGTGCAATATTGGGATGCAATTAAGGGTGATAAGCTACCCAGTGGCCTTGATTTGGCTGTGTTTGATTTTGCCGTTAACTCCGGTGTATCTCGCGCGCTCAAATTTTTGCAACAAGCCGTAAAAACGCAAAAATTAGATGGACAGTTTGGCATCATAACAAAAGACCGCCTCAATCAATTTGAGGGTTTAGAGGCGTTGATTAACCTCTACTGTGACCGCCGCATGGCGTATTTGGAGCGCTTAAAAACATTCCCAGTATTTGGGCGGGGCTGGATTGCTCGCGTTAAAAGCGTGCGTAAAACCGCTCTTGCATGGGCAAAAGACCTGCCCTCACCTAATGATACATCACTTCAAGGAACTCCACAAACGAATGCTAAAGCGCCTGATTCTGATCTCAAGGCATTACCCACAACAACGACAGCCGATGCAGCCACGAGTGCTGGCACTGTGACAGCCACACTGTCGCAAGCGGTTGATGCGCTCACACCAATCAGCACATTGAGCCCCAATATTGCCAACGTTGTGCTCGCGCTGACAGTCGCAGGTGTTGTCATCACGCTGGCTGGCATCACCTATCGTCAATATAGCCTCAAAAGGCGTGAACAAGCCCTCAAAGATCAAGGTGAGATTCCGCTATGAATAGAAAGAAAGCGCCCGACTTCTTTCCGTGGGATGGAATCATTATCGGTATTGTCGTGATCTTTATCGTCGTGTTTGTGGGTTCGGCGTTTTTTAAATGACCCACACGGGCGCGTTTCACTATGTCCGCTGGGATGACATTGAGACATTCCATAAACGTGGCTGGATGGTGATTGCTGATTTGGGGCATCCGCACGGACAATACGCCGTGCTCATGTGGCGGTGTGATTGTGGAGAGGTATCATGAGATTTTACATATATATAGCCCTCATTGTGGGGGCGCTTTTAAGCGCGGCCACACTCGCTACCAAAATTTATTATGCGGGGGCTGAATCGGTCGAAATCAAAAATGAAAGGATCAACCATGAAGCTTCTCAAAAAGCGCGTGAGATTGAGCGTGATAGCGCTCGCTGCACTCCCCCTTGCATCTTGCCAGACCCTTTTCGCAAGGACTGAATGTGTGATTTTTAGCCCAATCAATGCAAGCAGCAAGGACACCGTGAGCACACAGAATCAGGTGGCGCGGGAAAACAAAAAAGGAATAACCCTGTGCGGCTGGAAGGCTTAAACAAAGTAAGGAGGTCAAGGAGCATGGCTCTACAATTTGATAACAAGATTTCAGCAGGGAATCTCATCACGATTGCTTGTGGAGTTGTGGCCTTTATATCAGCTTTTATTTATTTACAGTCAGACCTTATACAGGTCAAAAAAGAGCAGATACGCCTTGAGGCACGCATTGATCGCGTAGAGGTTGAGGCTAAGGCCGACCGCCGCGACGTGTCCGAGATCAAGGGTGACATCCGTGTCATTCGTCAGATTTTAGAGGGTAAAGCGGGTGATCGAGGAGCGCGGTAAGGTGCGGGGTGCGTCACTCAAATCGGCATACATTCCTTTTGCAATTAAGGTTTGATTTTATTAAAAATCAAGGGCTTAGGCATTAGTAATCATCAGGACTAATCCCACCTCTTCCGCCATTTACTGTCGCTAAGCATTTGATATACAACAATATTTATATTTATGAAACTGCCCTTCCCCACCTGCTTCCCCACCGCGTGCATTTGCATGATGTGTTGTTTGGAGGGATTTTGGGGCATATTATAATTGTGGATAAGCACGCTTACTCGCAACGTCCGTATTCTGAAAATAATTCATGTGGTGCTTGATGCTGCATAAATTTGCTTAAAACCTGCGTGTCAGTCGCATATATTCATAAGGGATATATTTTTAGACCCCAATTGCGGATTTAAAATTATGTCGCTTTCAATATCCATCCTACGCGCAATGAATTGGTTTTTTAAAAAAAGGCCGTTTGCATTTTCTAGCCTTTTTTATGCCCTTGAGCACTCTTTAAAGTGGTGTTCGCTATCCTCACTAAGGCCTTCCCTGTATGGTATATATCTATATGTGTGCAGTCTTTTAGTACCGAGGTTTTTGCTCACGGTGCAGTCAATTAGGACTGTCAAAGCCTTTATAGCCTTTTTTGAGCGCTTAACATTCAAGGGCTGCATTTATTTCAGTACCGTGAAATGCACATTCTGATACCGTGACTTTGGATTTAAAAAGCGCAAACTAGCGTTTCACGGGAGTGCTTCGGCTTCTGCATAAGGGTGTTGATCGACGGATCATGCCTTCCAGTTTGGAAATCCACGAGATTGGCCAGATAGTCCAATATATCTATGGCAACGCTTCTAAGCGCCCCTGTGCGTTTTCCGAAGGGTTTCGTGTGCAGGTCATAGCGTCTTGGCCATTAAGACGACCTTGAGCAATTCATGCCGCTTTACAGGTCGCCAGAACGTGCCTTCCCGTCCTGCCTAGTCGACTATGACGGCACACTTTATGGCCAGTCGGCCTTGATCGGCGGCCTAATTGCTCACTGATGATATTAGATAATAGTTCCATGTCGGTTCCCTCTGTGTTGGAAACCGCCTCTAGACTTGCCAGTCATTTGGCAGCACGAATCCGTGGCAAGGGTTCAAGGCAAGCCTTCACCCGATCAAAGCAGCTTGTTGAAATTTCATAAATTCAGTTATGTGACAATCATCGGCAGGTCTGAGCCCTTAACGTCTATAATATGGAATTTCGATAGCGTTTTTTTGACTTAAAAACGTTTATTTCCCTAGCAGATCAAAAGGATCGCGAAAAGAATATTTTTCCCTCCGCTACTAAGAGCAGAAATTGCAAATATTTTTTTTTACTCTGAGGCAAGTGCTTTTGTGTTCCCAATTAATTTTGTAGATAATTTTTCGCACTCGTCGCTGTACTTCTTAAAATTTCTATCATGCTCGGCCTGTCTTAACAGTTCTGGTGTAAGGGCTGTTTTGAGGAGTCTCTGGTTTTCTTTTGAAGCCAATAGATACTCGTTAAGATTAGTTTTTCCACGAATAATTTGTGTAATGTTTTCGGCTTCTATGTCGTAGAACTTCTTCAATTCCGTCCAACTTGCAGCCTCTGCTAAACCGCTCATTTGAACGTTTTCTAAAGCATTTATCTTCATCGCCCATAGAGCATCGCTCCCGCCAATTTGCAGATTGTGCGCGACGGTATCTTTATAGTTAATACTAACCTTTCCCCGAACACACAGGACGACCGATCTTTTTTCAATTGCCGTTATTTCGGAAAAAAAGGCTGCTGCCATTTCAGATAGAGATGCCACCGTTTTTGGCACAACCAGTTTTATATCTTCGCCTGCCATCATTTTAGCAGCAAGCCTCTCCCAGCATTCAATTAAGTCCTTGTAGTCATTCTTGGGGCTGTAGCAGACCCCGCTAGCTTTGCTCACTTCAAATTCATTGTAGCCATTCATACTTTTAGAGATTTTTTGAAGCGCAGCTAACTCGCGGGGGTGCAATTCCTCTAATTCAGTCCTACAAATTCTATCAGAACGATTTTGGGAGACGCAGCTCTCATAATAGCGAATAACGTGAGCTTGCTTCAGCCTGAAAGCTGCGGTTAATTCTGGTTGATTCTGAGCAAGACTATTAACTGGGATCAGTCCTAAACATAGTAAGATGCCAATTACGCATTGACATAAAAAAACGGCCATTCTCGATCTCTTTTTCTTATGAGTGCTCAATTTTTATTCCTGTCAGATTTTGGCTCGCTTTATCATTTTGCAAAAGCTATCAGAAAAAGTACTATTCGCACTTATAATTATTCGAAAAGTGATCAGAATCTAAATCTTTAAACTTCCATAAAAAATTAAATTATACCCCTCGTGAGTGAAGAGTTGGCGTTATCTTTTTATTAAGGTTGTTTTGATTCCAATTTGGTATGGGTACGCTTTTAGAACCGGATCAA
>JBIKVP010000116.1:0-4539 GCA_044356745.1 Beijerinckiaceae bacterium | reverse complement strand
CGGTGCGGTGGCGTTTCAAAAGCTCCTGCCGTTGATCCGGTTCTAAAAGCGTACCCATACCAAATTGGAATCAAAACAACCTTAATAAAAAGATAACGCCAACTCTTCACTCACGAGGGGTATATCATCGGAACCAGAATTTGCTTTAACAAAGCTCTGCTCGCGCTGATTGATGTCATACACGGCTTCTTTGAAAGTTGTGGCTAAATCAGCATCGGTAAGTTGACCAGAGGCATAAAGCGATAAGGCTGCTCCCATGCGCTTATTAAGCTCATCCTTTGCAGAGGGACTCCATGTTTTTGTTTGCTCCAATTCATGAGAGTGCGTTTTGAGCAGATTTTGAATCGGACGCTCTAAACGTGCTGCATCACGTTTAGCAAATGCCGCATCTGCTAACACATCAACAGCAACACGTCTCCATGTACCCAAGGAGGCGAATCCTTCGCGATGATTAGCGATTTGATCTGCAAAAATACTGACTGCTTTTTCTGAATCAATAGGAGGAGCAAAAAATTGTCCTAACATACTTGATTGCATGTTTGAAAATGCTCCACGTCCCACACCACCTGGCTCAAATGAGGGAACATATGGCATCATGGGTGCAGAGGGAGGCGCTGGCGGCGCAACTGGAGAAGGAACAAAAGCGACAAGGTCTTCAGTTTTAACGGGATTTAACATTCCTGTAGGTGCATCCGAGACAATATTCATATTCAGATGTTGTGAGCGATGGGACAATTCTGGCGTTGCAGCAGACGCCATAGCGACATCACTTTGATGTCCGTTTTTCTTTTGAGGATAAGAAGCAGCAGCACGTCTCATTTCTTGCGAAAAACCATCCTGACCTTTCACGTGATTATGCCTTTGATTGGCAGACGTTGCAGAAACAGGCACGTCATTTAATGAAGATGATTTTGGCATAAGAACACCTTAACAAGAAAAAAACTCAATTCTTGATAGATAGTCTTATGAATTAAGTAATACAACATTTATATTATAATAAAATTTAATATTTAAATAAAAGAAAATAACATAAAGCGTAAGGGCGCTTCATTATAAACTTAATCAAACAATGAATGTCATGATCGTAACTGTGATTGCCTGAACGTGTACAGATGTTTAAGAGTGTGAAACGACCTCATATAAAAGAAAAATAATGGCTCTTCTTGAACGCTATATTTTACGGATTCTTGTCAGTGCGTTTTTCAGCGCCCTATTTGGCCTGACAGCTGTCATCTGGATCACACAAGCCTTGCGCGAGCTTGATTTGCTCACGGCCAAAGGGCAGACGATCATGATCTTTTTTCTTGTGACAGCAATGTCTTTGCCAGCCCTCATTACGGTTGTTGCGCCTGTCGCCTTGTTTGCAGCGGTGATTTACACGCTCAATAAACTCAACAGCGATTCTGAATTGATTGTGATGTCAGCGGCAGGTGTCTCGCCTATGCGGTTGCTCAAACCATTTATTGCATTGACTGTCGCCGTCTCGTTGCTTGTTGGCTACCTGACCATTCATTTGATGCCCTCAAGCTTTCGCGATTTACGTGATCTCGTTACGAAAATCCGTGCTGATTTTGTAGCGAACATTGTGAAAGAGGGTATGTTCACGAGCTTGGAAAGTGGTGTGACCTTTCACTATCGTGAGCGTGGACAGGGAGGGGCACTGCTTGGAATTTTCATGCAGGACCGACGCGAAAAAGGTCGCACCAACGTATATATTGCTGAGCGCGGACAAGCCGTTGAACATGAGGGTAAAAGCTATCTGGTGCTTGAGAAAGGCTCAATTCAGCGCCAACAACAAGGAAATCAAGACAGCTCAATCGTGGCATTTGAACGTTATGCGATTGATTTATCCGCTTTAAGCAGTGACGCGGAACAGGTCGTTTACAAACCACGCGAGCGCACGACACAAGAGCTATTATTTCCGAACCGCGAAGAGTTTTATTATCAATTTCAGCAAGGACGTTTTCGCTCGGAATTACATGATCGCCTCACTGCGCCCCTTTATCCTTTTGCATTGATGATGATTGCGTTTGTCGCGTTAGGGCAAGCACGCACAACACGTCAGAGTCGTGGTGCTGCGGTTTTTGGGGCAGTATTGGTGATTGGAGGCTTACGTATTTTAGGGTTTGCCGCCGCAAGTGCTGCAATCGGCAACCCTCATCTCACTCTCTTAATGTATCTCATTCCACTGGGTGCGATTTTTGCAAGTCTTTTTATCATTTTGATGGGATCATCAACGCAAACATTCATAGCATCAATGATAATACAGCCTTTAAAACGCTTCGCACAGTCACTTTTTCCGCACTTTAAAGCACGATAATGTTTGTTTTACGCGACAAGCGGGGCATGAGCTTGCGTAAATGATCATAAGACAGCGCAATGCATCCCGCAGTTCCCTGACGATCAACCTCTGAGAGATGCATGAAAATTGCACTGCCTTTGCCTTTTTGAACAGGATAGCGATTCCAACTCAGATCAAGAATAATGTCGTAGACATGATCATCGCGCCATAGTGCTTCACTTGATGCACGATACGGCAAGGATACAAACTTGTTATAGTTGCGATCTGTGGCCGCATCACACCAGCCATCCTGAGCGCGAAGCACACGCACAGGTAACGGCGTTCTGGGGCGGGCAATACGATCGGCACGGTAATATACTTGCAGAATCTTGAGCGCTACACCGCACGGTGTTGCACCATCACCCTCGCGTTTGCGCACACGAACACCTGCTCTACCCAATGCACACGGAATAATGTGTGCGCCAATATGCAAAAATCCAGCATAAGGCTTTGCTCGCCTGCCCGCGATTTGACGACGAACAATGATGCGCTGATGCGTTTGCATGCGCTTTTGCGGACTACGTGTTGAATTTGTGCGATAACATGGCATAGTGCTTTTTAGCGTGTACGAAACGAAAGGCAAATATGCTTTGAGAACGTTGCGCGACAGTGATAAAAGATGCGGTTAGTTGAATAATGTGTGCGTACCATCAAATATTTATCGCCGATTCAGATCCGAGCAAGGGTCAAATTCTCGCTGATCAGCTTGCGCGCACACAAGGATTCAAAACAAGCTCTATTGAGCGTCTTGAAGAAATCAAGGTGGAACATTACCCCCGTGATGCGGCGTTATTTCTGCTCATTCAGACTTACATGGTCAGTGCTGAGACGATTGATCACCTTAACACATGGCGTCAGCAGGGTGTAAAGTTACGCTGTATTGTTTTAGGCTCATCAGAATCGATGCTCAATTTAGATGAATACGTTGATGATCATCATGGACATAAAACCTTTTATGACGCGCAAATCATAACGCCTGTTCGTTTGCGCACTCTCATTACGCAATTACGTGAATTCATTGAACGCACTGTGTCAGGCGATCACATGCATGATGATATTCATTTTGGCTCGCTTATTTTGAGGGCAGCATCACGTCAATTTGTTACAGCCACAGGTGAAATTATTCGTCTGACTGAAAAAGAATGCGGCATAGTGCGATTTCTTTACCATAATCGCCCTAACGTCGTGACACGCCATGATCTTCTTTCTCAGGTATGGGGATACAACACCAACGTGACGACACACACTCTTGAAACGCATATTTATCGTTTGCGTCAAAAACTTGAATTGGATCCAACCAGTGCTCGCCTTCTCGTCACCGAGAGCGGGGGCTACCGGCTGGATATTTAGGGCTTAAGATGGGCTTGGAGCAAGATATTGACTGGCTGCGTCGTGTGCCACTGCTCGCGTCACTGGAGAATGATGCCTTGCGTCTGCTGGCCTTCGCCTGTGATCATCGACATTTGAAAAGCGGTGATATTTTATTCCAACGTGATGAACCAACTGATGGCGGCTACCTAGTGACCTCAGGCTCAATCGCCCTTGATGCACAAGATGATGGCTCTCCTGCCCCTTACATTGCGGGAGCGGGAACATTGCTTGGAGAAGCAGCACTTTTCATTCGCACGTATCGCCCTGCAACCGCTGTTGCACGTGAACCAGCATCCGTGATTAAGCTGCCTATGAGTTTAGTTCGCCGTGTCCTTCAAGAATATCCGAATGCAGCCGTGTGTGTACGTTCTGTCTTAGCGTCTCGTTTGGGCGTTTTATCAGGCGAACTGTCTCATGTTCGTAATTCACTCTTAGCTATCGACAAAAGTTGATCATCGATCTTTTTTAAAAAAAAGCGTCCAACCTCGGGGGGGAGGTCGGACGCTGGCGCTTGCGCGCCTGTTGGAAAATCACGGGCTCAAACGGGGGAAGAGCCGCACATGACCTTCCGCTTTCTTATTTGGGACTTTTGAACGCAACGTCAAGACCAACTATCGTATTGTCAAATCTTAATAAAATCAGTTTTGGAAGGGTTTTTGTTCAAAGAGCAAATCGAATTTGTAGATAAGAAAAAATGTAGCCTATACCCCTCGTGAGTGAAGAGTTGGCGTTATCTTTTTATTAAGGTTGTTTTGATTCCAATTTGGTATGGGTACGCTTTTAGAACCGGATCAACGGCAGGAGCTTTTGAAACGCCACCGCACCGA
>JBIKVP010000046.1:0-15647 GCA_044356745.1 Beijerinckiaceae bacterium | reverse complement strand
TTCGTGAAGGCCATCCTTGGCTTCCTGAATACCACTTTTCCGCAAAAAGCACGATTATGGGTTGACCGCCTATCCGATAACTTCAAAATACTTCAGGCACCAACTCTTCAAATGTGAGGGGTATATTTTACCTGAATGCAGCAAAACCTCATGAAAGTAAACTTCGCTTTCATGCCATTTTGTCTTCGTTGAGCGATGATATTCAAACAACAACACGCAACCCCATGACACGCATTAAACATGCGGCAGCTGATCTTGCTAATGTTAATCAATCCATTGATCAAACAATTACCGCTATTAAAAGCGATGCAAAGGAATTTAATGAAGGGATTGATATTTCAAGAGCCCACGAAAACTATGATATCTCTTGCAATAATATGTTTGAATTACTGAGTGATATTGAAAAAGATCTTATTCAAAACACACATAATGACACCAAAATTCAACAGATATGTTCTGAGATTAAAACATCCACTGATGCGTTGAGACAACATTTGGACACGACGCAAGACATGGCAAATGTGTTACATTTTCTGGCTGAACAAACCCAGTTGCTTGCTGTCAATGCTACTTTTGAAACGGTGCGCTTAGGCGCAAACGCAGTTGGGTTCATTTTTATTGCTCAAGAATTGAGTAACCTTGCAAACCAGACCACGCAATCTATGCAAATGGTTCAAAAGCGTATTAATCACGCGCGTTCTTGTCTGGAAAACACGCGTGAGACATTTGCTAATGCGCCCCAATTATTTCAAGATACTGATCAACGTCATAACAATATGACGCGGGTGATTGAGCAAATCAAACTGGCGCAGAGCAGCTTTAAATTTACAGCTTATGACTATCTGAATCACATTGTTATTTTTCAAAATAGCCGCTTGAAATTGCTTAAAAACGTTGATCATCTCACAGTATTAAATCACCACGCGCAAACGCTTTCACAAGACATTAAAACCGCATTTGAAGAGATGAACAAAACATTGCCTCATATCTTGAGTGAAGCAACACACGATGCGGAACAGCGGGCATCAAACCGCTATGGTGCAAATATCTCCGTGCACATTGATTATCAGGGGACAACACGGCTTATGAATCTTGTCGACATTTCAATGGGGGGGGCAAAACTCAAAGGCTCAGAGGGCATTCAACAAGATGATATGCTCACGCTTGCTCTACCGTCAGGGCATAAGCTCGAATCGAGCGTACTTTGGGTGAAGGGAGATTATGTGGGGATTAAGTTTGTAACAGAGCAGCTTTCTGAAACCGATGTGAAACGCATAGGCCGCAAACTCATTTCATGGGGGCGTTTCTCGCGCGGTCACATTCTCAAAGTGCTTAAAGGCGAGAGCGATCCACTTCATCACGTTGCCTAACGCAAGAACGGTGTTCAACGATAATCCTGAAAAAAGACTTTAAGCAGTGTTGCGTGGGGCGAATTGTCGTGCTAGCAGACCTGAGCGATACGCTTTTATAGCGACAGTCTATTCATTTGAGGCTGTAATCGTGTTTGTAGTCATCCGCTTGAAGAACAGGTTTATTGATGCAAGGCGAAGCTTCCCCCGTGTCAGGTGTTTCAGGACGTTATGCGCAGGCGTTGTTTGATCTCGCGCAAGACGCAGGATCAACACAAGCAGTAGCGCGGGATCTCAATGATCTTAAGGCGATGATTGAATCAAGCGCTCATCTCGCACGCATGATCGCAAGCCCCGCACTTTCGACCGCTGATCAGATTAAAGCGATTGATGCCCTTTTGGCTAAGGCCGGCATTAAAGGGATTCTCGCTAACTTTATTCATTTTGTGGCGGCAAAACGCCGTCTGCCAGCGCTTGCAGGGATTATTGAGGCGTTTTCACGTCTTGATGCCCAAGCAAATAATATTCACGCTGCGCAAGTGGTGACAGCTCACGCTTTATCCGATGCGCAGAAGAACGACCTTCGCAGAGCACTTGAGGCTCGTGCAGGCGGCTCGGTTGAAATGAGTGTACGTATTGATGCGGACATCATCGGCGGGTTGATCGTTAAACTTGGATCACGGATGATTGATGCATCCCTTAAAACAAAACTGAATTCGCTACGTCTTGCCATGCAAGAATCTTAAACGACAAAGAGGCTTAACAATGGAACTGCGTGCTGCGGAAATCTCCGCTATTCTCAAAGACCAGATCAAAAATTTCGATGTAGGCGCTCAGGTGTCTGAAGTCGGTCAAGTGCTTTCAGTGGGGGATGGTATTGCCCGCGTCCACGGCCTTGATCAGGTTCAGGCTGGTGAGATGGTCGAGTTCGAGTCAGGTGTGCGCGGAATGGCGCTCAACCTTGAAGCGGATAACGTCGGGGTCGTGATTTTCGGGTCTGACCGTGAGATCAGCGAAGGCCAGACCGTTAAGCGCACTGGCGCAATCGTCGATGTGCCTGTCGGTAAGGAATTGCTTGGCCGCGTTGTTGATGGTCTGGGCAATCCAATTGATGGCAAAGGGCCGATCAAAACCACAAAACGCGCTCGCGTTGATGTGAAAGCTCCCGGCATTATCCCGCGTAAATCGGTTCATGAGCCGATGGCGACAGGTCTTAAAGCCATTGATGCGCTTATCCCTATTGGACGCGGACAGCGCGAATTGATCATCGGTGATCGCCAGACAGGTAAAACCGCTGTTGCGCTTGATACCATTCTCAATCAAAAATCGCTTAATCAGAGCAATGACGAGAAGCAAAAGCTTTATTGCGTTTATGTTGCGATTGGGCAAAAACGCTCAACTGTTGCGCAGTTCGTGAAAGTTCTGGAAGAGCAGGGCGCTCTTGAATACTCGATTATTGTGGCGGCTACAGCGTCTGATGCCGCGCCAATGCAGTTTATCGCGCCGTTTACGGGTTGCGCGATGGGCGAGTACTTCCGTGATAACGGTATGCATGCAGTGATTATTTATGACGATTTGTCAAAGCAGGCTGTTGCTTATCGCCAGATGTCCTTGTTGCTGCGTCGTCCGCCAGGGCGTGAAGCTTATCCGGGGGATGTGTTTTATCTTCACTCACGTCTGCTTGAGCGTGCGGCGAAAATGAATGATGATCAGGGTGCAGGGTCTTTGACAGCACTTCCTGTGATTGAAACACAGGCGAATGACGTTTCCGCTTACATTCCAACCAACGTGATTTCGATTACGGATGGTCAGATCTTCTTGGAAACTGATCTGTTCTATCAGGGCATTCGCCCTGCTGTGAACGTGGGTCTCTCCGTGTCACGTGTGGGATCAGCCGCGCAAACCAAGGCGATGAAAAAAGTCGCAGGAAAAATCAAAGGGGAATTGGCGCAATACCGCGAGATGGCGGCGTTTGCTCAGTTCGGCTCTGATCTTGATGCAACGACACAACGTTTGCTCAACCGTGGTTCGCGTTTGACAGAATTGCTCAAACAATCACAGTTTTCACCACTTAAAATGGAAGAGCAAGTCTGCGTGATTTATGCGGGTGTGAATGGTTATCTCGATAATCTGCCACTCAATCGCATTAAAGCTTACGAAGATGGGTTGCTTGCCAACTTGCGTGGCGCAAATGCTGCTATTCTCGAATCCATTCGCACGACAAAAGATTTGACGGACGAAACTGCTGCTAAACTTAAGGCAACTGTTGAATCCTTCACGAAGAGTTTTGCTTGATTTAAAGTGCTTGAACCATCACCGTTATGCCAAGGCTTGTCCTTGGCATCCATGCCTTGAAACCATGCTTTCAAAGACGTGGATACCCGCAACAAGTGCGGGCATGACGGGATGAGCTTCCCGTGCTCAGAAAGAAGTAGCCATGCCCTCGTTAAAAGACCTTCGAAACCGGATCGCCTCGGTTAAGGCGACGCAGAAAATCACCAAAGCCATGCAAATGGTGGCAGCAGCGAAACTGCGTCGTGCGCAAAATGCTGTTGAATCAGCGCGTCCTTACTCCGAGCGTATGGAAAAGGTATTGGCTAATCTTGCATCAGGTCTTGCGAGCTCTGAGGGGGCGCCGCGTCTTTTGGCCGGAACGGGTTCTGATAAAGTGCAGCTTTTGATTGTGTGTACAGCAGAACGTGGTTTGTGTGGGGGGTTTAACTCGTCCATCGTGCGTCTCGTGCGAGAAAAAGCTAATGCGCTCATTAATCAGGGTAAAACCATCAAGATTATCTGCGTGGGCAAAAAGGGACACGATGCTTTAAAACGTCAATTTGAACGCCAGATCATTGATGTTGTTGATTTTCGCTCAATTAAAGCGCTCAGTTTTCAGGAAGCTGAAAGTGTTGCTAGTCGCGTCTTCAATCTGTTTGAAGATGGCGAATTCGATGAAGCAACATTGTTTTATTCAAAATTCAAATCTGTGATCTCACAAATTCCTACAGCGCAACGTATCATTCCAGCAGATATATCAGCGTCATCAAGTGGTGGCTCTGATGCCGTGTATGATTATGAGCCGGATGAAGCGGGTATTCTCGAAACATTGTTGCCACGTAATATCACTGTGCAGATTTTCCGTGCATTGCTTGAAAACGCAGCGTCTGAACAAGGGTCGCGCATGTCGGCAATGGACAGTGCAACCCGTAATGCTGGCGAAATGATCAAAAAACAAACGATGAAATACAACCGTTCACGCCAAGCAATGATCACGAAAGAATTGATTGAGATTATTTCTGGTGCGGAGGCATTGTAATAATGCAAAATTCAAGCCAAAATAATGAAAGTATACTAGTTGGCGGACATTCAATCAGACGTAATATGATTGCAGATGTAAAAGAATTCAAAAAATATTACACTCTATTATTGTTTTCAGCTTTATGTGCTATTTTGTCCTCTGCTTTGTTAGCTTGGTTTGTGATTTCAAAAAACATTTATATATCAATGCTAAATATTTTTTTAGCTTTTTGCGTAATTTTATCTTCTATTTTTGTAGTTTGGGCGTGGTTTAAGCCGTGGTGTGTAAAATTATTATATTTAGACGGTCGCTGGTTTATACTGGAATGTCTTAGTAGAAATGATGCGATTTCAGTTAAAAAAAGACTATTGTCTTTGAAGCTGGACTAGAATAGGCTAAATACAGAATATAAAATAACTTATTGGATGAAAAGTATGTATAGCACATCAGCAACAACCAAAGGCGGCCGTAATGGACGCGCTATTCTGGATGCTGGAGGCATGGCTTTAGCTATGTCTTTGCCAAAAGAGATGGGCGGGGCAGGTGATGGCATGAATCCTGAGCAGCTTTTTGCGCTTGGATATTCATCTTGCTTCGGACAAGCTATTTTAGCGATGGGTAAAAAGCATGGTGTTGATACTGCTGATGCGCAAATCACAGCTGCTGTGACACTCAATAAAGATGACACCAGTTTTGCGCTGAGCGTTGAGCTCAAAGTGCGTATGCCTGGGGTTGATGAAACTAAAGCACGTCAGATTCTTGATGACGCGCATCAAATTTGTCCGTATTCCAAAGCGACGCGCGGCAACGTGCCTGTGGTTTTGACATTGGTCTAAAGATCCGCTCGAAGAGCGCAAGGGCGAACGCTCGTCTGCGCTTGTGTGCCGGATCAAAATTAAAAAGGGTGTATGCCCATCCGCACTTATCGTGCGGGATTAAAACGAATAACACAAAGGAGTTTGGTCATGGCCAAAAAAGAGGCAGTTGTGAAAGATGTGAGCACCAAAACGAGTGCTAAACCTGTTAAAGCGCCCATCGCATCAGGTCGCATCGTTCAAGTGATCGGTGCTGTGGTTGACGTGAAGTTTGATGGCGATTTGCCTGCCATTCTGAATGCGCTTGAAACCACGAACAATGATAACCGTCTCGTGCTTGAGGTTGCACAGCAGCTGGGTGAAAACACCGTGCGTTGTATCGCGATGGATACCACCGAAGGTCTCGTGCGTGGTCAGCCTGTATCTGATACGGGTGCGCCGATTAAAGTGCCTGTTGGTGCTGAAACGCTTGGCCGCATTTTGAACGTGATTGGTGAGCCTGTTGACGAAGCGGGACCTGTCAAGGGTGAAGCGCTTCGCGCCATTCACCAGCCAGCGCCAAGCTATGCTGAACAATCAACAGAAGCACAAATTCTTGTGACAGGCATTAAGGTCGTTGATTTGCTCGCGCCTTATGCAAAGGGCGGTAAAATTGGTTTGTTCGGTGGTGCGGGTGTGGGTAAAACCGTTCTCATCATGGAATTGATCAACAACGTTGCTAAAGCACACGGTGGATACTCTGTGTTCGCAGGTGTGGGGGAGCGTACTCGTGAAGGAAACGATCTTTATCATGAAATGATCGAATCAGGCGTGAATAAAAAAGGCGGTGGTGAAGGCTCAAAATGTGCTCTCGTTTACGGACAGATGAATGAGCCTCCAGGGGCACGTGCGCGCGTTGCGCTCACAGGTTTGACGGTTGCAGAACATTTCCGCGATCAGGGGCAAGACGTTCTGTTCTTCGTCGATAACATTTTCCGCTTTACGCAAGCTGGTTCTGAAGTGTCCGCGTTGCTCGGCCGTATTCCGTCAGCGGTTGGATATCAGCCGACATTGGCCACCGACATGGGTGCACTGCAAGAGCGCATTACAACAACGACAAAAGGTTCGATTACATCGGTTCAGGCGATTTACGTGCCGGCCGATGACTTGACCGATCCTGCACCTGCAACATCATTCGCACACTTGGATGCAACGACCGTTTTGTCGCGCTCTATTGCGGAAAAAGGAATTTATCCTGCCGTTGATCCGCTTGATTCAACATCGCGCATGTTGTCACCATTGGTTGTCGGTGAAGAGCATTATGCAGTTGCACGTCAGGTTCAACAGATTCTTCAGCGTTATAAAGCCTTGCAAGACATTATCGCCATTTTGGGCATGGATGAATTGTCCGAAGAAGATAAAACTGCTGTGGCACGTGCGCGTAAAATTGAGCGCTTCTTAAGTCAACCATTCTTCGTTGCTGAGGTGTTCACAGGTTCACCTGGGAAGCTCGTGATGCTTGAAGACACCATCAAAGGCTTTAAAGGTCTGTGTGAAGGCAAGTACGATCATCTGCCAGAGGCAGCGTTCTACATGGTTGGTACGATTGAAGAAGCTGTTGAGAAGGCACAGCGTTTGGCAGCTGAAGCCGCTTGATAGAAGCGAATGGCGAGTAGCCAGTAGCGAATAGAGCTTTTTTAATCTATTCACTATTGGCCATTCATCTATAAACTCCTTCGTTTAGATGAGGTATCTGATGACCCCTTTCCATCTTGATCTGGTTGCTCCTGAGAAAATCCTATTTTCTGGCGACGTGGATAGCGTTGTTGTGCCCGGAACTGAAGGTCTGTTTCAGGTGTTTCGCGGTCATTCACCGATGATGAGTGCACTCAAAGCGGGTGTTGTCGTCGTGGTGACAAAGGGCGAAACAAAGCGCCTTTATGTGCGCGGTGGTTTTGCGGATGTTGCTTCAAACGGACTAACCATTTTGGCGGAACACGCTGTGCTCCTCGCAGATGTTAATCCAGAGCAACTAGCATCCCAGATTAAAAATGCACGTGAGGATCTTGCCGACGCAAAATCTGACGCGATGCGTCAAGCTGCACAAGACAAACTTGATGAACTCGTTGCGCTTCAGGATGCAGTAACGCATTAACAGCACATCGTTTTTGATACGTAAGATTTGGGCAAACGAGCAGTTGATAGAAACTCAAGTCTTTGTAGGTGAAGGGTTTTCTTCTGACTTAAGCTCTTTATTGTAGCTCCTGCCTTAATTCTTACGGTTTAATTCTCTCACTTGCGCATCGACTTCACGCCTTCAAGCGGCACACGGTTTTGACCAATGAGCAATGTTGGACTTTCGCTTGAAAAATCCACACCATCAACAACACCGCTGATTTCTGTACCCACGCTCATTTGTTGACCGAGGGTGTCACGCGCGTTAATCGCAATGGTATAAGTTCCATCGGGAGCAGGGAGCCCTGTTGATGAGCGGCCATCCCATTTATAGCTTTGAGAACCTGCGGGAAATGATTTGCGATCAGTGGCGACAACGCTGCCATTAGCATCTTTAATAGTGATCACCGCTTCTCCTGCTGCACGTGGAAAATCAAGCTGCCATGTCGCGCCATCTGTTGAGAGCGTGCTGGTAGAGCCATCGGCGGTGATGCGCGATCCTACAAAGGATGCAGCATTGCTGACAGTTGACGTTTTCGCACTAATAAGAAGGGCATTGAGCGTTTCGTTCGATTTGATTTGCTGTTCGACCGATGCAAACTGCACAAGCTGCTGCGTAAATTCATTTGTGCCTAAAGGATCAAGCGGGCTTTGATTTTTGAGCTGTGTTGTCAACAGCGTAAGAAAGGTGTCGAAATTTCCCGCAATTGAGGTGCGCGAACTCGCCGTTGTTTTACCCGTTGTAGCTGCTTGGGCGGTGGTCGCAGCTTGCTGAACCGAACTTGAACTTTGAAATGTTTGCGAGGCCATTGGTTTATCCTTTAAAGGTTACACATGCATGTCCACGCCGTTGGCTGAGCGCCAAACATAACGTTTCATGGGTTGATTAAGCGATTCTTGCTCCAAAGATTGTTCATTAACCCGATGCGGGTGGGTTGAGCGTTCTTGTTCTTGGCGCGATGAATCACGTTGGCTATCAGCATTGGGATCGCGTAACGTGAGATTGATGCTGCCTTCTCCCGCCTTTAGTCCGATTTGCTCGAAAGCGCGTTCAAGTGTGCGTGCATCGCGCTGTAACAAACTAAGTGTTTCAACACGATCGACGGTTAGCTCGGCATTGACCTCACCATTTTTGGATAGATCAAGGCGCACTTCAATGCGTCCCAGTTCAGGTGGGTCAAGGCGAATATCAAAGCGTTTTGAACCAGATAAGACTTTTAGGCCAATTTCAAGCGGCACTTGATTGAGTGTGCTTGAGCTTTCAGTGGCTTGTTGCTCAGGTTGTGCGCCCGTGACACGATTAAAAGCGGCTTGATCAGAGGTTAGTTTAAGCGCCATATCGGAAGGCTGGGGACTTTGCGCTTGTGAAGCCAGAATGGTGCTCTCGCCTGATATAGCTTTATTAAGTGCACTAAGGGCTTTTTCTAAGCCATCAGTTTGAGTGTGCGCATTCATCGCGGCTGCCTTTTGTTCCGCAACTGTCTTTTGCCCACCAAGTGCTGACAACATTTCTGCTTGTCCGTTAGCGTCAGTATCCTGTGCTATTGTATCAGATGATGGTGCAGTTTGAACCAAAGCAAGAACATGCTTTGATGTGAGAGTTAAACCGTCAGGGGATATTTGCCCTGATATATTCTGTGACCCAACTCTTGTATTGAGTGCTGCGTCTGCGGATTCCGTGGGGATAGGTATTTGAGCTAAACCAATGCCAGAGCCTACTGCCGGAGGGCTCTGATCAAGAGCTGTTTGGATCAAATTTTCCGCTGTAAATGACGCTTCTGAAGATGATATCATATCATTCAACAGTGCGTCACTGGTGATAACCGTTTGTGGATTAAGTTCTTGACCTAATCCTTCGTTCTGCAAAGGATGTGCTTGCTCAAGTTTTGAAGCATCTTCAGGCGATTGCGCCTGTGTTTTGTGAGACTCATCCACTGATACAGGCTTTGTGCTGCTCGTGTGTTTGATGGAAGGCGCTGTGTCAGCCCCATCGCGTGAGCGTGAATGTATGTTATCGCGCTCGTGAATGGGTCGTTCTGATCTATCAGCCCGATTTGTCTCATGAGGGAGCCTTACTTCGCTTGACGGCTTTGTGTCATTAGACTGCTTAGCTGGACGTGATCGCGCCGGTTGTATTGAGATGTCAGTGCGAGTGGCTTGACCCCGATTGGGTTCACGGCGATTGTCAACTGGCAGACGCGTTCTCGTTTGATCAAGATGATCTTGGAAACGAGCATGAGGCGAGGCATGAGCCATTGTGGACGATGTCCTGTTTGATGTTGCGTTTGGAGCATTATCTGCGTTTGACGCAGACGCAGATTTCACGCCTAATTGACGCGTTAGGGAGGTCTTCACCGTTTGAGCAAAATGCTCAGTGTTTGTTGACCCATTTAAAGAACCAGAAAACGCAAAACTCATGACGCACTCACTAAAAACGCGATACTCATATAAAAGTGAACTTGCAAGTGATGTGCCAAATCGGAATTTAAAAAAATCCTTGTATTTCAATGGCTTGTGTTTTTTAATGTGCGTTGATGAGCACGTTTTACCCTCAATTATAGGAGTATCGGCAGCTTTTGCCTAAAGTGATATGTGTTACTTAAGATTGATTATGAAGCGATTTGAAGGCCGCTTTGATCTTCGGTTTGTAACATGGCTGTAATCTGCGGTGCGGGAACCGGTTTTGAGAACAAAAAGCCTTGTAATTCATGGCATCCAACAGCCTGTAACAGGTGATGTTGTTCTTCAGTTTCAACGCCTTCAGCTGTGACGGTAAGACCTAAAGCGCGACCTAAGTGAACGATGGAATGCACGATAATAGGCGATTCGCCCGTTCCCTCCATACTTTCAAGGAAAGAGCGATCAATTTTGATTTTATCAAATGCAAAACGTCGTAAATAGATCAAACTTGAATAACCTGTCCCGAAATCATCAAGTGCAAGCTGCACTCCAAGAGCCTTAAGCTCCATCATGGCCCATTCAGCGGCATCAGCATCTTCTACGACTACGCCTTCTGTCAGTTCAATTTCAAGACGTGAGGGTGGGAAACCAGTTTCTTGCAAAATACGTTTAACGTTTGATACGAAGTCCTTGTGACGAAACTGTATTGGTGAAACGTTTACCGCAACGCGCACGTTCGGCCATGCCATACCATCCATGCAGGCACGTTTTAATACCCATTCACCAAGTAGAACAATTAGCCCGCGCTCCTCCGCGATCGAAATAAACTGCACGGGTGATATCATGCCTTTGGTGGAGTGGGGCCAGCGTATAAGCGCTTCAACACCAAGAACCGTTTTGCCGTCAGGTGAGACCTGAGGTTGATAGTGCAGGGCAAGCGCATCATTGTTGATAGCGTCTCTTAATTCATCTTCCACGAGCTTACGAAGACGCAATGTTTCATTCATTTGTGATTCAAAGAAACTATAACGATTGCGCCCGTCATTTTTTGATTGATAAAGTGCGGTATCTGCAAGCTGCATCAGAATTTCACGCTCAACACCATTTTCGGGGGCGAGCGCTATACCAATGGACACACCGACTGACACTTGTGTTCCTGCAATAGCAAATGGTTCTGTAATTGACTCTAAAATACGACGACCAAGCTTTTCAGCATCGACTTCACTTTTGACATTTGTTTGAATGATTGCGAATTCATCTCCGCCAAATCGTGAAAGTGTATCTGAGGTGCGCAATAACGCTGAGAGGCGTTTGGCTACCCCCTGAATAAGCTCATCACCCGCTTGGTGACCATGTGTATCATTCACATCTTTAAAACGATCAAGATCAAGGAAAAAGACGGCTAATCCCGCGGTATCACGGCTTGAACGCGCGAGTTCTTGATCAAGACGCATCGAAAACAACAAACGATTTGCTAATCCCGATAAAGGATCATGGCCGATGAGTTGTCGCGCCTGATCTTCGCTTGAAGACAATTCATGTTCGATTTTGCGAATGCGATAAAAAATGAGCAGCGTGAAAGCAAGTGCGGTCGTTAAAACGAGGAGGGAAATGGGAATGAGCCGCTCACGCATGGTGTGGCCTGGCATGTGAGGATTCCACACAAAATAGGCAAATCCTTTTCCGTCACTGCGCTGTACCGGAATAGAAAGTTGACTGTTAACAGGCGCACGTTCAATGAGATGAAGATACGTAATGTCATGTTGTGCGCCAAAAGTCTGCAGCCATAGCATATCAATGCGTTTGAATGCTACTGCCAGAAGCCATTGAGATGGATCACGTAAATTAGGTGGTGCAATGGGGCTGACAACGACAAAGTAAGCATTCTTACCATCATAAATGATGGTTCCTTGTGGTAGAAGGGAGGCAGTAACGGCTTTTCCATCTGCTTGTTTCGAGTGATCATAACCTATAATTTTCTTTTTGACGTCTTCAACGACATTTTGAAACAATGTGCGGCGAAGCGTGAAATCACGTTCGTGAAGCTTTTCGCCATGCGAGCTTCCCATCACAAACATATTATTTTGTTCTAAAATATATAAGCCTTCAAAACCAAAATAATTAAAAGCACGGCGTGAAATAATACGGTTAAGCTGTTCAGTGCGGTTTTCTGATTGGAGTGCTGCCCATGCTTCTTCTGAAATGGTCAGTGATGCCAACTGTTCTGTGCGCTCAACGCGCTCTACATCCAAGGCGGATACAATGCGTTGTCGTTGTTGATCTGCGGCAACAAAATCAACATCTTCACTCGTCCAGATAACAGTGGCAATAACAAGCCCGACTGCTAATGCGAGTAAAACTGCGACAGGCACGAGAAAATGCACGAAAAGGCTCTTTCGAGATCCGCGCAAATTCATGATCATATCAGTCATAAGTAAATCCCAAGTCTTGTTGCCACAAGTGTGCGCTATTTTCGTTTATAAGCAGTTGGGAAAAGCATGACTTTTTAGAAAAAGTGTTTGTAATCAAATACTATGGTTATCAACGTGTATCTAAAACAATTTAATTTGAGGCTAAAGCCAATATATGGATTTAGAGTTCATAAGAACACGTATATAACTCAGCCTGTACAAGGACATCAAGTTTTTATTTGGTGAAAGGAAGTATGCGCATATTTCGCGCACTTACTTTGATTAAGCTGCTGAGAGCATCCCTTATCCCATAGAGCGAATCAGTAGTTTAATTGGATATGCTGCTAAAAGTGCGCTGATCAATCCACTACACCAGAGCAGCACGAACCATGCCCACTGTTTTACTTTAGGATGCGCGTGAAACCACTTAATACATGTGTTCATGGCTCGTTTTGCCTCTGAAAATGTAATAACAATAACCTGTGTATCCAAGAATAAGTGGGAGTGCCGGGATAACACCAACGAGCATGAATGATAAGCCTGGCCCCGATGCCGCAGCGTCCCAAATGGTATAGTGATAAGGTATTAACCAAGGGAAAAGGCTCAAGCCAAGGCCGAGATAACCCATAAGGAAAATACAAATACTCAATAGGAATGGGCGATATTCACGCTTACGCCCATCAAGGTCACGCCAGACGAACACAAATAATGCCATTGTTAGCAGAGGAATGATAGCGAGATAATAGATGTTGGGCGTAGAGAACCAAAAATCTTTGATGCGCGCATTGATAAAGGGTACTGCTAAACTTACAAATAGCATAAATATGCCGACTAAACCGAGGACATATGATGCGACTTTGCGTGACCAATCTTGTGTTACATCTTCAGTCTTCATCACCAACCATGTCGAGCCGAGAAGCGCATAGCCAAATACAACGGCGATACCTGTCATAACTGAAAAACCCGTCGCCCAGTCGAAGGGGCCGCCAGCGAAATTGCGCCCATCGACAACCACACCTTGCACGAAACCTCCGAGAATCAAACCTTGACAGAAAGCTGCACTTAGTGAGCCGAAATGAAACGCATAATCCCATAAGCGACGTCCACGCTCGCTTGCTTTAAAGCGAAACTCGAACGCTACGCCGCGCATAATCAGGCCAAGTAGCATAATGATAATGGGGATATAAAACGCTGGCATTAGGATTGAGTAGGCCAGAGGAAACGCAGCGAATAATCCGCCTCCTCCCAACACTAGCCATGTTTCGTTACCGTCCCAAAAGGGGGCAATGGAATTCATCATGCGATCTCGGCATTTGTCGCTTGGAGCAAATGGAAACAAAATACCAACGCCAAGATCAAATCCGTCTAGTAAAACATACAGAAAAATAGCCGTGGCAATCAGTAAGCCCCAAATAAGCGGTAAATCAACAATATTGGAAAAGTCAAACATGGCTGCTTCCTTTTTCAGTTGCCGCTTCAGTGACGGTTGCCTCAATGCTATGTCCATAAAATTGCTCTTTATCCTCTCCGGCAGGGATACCTTTGCCGATAAGTTTGAGGATATAATAACTGCCTGCACCAAACACGAGCGTGTACATCACCACAAACGCAAGCAACGACCACGCGACCTGTGCGCCTAAAATGGCTGGTGACACTGATTCAGCTGTGCGGATCACGCCGTAAGCAGTCCATGGCTGCCGGCCAATTTCAGTCACAAACCAGCCCGCGAGAATCGCGATAAAACCGGTTGGCATCATGAGCATCCACCAGCCATGCAACCAGCGGCTTTCAAATAGTCTACCACGGACATATTGCACGGCGCTTACGAGACCAAGCGCAATCATGAGTAGGCCGATACCGACCATGATGCGAAATGACCAGAACACCCATGCAACAGGAGGGCGATCCTCTTTCGGGAAATCCTTGAGCGCGGGGATTTTACCATTTGCATCGCCCGTTAGCACCCAGCTCGCCCCACCGGGAATAGTAATGCCGTATTTGGTTTCTTCCGCGTTTTGATCCGGCCAGCCAAAGAGGTAAAGCGGTGCAGCTTCGCGGTGATCCCAGTTGCCTTCCATCGCTGCCACTTTTACCGGCTGATATTGCATGGTGTTTGCACCATGCATGTGTCCAATAATGAGTTGGCTTGGTGCAACAAGTGCTGCCATAATCGTTGCCATACCGAGCATAATGCGCGCCTCAGGCACATGTCGTTTTTGCCATAGATAAAATCCACCTACTCCCCCCACCACGAAAGCAGTGGAGAGATAAGCAGCTGTCACCATGTGCGCAAAGCGATAAGGGAACGATGGATTGAAAATAATTTCGATCCAATTAGTAGGGAATAAGCGTCCATCTTCAGCGATGATGAAGCCTTGTGGTGTTTGCATCCAGCTGTTGGCTGATAAAATCCAGAAAGCCGAAAGCAGTGTGCCACCTGCCACAATACACGTGGAAACAAAGTGCATCTGCTTGGAAACGCGCCCCCAACCAAACAACATGATTCCAAGAAATGATGCCTCTAGAAAAAAAGCGGTGAGCACTTCGTAACCCAGAAGTGGTCCAAGCACATTCGCCACACGGTCAGAAAACACAGACCAGTTGGTACCAAACTGATACGACATGGTGACGCCCGATACCACGCCCATGCCAAACGCTACCGCGAAAATCTTGACCCAGAATTTGTAAATATCGTGGTAACGCTCATCACCCGTTTTTAACCAGCGCCACTCCACAACCGCAAGGAAACTCGCTAGTCCAATTGTGAAGGCTGGAAACACAATATGAAAACTCACCGTGAACGCAAATTGGATGCGAGCGAGAAGAATGGGATCAAGATCGAACATTAATTATCTCCTGTATCTTCCACTTTAATCTCAAAACCTTGTCAGCCACGGGAGGCAATTTAGGCGGTATGATTTACTAAGATATATATCTTACCTGCCTTTGCGCTGACGGCATTTAGTCCTGCGTGTTTGCAGTTTCTTATTTATCCATTTCTCAAAAGGATGCAATATGATGACTTATTGCGCATCACCGCTTCTCATAAACAACACGCTTATTTTTTGAGAGATGGATAAATAACATTTTATTTTTGTTGTATACCCCTCGTGAGTGAAGAGTTGGCGTTATCTTTTTATTAAGGTTGTTTTGATTCCAATTTGGTATGGGTACGCTTTTAGAACCGGATCAACGGCAGGAGCTTTTGAAACGCCACCGCACC
>JBIKVP010000007.1:0-47916 GCA_044356745.1 Beijerinckiaceae bacterium | reverse complement strand
TCGTGAAGGCCATCCTTGGCTTCCTGAATACCACTTTTCCGCAAAAAGCACGATTATGGGTTGACCGCCTATCCGATAACTTCAAAATACTTCAGACACCAACTCTTCAAATGTGAGGGGTATATGTCTGTTTTTTGAGAAGGCTTTTGTGATGTTTCCTTGGTTTCCCACTGCCATGCTTGCCGCTGAATCGCACCGCGTTATCGCTTTACGCATGCTTGCTTTGTCTGGGGGCGGCACACGTGCTTCTCAAGAGGCTTTGAAGATGACACAGGAAAAATATTTTGCTGCTTTTGAAGCTGGTACGCAATTGATGATGGGCGCATCCCAGCGTCAAATTATTGCGTATTATCGCCGTAAAGTACGCTCTAACTCAAAAAGATTGTCACGTCCTCGCAAAATTAAATAAGATCGTTCAACTCATCCTATTTTATTCCATCAATAATAAAAAATAAAAATTGGAACATAATTTTGTTTTCACCGTTTATTATTTGTTAAAACGCAAATTAAAAACCTAAATAGGATCTAAATCATGAAAATATTTGCTTTAATTTCTGCTGTTTTGCTTTCAAGCACGACATTTTCATATGCTCAAACATCAACAACTTCTCCATTACCTTCACCTCAAACAAATGTTGATACGAACGCCCCTCTTTCAGGAGCAAATAGCTATACTGAAGCTCAGGCCAAAGAATTATTGATGAAAAATGGCTATACAGACATTGAAAATCTGAAAAAAGACGAAAATGGTATTTGGCGTGCTACAGCAAAAAAAGCATCTGTAAAATCAGTTGTTTCAGTTGATTATCGGGGAAATGTTTCTCAGAAATAAATTTCAAATTTAATATTATAAAATAATAAAATACAGAGGGACAAATTATTATGACACATGTTATTACAAGATCTTATGAAAATTATGTTGATGCTTCTTCAGCTGTTGAAAAACTAAAAGAGCATAATATTGATGCAGATCACATCAGTATTATTGCAAAAAATAGCAATAGCAATGGAAAATTTGAAACAACAACGGATAACGATACGCTTGCTGCGGAAGGTGCAAGTGTAGGTGGTTTAGTCGGTGCAGCTGCGGGTTTACTTGCAGGCATCGGTATTATTGCTATTCCTGGTGTAGGTCCCGTGATTGCGGCTGGATGGTTAGCTTCAACTGCGGCTGGGGTGGCGGTAGGCGCAACAACAGGCGGTATCGTTGGTGCATTTATCAATTCAGGCGTATCTGCTAATGATGCGCATTATTACGAAGAAACTGTCCGTCGCGGCGGTGCTGTTGTTTCCGTAAAAGCTGAAGCAAGTGACGCGGCTACTGTTGAATCTATTCTGGATGGTACTTCGCCTCTCAATCCTGTTACGAGACGTGCGTTGTATGCTAAAGACGGATGGAGCCATTCTTTTGAGGATAATGCGAATTCAACAAGACCATACACACGCTCACAAGAAGCGCGCTATTGATATAAAGCATTGACTCTTAAGTAATAGCTTTTGCTTTCAAAAAAGCCGATACAGGATTTTATCCTTTATCGGCTTTTTTGCGTGTTTTTAACACCTCAATGGAGTTATTAAGCCATCATATATGAGATATTCGCCTAATGTGATGAAGGTGCGGAAACATAATCCACGGGGCGGATTTCGGCAGCCATTAAACCTTTAGGCCCATCACCATAACGCACAAGAACCATTTGGCCTGGCTTGAGTTCTGCAAAGCCATAACGGCGCATTACTTCCATATGAACAAAAATATCAGGCTTATCTTCACCGCGAGTGACAAAGCCAAAGCCACGTAAACGGTTAAACCATTTGACCACAGCCTTTTCAAGGCCACTGCTTGGTGTAACATTCACATGGGTGCGCGGAGGCCCGTATTCAGCAGGATGCAATCCGGCTGATTGATCAACAGAAATAATCCGATAAACTTGCAAGCCACGCTGGCGCATGTGCGCTTCACAGACAATTAATGCCCCCTCATTGATAGTCTCATATCCATCACGCTTCAATATCGTCACGTGCAAAAGTACATCAGGCTGCCCATCATCAGGCACAATAAAGCCATAGCCTTTCGCAATATCAAACCACTTTACACGTCCGACAACCTCAACGAGCGCTTCAGGCTGTCCATCACCCCCGATAAGGCGAGAACGTGAATCAAGTGCGGCCTCAGCAGCAATACGCTGCGCCAATTTATCTAATGAAGACAGTTCAGACATGAATTACACCAATATAACGAATCAACACTTTATTAATGATCTCACACTAGCACCGCGATTCACGAGGCAAACCCCGTCATCATCATGTCCCCACAATTCGCTGCACTAAAATTGCACAAAGCGGCGAAGTGTTGTCAAAACGCATCTATTGGATGGTTGATAGCGTTATGGTGCAATGCACAAATATAAACGAAGTGTTCACACTCATACAAAAGCATGGAAATCTCTTGCCAAATCAGATATGCTTAATCAAAGTATGTCATGACAAAAGAATGCGCAAAGCATCACCTCTATATTTATGTAATGCGTTCGTTTTTATAAAAGTTATTTAAAAATCAAAGGCTCAAGACCAATAATGGTCGTGCCAACCAAGGGATGATACGCCGATGTCTTTTTATTCTTCTGCATCTTCACAACATGATTCTCAATTCTGGTCACCAGAAGGGGACATCGCTCCTTTGAGCATGTCAGAACCACAAGATCATGGTTCTGCCGATGGATTTGGCCGCGTTGCCATTCCGGCAGTCGCTGCCGCGCTTTCACTTATTCGACGGACTGAAAAGCCACAAGCATCGTCGGAATTAACATATCGCCTCATGGGCATGGATGCTGACGATAATCTCGCCGCTTAGCCGCTTAAAAGTTAAAAAATCAAATTATAAGGCTCAAGTTGCTATGGTGAGTTGGGTCTTCCTGTTTTAGTGAGCTCATTGCCTTCAATGATGCGATTTTAATTATCATATCATCGCAGTGGCCATCTTATCGCTTAAAGTATTTTTGCTGCTCTTGAATGCTGTCCGTGATGTGTATCGTTCTCTTATAACTCTTGACGCATCCATATGTCCTGTGGGACAAATGTTATGCTGATGATCCTTGCGGGAGAGACTGAGCATCTTGTTCAGCGCCGAAGGCGTAACCCCCCGGGAAACGCTCAGGCAAATGGACCGCGTAGGAGCTGGCACTCTGGAAAGTGAGTGAGATGATCTTAACTGCTCATCTGCATTCCGCCGACGGGGGCAGTCGTGAGTGAAGAGTGATTGTAATAATTATGATTGCAACACTTTATAAGCGCGGGAAATCTCTCAGGTGACAAAGACAGAGCGGGGCAGAAATGATGCGTTGCGTGAGCGGCGTTAACTTTCCTGTGTGCTCGCCGCTTGATGATAACTCTCTCATGAGACTTATTATGAAGCTTTCACTGTCATAGATATGCACAAGCATTCAAGGCTGTCATGTCGTCATTTTGAGTTTTAATTTTCCCGAGTAAGCGATGACATCCACATCTGATTTTAGCACACGCCGCACGCCACTTTATGACGCACATATTGCGCTTAGTGCGCGCATGGTTGAATTTGCAGGCTATAATATGCCTGTGCAATATCCGAGCGGCATTCTCAATGAGCATCTTTGGACGCGCCAACATGCGGGGTTATTTGATGTCTCGCACATGGGGCAGGCTTTTCTCACAGGATCGAGGTGGGAGAGTGTTGCCCTTGCTCTTGAAACCCTTGTTCCTGCTGATGTACTGAATTTGAAGCCCTATCAGCAGCGTTATAGTCAGCTTTTAAACGCGCAAGGGGGCATTCTTGATGATGTGATGATTACACGTGCTCCTCATCATGATTATGAGGGGTGTTTTTATCTTGTTGTCAATGCTGGCACAAAAGAGGCTGATTTTGCCCATCTTCAGAAACACCTTCCTTCCGATGTTACATTGCATATCCGCGATGATTTGGCTTTACTTGCGCTTCAAGGACCTGATGCTGAAACGGTTTTGAGTCAGTATGCTTCCGACGCAGCCACTCTTTCGTTTATGAACGCGTCAGAGATCACTCTTAATGGCATTGCATGCCATGTCTCGCGCTCTGGATATACGGGAGAAGATGGCTTTGAGCTTTCTCTTCCAGTAGATGATGTAGGACACATCTGGAATATGTTTCTCAAAGATACACGCGTTAAACCAATCGGGCTGGGGGCGCGCGATTCACTGCGTCTTGAAGCAGGCTTATGTCTTTATGGCCATGATATTGATACGACAACCTCACCCATAGAAGCGCAACTTACGTGGTCGATCCAGAAACGTCGGCGCACGGAGGGTGGCTTTCTGGGAGCGGAACGCGTGCTTTCTGAACTTGCTAACGGCACAACGCGCAAGCGGGTTGGACTCACCTTTGAAGGGCGTGCGCCAGCACGTGAAGGGGCAATTATCACGGATGAACATGGGCATGAAATTGGTATTGTGACCTCGGGCGGCTTTGCACCGAGTCTTAATGCGCCTGTCGCAATGGGATATGTTGCTGCGGTGTTTGCAGCAATTGGTACACCTGTTCACGTGATGGTGCGCGATAAACCCCTTAAAGCAACTGTCAGTGCACTGCCATTCGTTCCGAATCGCTTTAAGCGCTGATGTAGACTGTTCAAATAAGGATATTACAATGACACAAACGCATTACACCAAAGATCATGAATATATCCGTGTCGAGGGGCAAATTGGCACAGTGGGCATTACAAATTATGCTCAAGCACAGCTTGGTGATGTGGTTTTTGTTGAGCTTCCTGACATTGGCAAAATACTGACCAAAGGTGAAGAGGCAGCCGTTGTTGAAAGTGTGAAAGCCGCTTCTGAGGTCTACGCACCTGTTTCTGGAACAGTGAGTGCTGTCAATTCACAGCTTGAAAGCATTCCCGGATTGATCAATGAAGACAGTACGGGAACTGGCTGGTTTTTTAAAGTGACGTTATCTGATGTCACTGAACTGAGTAGCCTTATGAGCGAAAGCCAGTATCAAGATTTTCTGGCCTCACTTGCGTAAATTCACGCGTGCTTAAATATAAACTCAAAAAGGCTTAACATGCGCTATTTGCCCCATTCTGATCAGGATCGTGAGGATATACTCGCTCGTATAGGCGTTGAGCATATTGATGAACTATTTGCCGATGTCCCCGCTGATAAACTGCTTGCACAAGCACCTGATTTACCACGTCATCAATCAGAGCTAGCCGTATCGCGTCATCTGGCAAAGCTTGCAAACCAGAATATTCCAGCTTCAAGCGTGCCGTTTTTTGTAGGGGGGGGGGCTTATAAACATCATGTACCCGCAAGCGTTGATCATTTGATTCAACGCTCGGAATTTCTGACAAGCTACACGCCTTACCAACCTGAAATTGCACAAGGAACGTTGCAATATCTTTTTGAATTTCAAACGCAAGTGGCGCGTCTCACAGGCATGGAAGTTGCCAACGCGTCTATGTATGATGGCTCAACGGGAACAGGTGAAGCGGTTCTCATGGCACATCGCATCACAAAACGGCGCAAAGCGTTGGTGTCAGGAGGTTTACATCCCCATTACACCGCCGTTGTCCGCACACTGTCTCATATGGCAAGTGATGAGGTCGTTGCACTTGCACCAGATGTTTTAGCAAGCGAAAATCTGCTTGATCACATTGATGAGACAACATCATGCGTGGTGGTGCAAACCCCTGATGTTTTTGGCAATATCCGTGATCTGAGACCTATCGCCGAAAAAGCGCATGCGCATGGTGCGCTCCTCATTGCCGTTGTGACAGAAGCAATTTCTTTTGGTCTCATTACTCCGCCGGGTCACATGGGAGCTGATATTGTCGTCGCTGAAGGACAATCAATCGGAAATCCTCTCACGTTTGGCGGCCCTTATGTGGGGTTGTTTGCAACGCGCCTCAAATATGTGCGTCAAATGCCAGGGCGTATTTGCGGACAAACGGTTGATGCGGAAGGTAAGCGTGGTTTTGTGCTTACGTTGTCCACGCGCGAGCAACATATCCGCCGTGACAAAGCGACATCTAATATTTGCACCAATTCTGGCTTATGTTGTCTTGCCTTCACTATTCACATGACCTTGCTTGGACAAGCGGGACTAACGCGCTTAGCGCATCTTAATCATGCGAATGCGGTTAAGCTAGCTGATCAACTCGCAACCGTGAAAGGCGTTAAAATCCTCAATGCCACGTTCTTTAACGAGTTTACTGTGCGGTTAAGTCGGAATGCAGCGGAGACGATAGAAGAACTCGCAAGCCAAGGCATTTTAGCGGGCATCCCTGTATCACGCCTTCTGCCAAATCAAGGATGTGATGATTTGCTTCTCATTGCGTCAACAGAAATCAATACGGATGAAGATCGTGTCATATTGGTCAAGGCTTTGGAAAAAGCACTCACTTAAATACGTTTATCCTTTGAAAAACATAGATCTGCAACAGGGCATATCCCGCACAATGGCTTCACCGCTTTACAGGTGTAGCGTCCGTGCAAAATCAGCCAGTGATGGGCATGGAACATATACTCATTGGGAATGATCCGCTCTAAATCTATTTCGACAGCGAGTGGTGTTTTGCCATTCGATAATCCAAGGCGGTGAGAGACGCGAAAAACGTGGGTATCAACCGCCATCGTTGGCTGGCCAAACGCCATGTTGAGAACGACATTGGCAGTTTTGCGTCCAACTCCGGGCAAAGATTCCAGCGCTTCGCGGCACGCAGGGACGTCGCCCTGATAATCGCGGATGAGTTGATCTGAAAGCGCAATTACATTTTTCGCTTTATTTCGAAAAAGACCAATTGTGCGAATAGCTTGTGTGAGATTCTCTAAACCATAATCGATCATTTGCTGTGGTGTTGTAATCTGTGCAAATAACGGACGCGTCGCTTTGTTCACGCCTGCATCTGTGGCCTGCGCAGATAAAACCACCGCCACAAGGAGGGTGTAAGCGTTGACATGTTCCAGCTCACCCTTGGGTTCAGGATTGAGCGCGTGAAAGCGTTGGAAAAGTGCGTGAACAAGACCAGAAGAAACAGGAGGCAACATAACAATAATCTCATAGGTTTTTTGGAGTCAGATCACAACAGTTTTAAAGAAACGCTGTTTGCACCAACTCCACAACATGGTACACATGATAGCTCACATCGCAGGACAATGAGCGCACCATGAAACCCCATTCTTTGCTACAAGATCACATTAGCCAAATGACAAGTGATGTTGTGGCGTGGCGACGTGATTTTCATAGCTATCCCGAACTGATGTTTGATGTGCAGCGCACAGCAGGACGCGTTGAAGAGCTTCTTAAAGAATGTGGTTGTGATGAGGTCATCACGGGTTTGGGGCGTACAGGCGTTATTGCTGTCATTAAAGGGCGTCAAACGGAATCTGGGCGTGTGATTGGTTTGCGCGCCGATATGGATGCACTCCCCATCGAAGAGCTCACCAATTTAACCTATGCATCACGTACAGACGGCAAAATGCATGCGTGTGGTCATGATGGCCATACGGCGATGTTGCTCGGTGCGGCGCGATATTTAACCCAAACACGCACTTTCGATGGTACTGCAGTTTTGATTTTTCAACCTGCTGAAGAAGGTGGCGGGGGTGGTTTGGAGATGGTGCGCGATGGTATGATGGAGCGCTTTGGGATTCAGGAAGTCTATGGTTTGCATAACATGCCCGGCATTCCTGTAGGAAAGTTTGCCATTCGCTCAGGGGCGATCATGGCCTCAACGGATCAGTTTTATATTACGGTTAACGGTAAAGGTGGACACGCCGCACGTCCCAATGACAGCATTGATCCTGTTCTCGTAGCTGCGCATATTGTGATTGCATTGCAATCGATTGTCTCGCGCAATATTGACCCGCTTGAATCAGGAGTGGTGTCGGTGACATCCATTAAAACGGGTGAAGCTGATAATGCCATTCCGCAAACGGCGTCCCTTTTAGGAACCTGTCGTGCACTCACACCAGCCATGCGTGATTTGCTCGAAGATCGCCTTAAGCACATTGTTTCAACAGTTGCGCTCACCTTTGGTGCGACGGCGGATGTGTCTTATAAGCGCGGCTATCCCGTTACGATTAATCATCCACGTGAAACTGATTTTGCTGCATCAATCGCTCAATCTATTGTCGGGGAAGCGAATGTGAATACCAACGTCGCGGCTTCTATGGGTGGTGAGGATTTCTCCTATATGCTTGAAGAGCGGCCAGGTGCTTATATTATTATGGGCAATGGCAGCACAGCAGGTTTGCACCATCCCGCTTATGATTTTAATGACGAAGCGATCCCTTATGGCATTGCCTACTGGTGCACCTTGATTGAAAAAGCGATGCCGCTCACACACGGATCGCTTGAGGGATAAAACGAGAGTGGGGCATCGTGAGTAAGCTTATCATCACCTGACTTGATCCGGTAGTGACACATAAATTTCATGTGCCCCTTAATTTACAACTCATTGCTATTTCTGTTGGCTAATCCGTTGATATGAATCAGCTTTACTGCGTGAATACATCGTCATCAATATGTTTTATTTTGCAATGCACAATAGAAAGATGCGTATACAGCGCATTTTGCGCTTGTAGAGCATGAATAGAATCAATTAATGGATGGTCAATACAGTATTTTAGAATGTTTTCATTATGACATTTTCAAGACTTTTTGGGGGAAGCCAAGATGAGTTTAGAAGCTTCAGCTTTAAATCTCAATTTTTTACGTGATGTTGAAAAATCGCAAACACTTCTTTTGAATGAGCAATCGCGCCTTATGGAAACAAAAGGGCGCGAGGTTTTTAAATTTGGCTTTGGTCAATCGCCGTTTCCGCCGGTTAGCTCTGCGATTGAAGCACTTAAAAATGCCGCTAGCCGTAAAGAGTATATGCCTGTTCAGGGCCTTCCGGAACTACGTGCAAAAATTGCTGCGTTTCATCGTGATGCAGAGAACCTTGATGTTTCTGAAGAACAGATTCTGATTGCACCAGGTTCAAAAGCTCTTTTGTTTACCGCAATGGCAGCATTTGAGAGGGCAAATACTCTTATTCCTGCTCCTGCATGGGTATCGTATGCACCACAAGCTAACATGCTCGGACATGGTGTTGTGCGCGTTGCGACAACCTATGAAGGGCGCTGGCGGATAACACCCCAAGCGTTAGAGCAGGCATTTCAGTCACGTCCTGATCGCGCTGCTCCTGCGCTTCTTATTCTCAATTATCCCGGCAACCCTGAGGGGCTGACTTACTCATTTGAAGAGCTTGAAGCGCTCACCTATGTGATGCGCAAATATGGTATTCTTGTTGTTTCTGATGAGATTTATGGCTTGCTCCATCATCGTGGAACGCATGTACCACTAGCAACACTTTATCCTGAGGGCACAATCACCACGGGTGGATTATCCAAGTGGTGCGGTGCGGGTGGGTGGCGTTTAGGCATGGCAATCTTGCCCAAGAATTTAACTGGTCATTTCCGCGACGTTATGCTCGGGATTGCGTCTGAAACCTATTCATGTGCTAGTGCGCCCGTACAGATTGCGGCATGTGCAGCCTACACATGGAATGATGAGGTTAAGACCTATCTCCGCCACCAACGTCAGCTTTTGTCTGCTTTAGGCCAATGGTGTGCGCGTCACCTGCAAAACGCAGGTCTGCGCGTTCATGCGCCTGAAGGTGGATTTTATCTTTTCGTCGATGGTGTTGCGATTGCACAAGGCTTAGCGCAAAAGGGTATCAACACATCACAAGAACTGTGTACGCAACTCATGGCGGATACGGGTGTTGCACTGCTTCCGGGTGAAGCATTCGGCATGGAGCCGTCACAACTTTGTGCGCGTCTTGCTTATGTTGAATTTGATGGTACGGCAGCGCTCGCAATAATGGCGCGTTTAGAGTCTGAGCACGGCTCTGAATTCATTCTTGATGAGGCATTACTTTCCCAGATTTTTCCAAAAACATTACGCGGCATTCAAACCCTTGGTGCGTGGGCACATTCATTTTCAAACCGCTCAATCTCAACGCCACTTGATAACGCAGCGTAGTATATTTCGCATTTGCGCGGATCATCAGGGCAGTGATCCGTGTCATATTTTTATAAAAACAGCCCATTTCCCACTTCTCTGAAAAGTTTTCCACATGCTTGGTAAGGAGGCTAACCATGGCATCATCCCCGATTCACGTCCCCGATACGATCACTGAAACTGCACTGGCATACGCTAAACCCATTAGGGGGCGTTTTAATAGCGGCAACGTCACAACGCTTTTAAAAGCCCATTATTCCGAAGACCAGATTGCGCAAATGCGCGACAAAGGCGTTGATCAACGCATGGTCTTTGGCGTGAATGCCTATTATGCGGCGCTTGTTCAGGGCGAAGAATTTCGGGATGTCGATGATAATATCCTGCTTCCTGCCATGCCTCCGAGTCGTCCGCTTGAAGCATTGGTCATCCCTGTTCTCGCAGAAGCGTCCGATATGAGCGGCGAGGTAGATCCGTCCAATCAAAACACGTATAGCCCTGATGAACTCAAGGGAAAAATGCTGCATAAATACGATGAAATCGTACTCGGTTATGTGGCTTTGGCTTGTTCTGCCCATTGTCGTTACTGCTATCGTCTTGATCTCTTCAATGGATCGACTGGTAAAGGACTGGTGAAGCCCGAAGAGCTGCGCGATTACATCATTGCCTATAACCGCGATGTTGCGCTTGGTGAAGCACGCGGTCAGCAAAACGGTGAGCCTCGTTATCCTGTACGTGAAGTGCTGCTCTCGGGCGGTGATCCAATGGTTCTCACCAATCGCAAGCTGTACGCTTACATGGCGGCAGCGGCAGAAGCGGGTGTTGACCTCGTCCGGATTGGGACAAAGGAAATGGCATTTCGCCCGATGCGCTTTGATGAAAACATGGTGCTGATGCTACAAGCGTTTCATGCCAATTATCCGCATATGCATGTCAATATTGTTACGCACTTCTCTCATCCCGATGAAATGCTGTTACGTGATGAGAAAGGAGCTTATGTTCATGACGGACACGGTTTAACATGGCTTACACCTGTTGCCGAAGCGGTGCGTCTCATGACAGGTTTGCCTTTTGTGTCACTCGAAAATCAGACGCCGATTATTGCGCGCGTAAATGATGATGTAAAATCATTGCATTTGCTTCATGCTGAACTTCGCCGTATGGGAATTGGTCCCAAATATCTATTTCAATGCCGCAATATTGAAGGTCATAGTGCCTTTGCAATCCCTGTTGAACAAGCGTGGCATATTCATAACGATGCGATGAAAGGCTTATCAGATGCAGCGCGTTCACGTTTTTCTATGTCAACTGAATGGGGTAAAATGGAAGTCGTCACCGTCATTGACGGTGTACCAACATCGCTTTTAACGCGTTTGCCATCAACGATACGCCATACCATTGCAGCGCTCTTTTCAGAGGGACTTGTTGTGATGCGGATGCATCGCTCCCCATATTCGGCACATTCTCAAGGCGATGTGATTATTGCGCGCCGCAACCACCAAGCCAGTTGGATGTGTGATTATGAAGATCGCATCATTTATGATGGACGTCAGAAGGGGGCAGAAAATAAATATGCACCACTTATTGAAAGTCTTCTCGATGCACATCTCGCTGAAATAGCTGAGAAGCAAGAGGTCGATTTTGGTGAAGGCATTTCAACGCTTAACCCACGCCCTTCAGCACAAGCAGCTTAAAAACGTTAATCATTCAATGAGTGCGGGGAAGGATTACAAGCTAGATTGCATTCGCTTTCTTCTCCCACTTGCGTTGAGCACTATTTCCTGAAAAAAGACAGTATATTTTCGAGGAATGGCGCTTATGTCGCACAATACGTTTGGTCATATGTTTCGTGTCACGACCTTTGGCGAAAGCCACGGTGTTGCACTGGGTTGTGTGGTTGATGGATGTCCGCCACGCCTTGCTTTAACTGCCGCCGATATTCAGGCGCATCTTGATAAGCGTCGTCCGGGGCAGTCACGTTTTACAACCCAGCGTCGCGAGCCTGATGAAGTGCAAATTCTCTCGGGCATATTTCATGACGAGCGCATTGATCAACAGGTGACAACAGGCACACCGATTGCGCTCATGATTACAAATACCGATCAGCGCTCTAAAGATTATGCGGATATAGCCTCAAACTATCGCCCCGGCCATGCAGATCTGACTTATGATGCAAAATATGGCATCCGTGATTATCGCGGTGGAGGTCGCTCATCCGCGCGTGAAACGGCAGCACGTGTCGCTGCGGGTGCAATCGCACGTAAAATTATTCCCCATGTCACGATTCGCGGCGCCCTTATACAAATGGGACCTCATATAATTAATCGTGACCAGTGGGATTGGGATGAGATCAACCGCAATCCGTTTTTTTGTCCTGATGCAAAAAAGGCCGCATTTTTTGAGAGCTACCTTGATGATATTCGCAAATCAGGCTCATCAGTCGGCGCTGTGATTGAAGTTATTGCAGAAGGCGTTCCTGCGGGTTGGGGTGCTCCAATTTATGGCAAGCTGGATGCAGAACTTGCAAGTGCCATGATGAGCATTAATGCTGTAAAAGGCGTTGAAATTGGTGAAGGTTTTGCAAGTGCTGCTTTGCAAGGCGAAACAAATGCTGATGAAATTCGCCTCGGATCAGATGGTCAACCAAACTTTTTATCTAATCACGCAGGGGGTGTTTTAGGTGGCATTTCCACAGGGCAGCCTATTGTTTGCCGTTTTGCAGTTAAGCCCACCTCATCTATTCTTACGCCGCGTCAAAGCATCTCACGTGAAGGTATTGAAGTGGATGTGATGACAAAAGGTCGTCATGATCCGTGTGTTGGTATCCGTGCTGTTCCCGTTGGTGAAGCCATGATGGCCTGTGTACTCGCCGATCAATTTTTGCGTCACCGTGGGCAGGTGGGATGAAACGAGTTCCAAACATCAGCTTCCAGAACTAAAACCTCGTGCAGTTGAGCCAAAACCACCCCGTGAAACGGTTGAAGATCGTGATGTTATGGATGAACGCGAAGGTAGGGCGCGGGCAGCTGAACGCGTTGTCACAGCATTTGCTCCAGACGAACTGTTTGAGTCTCCGCGTACTACAACGCCCCCTGAGCCTGTCGAGTATGTTCGCCATGAGGAAGAACGTGATGAATATGTACGCCCTGCTGTAGAGCTGCTGGAGCCACTATTTGAGCCAGTGCGAGGTGCACAATCGGGACGTAATTTGGGATCAACACCCGGTGGGCACGCTGCGGCAGCTCCAGCAGGATAAAGCGGTTGTGTTACCGCTTGCGATGCCCCCTGCCCTGTCATTCTGCCAAGCATGTAGCCAATCATTGCAGGTGCAAAAATGGATGCACCATTCCATGTACTTTGTTGACATTGCCCCGAACCATGTGATTTTTCACATTCTGTTTTATCTTTAAATTTTGGCGCGGCGGCAAGTTGCTGTTCTTTGGCTTTAGACCATTGCTCTTCACATTCCGTCGGGGTTAATTTTCCGTCTGATTTACATTCGTTTGCATCAGCATACACAACTGCTTCAGTGGGCTTATCTGAGGATTGTTGATCAACGAGTAGCCCTGCCACCATTAGCATTCCCGCACCACCTAAAACAATCGCATGGGAGCGTTTCATCACATCACCATCATGTTAGCGGGGAAAGCGTCATTGATGCCGCGTTCAGCATTCCAGAAACAACAGCAACAAAGACGAGAAATGTTGAGACTGCAACATTGTTTGCTTCAATTTTCTCCGACAATTGCGGAATAACAGTTTTGACTAAAACATAGACCATAAGTTGCACAACAAGCGCTATACACGCCCACAACAAACAATCCATTATACTACCAGCCTGTGTGATGGCTTTATTAAGTGGAATTGAAAATCCTGCAAGATTACCACCCAGCGCAAGTGCGGCAGCAACATTACCCTCACGGATCAGTTTCAATTCATCATGGGGTGTGAGCAACATATAGAGTATCGCGAAGAGACCAGTAAGACCGACTCCAACGCCAAAATATAAAATAAAGAGCGGTAATCCCGCAGCAGATGCAGCTAGCATATTCCCCCCAGACATCGTTGACGTGTTAGATCATGCCTATATGCACTATAGACTAAATCCTAATTGATAAGGTTTGCAATATGAAACGATATCTTATGTACATGTTATGTTGTTGGGCAGCTTGATAGTGTTCCGTTGCGATCACGGGTTACCTGCGTCGAATAGCGTGGGCGCATATAAGTGACTTCATTGAGCGTGTAGGATGCAGAAATCAATTTTGCCGCAGGCGTGTAAGGCAATTCAGCAGTTGCAATAATAATAGATGTACTTGGAATAATTAATCCAGCGGGAAGAGTAACGGTTGAAGGCACTGTCATACCTCCTGTTTGATCCCCCCAACACACCTGAACTGTGCTGTCAGAGCGAATGTAGGCACTAACAATTAACATCTTTATGCCGGTGGTATTATAAGGTGACATCACTTGAGTAGAAGCGGCAAATATTTGCGTTGATTTGTTGTTGTTGACAGTTGAGTTTTGCGCAGTCAAATCCGCTAAGGTGCGCGATAAAAGTGTTACTTTGCGATTGATATTAACCCCTTGAGTTACTTCAACCATGCCTAAATACATTGTTAGCATGACAGGAAGCACAAGGGCAAATTCAACAGCAGCAACGCCCCCTTGAGCGACCTTAAAAAGTAGCAAACGGTTTTTTAATATTTCAGAAAAACGTGACAATCTAAACAATGCTTCAACTCCAGTCATACTACCTTGACTTGCAAAAACTTAAAATGGTTCATTCTGGAAAGCTGCTGTAGCAACAATTAATTTACGACTATTATTAAGATTGCTTGCACCTGTCATAAACCCTGTAAATATTTTATATCCCATTGCGGCCCGAACAACGACGATTGACCCACCCGCGCCTTGGTTAAACCCAAATGCACCACCATTAATCTCCCCGTTCTGTGAAAGAGGAGGAAGTGCCACCGTTTGAAAGTCCGTGAAGCTTCGTACATCAACAGCCACATCCGTTTGACAGTTAAAAAGGCCAGTTACTTCAGCGCAAATTTTATCTTTGAATTGCTGCGCTTGTTGCCCAGGTGGAGTGTTTTCCGCGGCGAAGTCTGATGTTAGTTTACCTGTGAAAACATCTCGTGCCGCCGTCGCAACGGCCGTCTCTAAAACTTGACCGCTCCAGAAAATCAAACCTGTCTCAATGATTGCAAAAGTGAGCGCAAAAAATGGAATTGATATAAGTGCAAACTCGACAGCGGCTGACCCGCTTTTGTGACGTTTAAAGCGCGATATTGATGTTAATTTTGTGCTCTTGCTTGTATTCGTGCAAAATTCTTCAACACTTAAATTGCCTTTTTGCGTGCAAGCATGTCGAAAACTTCGGTAAAAATTTTGAGGATTCATTCTCTTACTCCAGCACATAGAACAATGCCATAACCTTTTCGTGTCGTGCTCTATGTTAAACTGAATGTCTTTCAAGAATCTTATTTCAATGCACAAATTTTCAGACAAAATTTAAATTGGTTTAAAATTTTTAACTGCCTATCAATCAATTAGGCGAGCAACGTAAGCTGATGGATGAACTTGAATTAAAAATTGAGTGAATGCACCAATCATAAAATTTTACACAATAACTATCTTATTTATCAAATGATTTGCCTTATAAGATTCAAAATAAAAATAATCAGATGATGATGGATATGATGGATATGATGGATCGTATATCTTTAATAAGAAAAAAATTTTCACAACTTGTTATTCTCATATTTTTTATTCCTTTTTTGATTGCGATTTTTTCTTTGCTTTATTTAAAAAATCGCGATGCGGATTTTTCCCGTCTTGAACTATTAGGTGTTGATTATCATCAAGCTGGATATGATGTTTTAATCGCAGCGCAGCGTTATCGCGGCCTCAATTTTATGCATCAAAACGATATCAAAATTGATGATTCACTTGAGGATTTACGGGCAACATTTGTTGAAAAAATCAACAAAGTTGATCAGTTAGGAGCTCTATGCACACCGCTCAAAATGTGCGAACAGTGGAATAAAATTAGAGCAGAATTACTCCTTGCACTTGATGGCAGCCAAGCGTTATCGGTTATTGTTCGGTTTGAGATGCAAAGTCAGGCTATTAAAAATTTAAGTCTTTTTTTGAAAGATATTGCACAATCTTCAAACCTTATATTAGACCCTGAGACAAATACTTATTTTTTAGCACATATCAGTTATAATTTTCTGCCCAGCATCATAGAGGAAGTTGGTTACATTCGTGGGAAAACGTCTGGATTACTGGGTAAAGGTTTTTTAGAGCAACATGAAATCAGTCATTTTCTTGGTTCATATGGCCGCATTGAAAATGAAAAAAATGAATTTGTTTATGATTCAGGGATAATTGAGAAAAACTTACCTGATGGACGCGAACTTTTTCGCACCCTTAATCAAGATTTTATTCAAAAGACAGATTATTTTGTATCTCAGTATCTTGCACTGTCTACACACACATTACTCAACATGTCTCCAACTGCATTTTTCGAACTAGGAACGCAGGTCATTGATGCGGCGACGCGCGTTTATAAAACATCAAATAATATCTTAAGACGAGAAATTCAAAAACGCATTGATACTCAGATGATGCAAATTTGGTTTCTTGTTGCAGGCCTCTTGTTCACTTTCGCGATTGCCTCAGTATCCTTTTGCAAGCTTTTCCAATCAGCAAACCGCGATCAAGATCATCAAGTTGATGAACGTTTTCACTCATTTATCAATCTGCTATCACAGGGTATGTGTGTCATAGATGAGCATGGCGTTATTCAAAATGTTAGTCCTTCAGCAGAACGTATTTTTGGTGCGATATCAGATAACCTCACAGGTAAGCCGCTTCTGGATATTATTGCAGACAAGGATCAAGATCGTGTCGCAAACTTATTTGGCGTCAGCGATCAGGGAGCTGATGCGCATGCGGATGATCTAGTTCTAGATTTAACAGGACGACGCCGTAATGGTGAGCTTTTTGCGATGCAACTTGAGCTAAATAGTTTTGTCAAGAATGAGCACCGTTTTTACATTGCTCTAGTCAATGACATATCTAGTTTTAAAGAGAGCGCTGCGGCTTAACTATTCTCTTCACGAATGCGTTGTAGCGCGGGCAATACGCATAAGATGCATATGACCAAGCTCATTTTTTAGATCAGCCATTTGTCGGCATTGCAGAGTTATTTCTTGTGTACGTTGAATAAGCGTCTCTAAATCTGCACTACGCCAACGCTTAACTTGCTTTTCGAGGCTTGCTTCACGCTTAAAATGGACACCGCGCGCTTTTTTCACCGCTATTTTAAAAGGCGTTTGATCCCGCATATGATGATGCAGACTTTGCAACAAAAATAAGTGACGCAGTACGCTCATCATCACCATACTGGCATCAAGCCCTTCGCCAACCAGACGCGCAAAATCCTCATCAAAGCCGATCATATTTCCCGTGAAAGCGTGATCAATCAGATCATCAACTTGCAGCGCGGATGCATCTTCAATCACTGCCATCACGTGGTTTAAAGTGATCTCTGTCTCACCACGCGCATAAAGCGTGAGCTTTTCAAGTTCGGAGCGGGTTGATGCTCGGTCTGATCCTAAATGTGCGATTAACCATTCGCGTGCATCGCTTCGAATACGTAAGCCATGGGAGCGAACAGTATCTTCAATGACTGCTGCAAGATCACGCCCTGCATCGCTGTAACACGGCAATGCATACGCGAGAGGAGATGCTTCACAAAGTGTACGCAAAGGCGAAGACTTTGCCAGATCGCCCGCTTCAAGAATAATTCGCACATCACTTAAAAACGTTTCAAGCAGTGGCTTAACGTAGTCAACGATATTTTTTGCACCTATTTGTACCCAAACAACGCGCTGTCCGCCAAAAAGAGCACGTGTTAAAGCTTCATCACTGAGGCGTGATGGATCAGCGGCCACATCATCAGCACTTAAGCGTACGGCTTGAAACGGATCATTCAAATCAACGCCAGTTGCTTGAGCCAATTCGCGCGCACGCTCATGCACGAGCCCTGTATCCGGACCATAAATAAGGAATAGGTGCACACCCTTATCAGGGCGTTTGATTATTCCATCAACGAGATGCGCTTTAATGGCGACCATTGAAACGCCTTATGCTTAAGATCGCGTTGCAAAATAGGCTGATAAACGATTGCGTATTTGCTCGGCAAGCTGCTTTGAGACCCTGATTTCCGCGTCTCTTGCCGCACGGATTGACGCAAAACGTTGAGGGTTGCGATCATAAGATGCCGAGCTTTGCGCTTTACCACTTAACATCGCTTGGTCTGAGCCATAAGGACGTAGCACGTAAGTTACTTCACTCACAAGCGTTGCGCTATCGGCTCGTCCCGATAACGTATCAACAATGGCTGTTTGAATGCGTTGTGAAATGCTGAGTTCTAAACTGTAGCGTTTAGGAGTACCCTTCGTGCCCCCCTCAAGCTCAAAGAGCATTTCTTGGCGCACATAATGCCCAATACGCTCTTGTCCGAGCTTGTCTTGGATTGGCCTTACATCAATTGCTGCTAACTCTTGAGCAATTGAAACACCACCTTGGGCTGACGTGCCATAAAGGGGACGAAAGCAACCTGCCACACTCAACGATATCGTACCGATCACAATTAAACGAATAAGAGATGAACAACTAAACCACGACATTGATAATCCTCTGCGGCACGATGATGACCTTTTTCGGCTGCTGACCTTGTGTTAACGCTTTCACCGCATCAAGTGCAAGGGTTGCTGCTTCAATATCTGCAAGAGAGGCATCGCGTGCAATTGTTAAGTCAGCACGCTTTTTACCATTCACTTGAACGGGCAATGTCATTGTTGAATCGATGAGCAGATCAGTCTGTGCTTGCGGCCATGATGCTTGCGCGACAAGACTGTCACATTTTAAAACGTACCACCCTTCTTCCGCTAAATGAGGCATCATTGGTGCAATCATTTGAAGCAATGCGCTTATACCTTCTCCAAGATCAGCTTTTTGCTCCATAGAAGGCATTGTTTTGAGCGCATCACGTGCTGCAGCTTCTAGATCAGTGGTGAGCGCATATAAAAAAGCAATCGCAGCATTAAAACGCAATTCTTCAAGTGCTTTGGTGACTTTATCAATTGATTTATGAACCTGTTTACGCAGCTCTGATTGCGATGACGCTTTAAGATTGGCAATGTTTAAAGGTGCAACGTCCTGAACAAGACGCCAGACACGTTGTACAAAACGAAATGCGCCTTGCACGCCCTCTTCTGTCCAGATCACATCACGTTCAGGAGGGGAGTCAGAAAGCACGAACCAGCGCGCTGTATCTGCACCAAACGTTCCAATAATATCATCTGGATCAACGGTATTCTTTTTAGATTTTGACATCTTCTCAATGGAGCCAATCGTGATCGGCTCGCGGGTATCAATATGAAAAGCGCTGCGTTCCTCGCCATTTGTTTCAATAATAACGTCTTGCGGATACATCCACGCGCCGTTCTGAGATTTATAAGTTTCGTGAACGACCATACCTTGCGTGAATAAACCTTTGAACGGTTCTTTAAGCCCAATATGACCCGCTTTGTGCATCGCACGGGTGAAAAAACGCGCATAGAGCAGATGCAAAATCGCGTGTTCGATGCCGCCAATATATTGATCGACAGGCAGCCAATGATCAACAGCTTCGCGATTTGTGGGTGCATCACTTAATGTTGGATCAGTAAAGCGGGCAAAATACCAAGAAGAGTCAACGAAGGTGTCCATTGTGTCGGTTTCGCGCCGAGCCGGTTTGCCGCATTGTGGACATGCACAGTGTTTCCATGTTGGATGATGTTCAAGGGGATTGCCTGGTTTTTCAAAGGTGACATCTTCAGGCAGTGTCACAGGGAGATCCGCTTGTGGAACAGGCACCATACCACAATCATCGCAGTGAATGATTGGTATCGGGCAGCCCCAATAACGTTGACGCGAAATGCCCCAATCGCGCAAGCGATAGCTGATCTTGCGTATCGCTTGCGGTGTATTGCTGAGCATTGTTTGCCCAAGGCGGGACGCCACTTCTTCAAAGGCTTGTTCAGGAGTTAGCCCATTAAGGAAGTGCGAATTGATAACAACACCACCATCTTCATAAGCTTTTTTACCTATTGTAAATGTTGCCGCTTCTTGATCCTTGGGACACACGACGGGCGTAACAGGCAGATCATACGCTCGCGCAAAATCAAGGTCACGCTGATCATGGGCAGGGCAGCCGAATACAGCGCCAGTGCCATAATCCATGAGTACAAAATTGGCGATGTAGACGGGAAGAGTCCATGTTTCATCAAAGGGATGAACAACGCGAAGGCTCGTATCAACACCTTTTTTCTCTTGTGTATCGATCACTTCTTGCGCCGTGCCACGTGATGTACACTCTGCTATAAAATCTTGAATATCTGGACGCTTTTTGGCAACAGCTTTTGCCAAAGGGTGATCTGCGGCAATCGCAACAAAACTTGCCCCAAACAGCGTATCAGGACGGGTGGTGAAGACTTCCACCTCAGAAAAATCGCCAATACTGTTCTCAAGTGCAAATCTAAGCTGCAATCCTTCTGAGCGACCGATCCAGTTGGTTTGCATCAGGCGCACTTTATCAGGCCAGCGCTCCAGTGTTTTCAAATCTTCCGTCAATTCCTCGGCAAAATCCGTGATTTTGAGAAACCATTGCGTGAGATCACGTTGTTCCACCAATGCACCAGAACGCCAGCCTTTGCCATCAATCACCTGCTCATTGGCCAGAACGGTGTGATCCACAGGATCCCAGTTCACTTTCGCGGTTTTGCGATCCACCAACCCACAGGCGAGAAAATCTAAAAATAACCGCTGTTGATGCTTATAATAAGAGGGATCACACGTTGCGATTTCACGACTCCAATCGAGTGATAGCCCCATGCTTTTAAGCTGCCCACGCATCGTGGCAATATTGGCGTATGTCCATGCGCCGGGATGCACTTTATTGGCCATCGCTGCATTTTCAGCGGGCATGCCGAACGAATCCCATCCCATTGGATGAAGTACATTAAAGCCGCGTGCACGTTTGAAGCGCGCAACAACATCGCCCATCGCGTAGTTGCGCACATGCCCCATATGGATGCGCCCAGAAGGATAGGGAAACATTTCAAGCACATAATATTTGGGACGCGATGCATCTGTGTTTGACGTACGAAACAAACCCAGTTCGTCCCACATAGTCTGCCACTTACTTTCCGTCACTTTTGGGTTATAGCGTTCATGTGCGGGAGAGTTGTGGGTGGAAGATGTTAAAGAAGAAGTCATCGTCATTTTTTCTATAAAAACGTCAAATCAAGACTGCTCAAAGCGCCGTTCCTTATGCTACACCGTTATCAAGAAAACAAGCATACCAACATCACGACCCCGTTTAAGACATGGAGATATCATGACCACACATAAACTGCTTCTTCTTCCCGGTGATGGGATTGGCCCTGAAGTAATGAATGAAGTTGAAAAGCTCGTGCGCTGGCTTAACGCTCAAGGATTGACTCGGTTTGATGTTCAGCAAGACGTGGTTGGTGGTGCAGCTTTTGATGCGCATGGCGTGTCTGTGACTGAAAGTGCGATGACCCATGCTCACGCGGCTGACGCGGTGCTTTTTGGTGCTGTAGGGGGACCTAAGTGGAGCCATGTGCCTTATCAGCACCGCCCAGAAGCGGGGTTGTTGCGTTTGCGTAAAGATTTGGGATTGTTTGCGAATTTACGCCCTGCTATCTGTTATGCAGCTCTTGCTGATGCATCATCTCTTAAGCGTGAGCTTGTGGAAGACCTAGACATTCTGATCGTGCGTGAATTAACGGGCGGTGTTTATTTTGGCGAACCTAAAGAGATCGTCACGCTTGAAAATGGTGATCGCCGTGCAGTGGATACACAAATTTATACATCTCCAGAAATTGAGCGCATTGCGCGCGTTGCGTTTGAACTCGCTCGTACACGTCGCGGCTTAGTCTCCTCCGCAGAAAAACATAACGTCATGCGTACAGGTGTGCTCTGGAAACAGGAGGTCACACATCTGCATCACAATGAATATGGCGATGTTAGACTTGAACATGTTCTCGCCGATAACTGTGCCATGCAGCTTGTGCGCGCACCCAAACAATTTGATGTGATTCTCACTGATAACCTGTTTGGTGATATTCTCTCGGACGTGGCCGCAATGCTTACGGGATCACTTGGAATGCTCCCATCAGCATCTTTGGGCGAAGTGAATGAGGCCACGGGCACACGCAATGCGCTTTATGAGCCCGTACATGGCTCTGCCCCTGATATTGCAGGCAAGGGCTATGCCAACCCAATTGCAATGATCGGATCATTTGCGATGGCGCTACGCTATTCTTTTGGAATGCTTGAACTTGCTGATAATGTTGAAGCAGCGATTGCCGATGTTCTTGCGTCCGGTTTACGCACCCGCGATATTGCGAGCGAGGGCATATCGCCTATCAGCACATCCCAAATGGGTGATGCGATTTTGAAAGCACTCCAAATACAGTGCGAAAGTTGATAATGTTTGTGATCATGCAAACTCTTGATTTTTAAGGTCGCAATCCCCAATAAAAGAGCAGACGAACGATTTATCAGCATACAAATAGGATACCTCCGATGAATGACACTCCGCATGCTTCAAATAACCTTGAGAACGTGTCTTCTCCTCAAGGTAAATCTCAAAATCAAGATCCTTTGATGAGCGCCAATGTTCAGCCAGACGCCATGTCAACTGATCAACCTGTCGATCCAACTGTGGCACTTCTTGAGCTATTGACACGCACAGAAAACGAGCGCGATGAGCTGAAGGATCGTTTGTTACGCACGCTTGCCGAGATGGAAAATTTGCGTCGTCGCACTGAGCGTGAAGTTTCAGATGCGCGCACATATGCTGTTACCAATTTCGCGAAAGACATGATGAACGTGTCCGATAACATTCGCCGCGCACTTGAAAATGTGCCTGTTGAAGCGATTTCAACAATGGATGGCGCTTTAAAGGGTTTGATTGAAGGAATTGAACTCACTGAGCGTGATTTGCTTAAAACGTTTGAGCGTCACGGCATTCGCCAAGTCAACCCCATGGGCGAGAAGTTTGATCCAAACCTTCATCAGGCGATGTTTGAAGTGCCTGATCCGTCTATCCCTCATGGTCACGTGATGAATGTTGCGCAAATCGGATATGCGATTGGGGATCGCGTGTTGCGCCCTGCGCTTGTAGGTGTTGCCCGTGGTGGCGCTAAAGCACCTCCTCCAGCGCCTGAAGAGCCTGGCATTCAAGTCGCTTAAGCTTTTGAAATAAAAGTTGGGCGGATGATTACAATGTAACACGCGCCTAACAATATCAGCCATGTGAGAATGCGTGTCACAATTGCACCGTTCTCATAACTGAATGGCCAGTTAAATGGCACAAGAACAAACGTGAGCAGAACAGCCCCGCCCCCTGCAACGATTTGAATTAGATTGTAAGTTTGGGCTTTACCCGCTTTGAAAATCAGGCTCTCCAGTGGTGGAAGTAAAGCGGTCAGCATAAACACAACGCCCCATAGCCACACCGCATGGATGTAGTTATCGAACACACCTTTGTAAACGAGATGCAGAAGCTCTTGTGCCCAAAAGCCAATTGCACATACAAATAGCGTTGCAATCAATCCGTAAAGCAATGTTGTTTTAAAAAATGCGCGGCGTAATGCATTCATGTCGTTAGCAGGAATTTGGCTTATGCGGTGTTTGTCCAACACGTCAAGGCCACGAAACAATACATCAATCGGCTGAATGAGGCTGCGCGTCGCAACAAAGGCCGCCGTATGAATGGCGGGTGCAAAATAACCCAGCGCGAAAATCGGCACGGACATCAACGTCGCGCTAATCGATGTGCCTACACCCAAACGCAATAAATCACGTCGGCAATCGCGCATCAGCAAGCGCCAACCCCATCTGATATTGGGGCGCGCTTGGCGAAAAAGCACCCAGAGCGAGCGGATCAATGCATAACCTGCAATCAAAAAACAAAATCCGCGATAATCAAGCTTATCAACATGGCTTAGCCACGCACCAAGCACAATCACGGGCACATAGAGGGCATTAAGCACCACCATATCCGTATAGCGCTCTGTTTTAAGGCTGACGATGCGCTCGACATCCACCGACATCAACAACATGAAACTGGGGATCAAAGACAAAAAGGTCAGCCTCATAAGATCAGAATGATCAAAAAAGCTGAATACCCCAAAGCCAAGCGCTAAAAGCATCGCTAAAAATGCCCAAATCAGCAGATGCTCAGCAATAATACCATCAAGCGTGCGCACAAAGCGGCGCGGCGCAATGAGTGAGAGTGGCACTTGAAACGCCCCGCGATGAACAGCTTTCAAGTTCATCACCACAGTGAGCGCAAGACCATATCCTGCAAGCTCATTCACACCAAAGAAGCGCGCAATGACGATGGTGAGCAAAAAATTGCCAACAGACGTGCTCACCTGATCAAAAAATGTCAGCACGCGCGATGAGAACAAAACTTTCAACATAAAACATCTATAGACAACAGGCGCGAGCGCATCAATGCGTTTGACGCTTATGCCCGTTGAAAGGTGGGTGGTGTGGGGTGTGGAGTGAGGATGATTTAATGATAGCTGATCTTACGAAATATCGGTCTTTCGCTAGATATTGAAAGAAAGCTTTGACCGCCATCAAGCGCGAGTGCAAGGTGGCATTGGCAAGCAATTTATATTACCGGTTCGTCGGCTATTTTAATTGAGAAGAAATAACGATAATTATAAAGAAGACCAGCAGAAAAATTGAATTCTTTTGACTCGGTGGAATGCATGCTTATCCAAAACAACGCTATAAAAATTCGTATTTTCGAAAATCTTTATTCAACAGATGAGGAAGGAGAAGAGCATTACGAAGAAAAACTCCTAGGCAACTTCGCTTTTCTCCAAATTCCACGTATTAACGAAAGCGTAGTATTATCTGCATTCGGTTCTGCTTACGATGGGATCCCAGAAAATATATACATCGTTGAGCAAGTTATGCATAAAGCCTGTCATCTGGCATGGGACAGCGTTGCATTTCAAGCCAAAGAAGAGGCTAGCGGACCTTCTATAACTATTTTCGTGCGCTTCTCTTCAGCGCGTCAACTTACAGAGTTTGGTACCCTTATGGGTACCGCAAAAGGTAAATTAAGACATTCAGATGAATTACCTCAGAAGTATCAATATAATGAGATTAAATAATTTATATAAATAATGATAGCGCCAACCATATTAGGATAAAGGCTGCTATCAGCCAGAGAATAATAATAGCTACTAGCCCAGCATGGCTCACCGGGCAGATGTCCTGCCGGGTAGCTTGATCTCTAAATTTCGCCATGAGCCAAGCTGGTACAAGACGCACAGCCAGCAAAATCCCAAGCGGTACAATCACAAGATCATCGATATATCCGAAAACTGGAATGACATCCGGTTTGAAGGCGAAAGGGCCAGACAATCCGCCCACAGTCGAAGAATATTTTCAGCAGTTTGATCCTGACGTCATCGGCAACAAAGCCATGAACAGCCTCCCAAAGCTGGCCTGTCCGGAACTAAATAAACGGCTTATATCATTGATATTTTTGCATTAAAAATATTTTATTTTTCAAAAGACCAACAAATTTATTGGCTAGGGGCGGATGCAGATGGATAAGAGCGGATGACTTTAGTCGTCCGAAGGCTTTACATTATTCCTCGCGATAGAGTGCCTCTCGCAGAATGCCTTCATAATTGATGTGGGGAAAACCACAAGGCGTAAGAGAAGCCACCATAGGTAAAAGCCATCATGGCTATTAAGAGATTCCGAAGAAACCAGCCCATGTGCAATGTTATTTCTTAAGTTAGAGCCGGATCGCTTGGAAAGTAGTGATTGAAGATTGAAAGTGAATGCCGGACCCAGCGCCTTCTGGAGTCGATCATTCCCCAAAATACGTTCGATTGACCAAACCTCTTCAATGCCGTCCTGATCCAAGCTTCTTGGAACTTCGCCAGTTTGTTCGATGATATGGCGCAATCCATTTTCAGCCTGCGGCACGAAAATATGCAATGCGGTCGAAAAATCCCACCGAAAGCCGTCTGCAATGGCTTTCACGAACAAGGGCAAGCGACCTTCAGGTATAAACCCGCTATCGGCAATCAAGCCGTCGATTTCTTTTTCGGTCACATCGTGTTCGCTTAAGATCGTTCGGACGGCGGGCGCAAACGAACCTGCAACCGCAAGATGTCGAACATAACTCATGTTCTGTTCGATAAATCCTTCTATAGCTAATTCACGCTCTTTCTCCTTTGATGATGAAATGCTTGGCCTTCGGCCAATCTTACGCCCTGTTTCATCATAAATTTCAGCTGTAATGTGCGCATGCAAGGGAGCGTCTTCTAGTTCCTTCAACGTCTGTTCGCGGATGCTGACAGGGTCAATCGGCTTCTCAAATGCCGCCAATTTGCAAAGGGCTTCATCAAGCGGCAAGCCCTTGAAGGCCGCTTCGGCATGTTCGACCATCGAACGAATATCGATTTCGTGGCTGAAGCTTTTCATTTCGTCGAGCGTCTTTTTACCCGCGATGGCAAGCCGTCGCTGCAATTCTGGAATGCGCGAACGAAGAGATGGCCGTTCGCGAAAGGCTACTATGGCCTTTTCCCAAAAGGTACGCGCTGACATGAATGACCCGATGGCTTCTTGCGCTTCAGCTTCTTGAACATGCGTTTCGGCGGATGCAACGCGGGTCACTTCCGCTACTTCATCATTCTTAGCCAGCTTCAACAGCTTCGCTTGAACGTCAAAGTGGTCTCGTGCGCGTCGAAAATCGCCCGCTTCGCAAGACTGGGCTGCAACGCAGCCAGCGATTTCGGCAAGGACGGGGAAGTCACCGAATCGAAATTCAGCAAGGAGTTCAAGCGCCTTTAATGTGAAAAACAAAGGGTCTTGGCCGTCGTAGTGGCGCACCCGCGCTTCAAGATGCGCAAGCACCGACTTTGGCAGATTGCCCTTTGCATCGATTTGCCGGGCAAGGCGCAAGCCGCGTTCGTACCTTTCCATGCAAGTAGGCCAGTGTTCCGGGTCTTCCAACCGCGAACCGGTTTCGATGTATGCCGCGACCGCTATTCGTGCGGCTTTGAAATCCTTGCGCTGTAACCAAAGAATATCGGCAGCACGTGCCTGAAATTCAGGATCAGGAACGGTTTTCAGCGTGCCTTGGATCGCATCAAGTTCACCGTCCGAAAGATCGGCGGGTATCAGGCTCCGCTGTCCATCCGTTTGCCACATCGGTCCGAATGGTTCTAATTGCCCCGCCATAAAGTGATAGTAAAAAATTTGAGACAGCAGTTTCCATCCTTGCCCCGGCTCTTCTTCCTCTTTCTTCCGAAAAGCCGCTGCAAATTGATTATCTTCTTTTTTCTCTACCTGATCAATCACGGCCAAGATTGCATCAAAATCAGGAAAGATTATTTTATCTTTGGTCAAGCAAACCATCCTTAAATGTCTATAATAAATCTCATTTTTCGATTGCCGTATCTGTGAGTGCCATGTTGGGTTTCCGTTGGGCTTTAATTGCTGGGTTTTATGACTAACCCAACATATAGCCCAACAAATCTGTTGGGTTCAAGCGCACCATAATGGACGCTCTTGGACACATATTTTTATAAAAATAGATTTTTTCTTAGCAAAATCAAATGCTTATGGACGCTATCGGACGTTGCTGGAAGGTAATATGGTGCCCCTGGCCGGACTTGAACCAGCACTCCTTGCGGAACTCGATTTTGAGTCGAGCGCGTCTACCAATTTCACCACAGGGGCTTTTGATCGTTATGATCACGTGTTGTCATCACCATCAACGTGATGACGACAATCATCGGTTATCTTTTTCTTGTTCTTTTTCTTGGCTATCATTCTGATGAAAAGAGGTCAATGAGTTCTTTTTTATTTATAGACCCCGCGCATGGGCGCGGACGCGCGGTCGCGCTTTGGAGTTTTTATTTAAGCCTCGCGCAAGTGAGCGAATCTGACCACTCCCCAAACGAGACAAAACTGGACAACCACGGCAATAAGGGTTAGCTCCACAGCTTATTGTATGTCTTGAAAGACACCTCAACCCGTTGCGAGAGATGATGTTTAAACGCCTGTATGAATGGACTTTGCGCCTTGCTGAAAAACCCCGTGCAACATGGGCGCTGGGCACGATTTCATTTGCGGAAAGCTCGTTTTTTCCGATACCGCCTGATGTTATTCTCGTTCCAATGTCGCTCGCACGTCCTGATAAAGCATGGTTTTATGCGGGATTATGCACGGTTACGTCTGTTTTAGGTGGATTAGTAGGCTACGCGATTGGCGCATTGCTTTATGATTCGCTTGGTGCATGGATCATCAATGCCTATGGCTATGGCGATAAAGTGGATGAGTTTCGCGCCATGTATGCGCAATGGGGCGCATGGATTATTCTGCTCAAGGGTTTAACCCCCATTCCTTATAAGCTGGTGACGATTACATCGGGCTTTGCGGGGTATGATCTGTTGTGGTTTACTGTGCTCTCAATCATCACACGCGGCGCACGATTTTATCTGCTTGCAGGATTACTCAGCCGCTTTGGTGAACCCATCAAGCGTTTGATGGATGAGCATTTTGCGCTCATGATGATCGCAATCTTGGCGGCGATTGTTGGTGGGTTTTATCTTGTGAAATATGTGGTTTAATGTGCCATGCTAAGCACACTTTTAAAACCGCGAATGGCTTTTCTCATTATCGGTCTTGTCACGCTTTTGACCATTTTGGGGGCGCTTTATTTTGAATATGTGCTCAATCTCAAGCCGTGTAAACTATGCCTACAACAGCGCTGGACGTATTATCTCACGTTGATGATAAGCCCTTTTCTGTTCGTTTTTGCGCACCGTCAGTCACAATCAAAAGCTGTTCTTTTCGGGCTCATCGCGTTGATTGCGCTATGGATTATCAGCGCACTCTTGGGCACGTATCACGCTGGTGTAGAATGGCGCTGGTGGGCAGGTCCGAGTGATTGCGGCGCAACAGGGGGAGCCTCAGCACAAGGGGTGCAAGGGGTGAACGACTTTCTGACACAGCTTCAAAGCGTGCGTGTGGTAAGCTGCGAAGATGCCGCGTGGCGTTTTATAGGACTATCGCTTGCGGGGTGGAATGCGGTCATTTCGCTTATCATCGCCTGTTATCTTACGGGCGTCAGTTACGTTCAAATCTCCTGCTCAAGCAGACTGTCAATAAATGGCTCTAGTCCGAAGTGATGTTCGCGGCGTAAGCGCTCCGTTGTGACAATGGCGCGTAAATCCGCATAGGTGCGCTGCAAATCGTCATTCACCAGCACATAATCATAATCTTTCCAGCGGGCAATTTCAGCGCGGGCATTATCAAGACGGCGAGCAATGACCTCTGTCGCATCTTCCGCGCGGCGCAAAAGGCGCGATTTGAGTTCCGCCATCGAGGGGGGGAGAATAAAAATCGTCACGGTATCTTCGCGCATCCGCGAGACAATCTGCTGCGTGCCCTGATAATCAATATCGAACAGAATATCTTGTCCGTGCTGAAGCGCTTTTTCTACGGGCTTGATGGGCGTGCCGTAAAAATTGCCGTGCACCTGCGCCCATTCGAGCAAATCACCGCGCTCGCGCATAAAATGAAATTCATCCACATCGACAAAATTATAATGCACGCCGTTCACCTCCGACGCACGGCGCGGACGTGTGGTGATCGACACCGAGAGGCGGATCAGCGGATCATCCTGCACCAGAAGGCGCGTGAGTGTGGATTTCCCCGCACCCGAAGGCGAGGATAAAATCAGCATCAATCCACGGCGGTTAAGAATACGGGGCATAGTCCTCTCAAATCTAAATAAGCAGTAAAATACCAGAAGACATTTATCAACGGATGAAAATAGTGAGCGGTTGAAAAAATGTTTTCGCGATTTATCCGTAAACCACGCGCGCTCTTGCCTCAAACGCTTCGGAAAATTTGCGAAAGGCGCGATCAAACATCGCCCCCATCACCAGACCAAGTGCGATGCTTTTAAATTCATAATTCAAATCAAATAAAATCTCTGTGCCTGATCCACATGGCATGAAGCGCCAGACGTTATGCAATCGCTTGAACGGGCCATCGACATAATCCACGGTGATGGTGGCATTGTTGGGATCAAGCACAACGCGGCTGGTGAAGCTCTCATGAATCGCCTTGTAACCCACGCGCATGGTCGCGACAATTTCATCAAGCCCAGCTGTATTGGTTTTGCGCTCACGAACGCTCAAACCCTCGCATAAGGGCAAAAATAACGGATATTTTTCAACATCCGCCACCAGCGCGAACATCTGCTCAGGCGTAAAAGGAACGGTGCGGCGCGATTGAAATGAGGGCATTGAAGTCAAACTATGGGCATGGATTGCTGAAAAACTGATGAATAGCGTTGATGCGCTGCAAAACATCCTCTGTCAAAGTCAAATCAACAGATGCAATATTGGTTTTGAGTTGTTCCATGGTGGTTGCGCCAATGATATTTGAGGTTGCAAACGGCTGTTGATTGATAAACGCGAGCGCCATTTGCGCAGGATCAAGCCCTGTTTCTTCAGCGAGTTTCAGATAAGCGTCAATCGCAGCGCTTGCGGCGAGGGTTTCATAGCGTTGCAAGCGGTTGAAAAGTGCCTTACGTGATCCTTGCGGCAGCGCCCCACCACGATATTTGCCTGTGAGATACCCTTGCGCAAGGGGCGAATATGCCAGCAATCCCACCTGTTCGCGCACCGCAATTTCTGCAAGCGCCACTTCAAACGTGCGACTGACAAGGGAATAGACATTTTGAATGGAGGCCACGCGCGGCCAACCATGCTTGTCGCTCAAAGCCAGAAAGCGCATCGTGCCCCACGCGCTTTCATTCGATAATCCGATATGGCGCACCTTGCCTGATTGAACAAAGCTATCAAGCACTTCGAGCGTTTCTTCAATCGCGATTTCTGCTCCCTTATACTCCCGCTCGTCATAAATGGTGGGATTTGATCCCCACGGCATATTCCGATCCGGCCAGTGAAGCTGATAAAGGTCGATGTAATAGGTTTGCAGCCGCCTTAAACTGCCCTCAAGCGCTTGTGTCATTTGCGCACGATTAAGGCGTGTGTTCATGCGCGGCTCACGCAACCAGCTCATGCCGCTAGAGCCAGCGACTTTTGTCGCCAAGATCACCTTGTCGCGGTTTTGACGTGCTTTAAACCAAGTGCCGATGATGCTTTCTGTCGCCCCTGCGGTCTCAGGGCGGGGCGGAATCGCATAAAGCTCTGCTGTATCAAAGAAATTAATGCCCTGCTGTAGGGCATAATCCATCTGCTCATGGCCTTCAGCTTGCGTATTTTGCTCACCAAATGTCATCGTGCCAAGACAAATCAGGCTCACGTTGACATCGGTGCGTCCGAGAGGGCGGTATTTCATGAAAGCTCCCACATATAAATGCACTGTAGTGTGATATATCGCACTTTTTAAAGAATATCAGGTGTGCGTAAGGTGTTTTGAGGTCTTTTTTTCATACACCAGTCACGTAATCTAAAGCCCGATTCGGGGGCAATTTTCAGGAGATTTTAACATGGTTCTTTCAGGGGCAGACGTTGCCATTATTATTTTCGTGGGTCTTGTGATCACCACGATTGCGCTGGGTGTACGCACCATTCCGCAAGGCTATAACTTCACTGTTGAGCGCTTTGGCAAATACACCCGCACGCTCGGACCTGGTCTTGGTTTGATCGTTCCTTATGTGGATCAGATTGGTCACAAAATTAACATTATGGAGCAGGTGCTGGATATTCCAAGTCAGGAAGCCATCACCAAAGACAACGCTGGTGTCAAAATTGACGCAGTGGCGTTCTTTCAGGTGCTTGATGCGGCGCGCGCGTCTTATGAAGTCTCCTCTCTTGCTCAGGCGCTCATCACCATCACCATGACAAATATTCGTACCGTAGTTGGGTCGATGGATTTGGATAATTTGCTCTCGCACCGTGATGAAATCAACGATAAGCTGCTTAAAGTGGTGGATGCGGCGGCTTCACCTTGGGGCGTGAAAGTCACCCGCATTGAAATTCGCGATATTCTTCCTCCCCGTGATCTGGCCGATGCGATGGCGCGTCAGATGAAGGCCGAGCGTGAAAAGCGTGCGTCTATTCTGGAAGCGGAAGGCGCGCGCCAAGCGGAAATTTTGCGTGCTGAAGGTGAAAAGCAATCGCAAATTCTGGAAGCGGAAGGGCGCAAAGAAGCCGCTTTCCGTGATGCTGAAGCGCGTGAGCGTCAAGCGGAAGCAGAAGCGAAAGCCACACAAATGGTCTCTCAAGCTATCAGTGAAGGAAATATGCAGGCGGTCAATTATCTTGTCGCTGAAAAATATGTAGGCGCACTCAAGGCAATGGCAACCTCCAACAATCAGAAGGTGATTTTCCTTCCCATCGAAGCAGCATCGTTAGCAGGATCTGTGGGCGGTATTGCTGAACTCACTCGTTCAGTTTTTGGGGGCGGCGATGGAGCTACTGCTGTGAAAAAAGCTGCAGTGCCCTCAAGTGGCTTACCTCGCGCTTAATTGCGTGAATTGAGGCAAACACGTGAGATACACTCTTTTAGGGTCTCACGTGTATCATCTCTCCAAGAGCGGTTATCATAAAGGGATCAACGATGATTTTGGAGTGGATGAATAGTTTGGGGCCATGGGCATGGGTGGTTTTAGGGTTAATGCTCATGGGCTTAGAAATGCTCGTACCCGGAGCATTTTTTATCTGGATTGGTCTTGCTGCTATCGTCACGGGGGTTATTGACGGAGCACTCAATCTTGAATGGCAAGCGTCGCTTCTTGTCTTTGCCATCCTCGCGGTTTGCGCGGTGATTGCGGGACGCAAAATCATGGGTGTTAATCATTCACTGCAATCCTCCCCTGATGCAGCCACAATCAATCAACGGGGCGCATCAATCATTGGTCGCACCTTTACACTTCATGAGCCAATCCAAAACGGTCATGGTCAAATTAAGATTGATGATACTGTTTGGCGTGCGACAGGTGTAGATCAACCTGCAGGCGCTCAGGTTAAAGTCACCCGCATTGATGGGGCAACACTGATTGTAGAAGCGGTATGATAATAACAACTTAAAACAAGTTATTCATTTGTTTTAATGATCATCTTCATCTCGTGACGATTGAATCCGCATACAGCACACACTCACCATAGCATGGGCTTTTTAGTCCAATGATACTTGCATCCGCCCTAAGAGAGGCGCAATCTCATGACAATGATATTTTAGCGATTCGTTCTCTTATTTTGATACAGATAAAAGCCGTCAAAATTCGCTAGAGAATCGTAAAAGTTTTGTGCGTAAGCTATCCACTCACTCTTCAAGGGAGAAGCCTTTATGCCGCATTACAAAGCACCAATTGAAGACGTGGCCTTTCTGTTGAAAGACGTTTTTCCGCTCAGTGCTTTAAGTGATCTGCAAGGCTTTTCAGATGCCACCCCTGATATGGTTGATGCTATTTTAGGAGAAGCTGCACGTTTGTGCGAAGAAGAAATGGCGCCTCTGAATTTATCAGGGGATCAACAAGGTTGCACCCGCCATCCTGATGGTTCTGTTACCCCCCCCAAAGGCTTTAAAGCGGCGCACGATGCTTATGTGCAAGGGGGCTGGATCGGTCTTTCTGTACCGCCTGAATATGGCGGACAAGGTCTGCCTTATACGCTCGGCACGGTTGTAAATGAATTTGCCACCAGCGCCAATATTTCCCTCTCCATGTATCCACTTTTGACGATGGGTGCGGTTGCGGCGCTTCTGGTGCATGGGACAGAGGAACAAAAACAAACTTTTATTCCCAAAATGGTTGAGGGGAAATGGTCTGGAACCATGAACCTCACTGAAGCCCATTGTGGCACGGACTTAGGGTTGATCAAAACCAAAGCCATTCCTCAAGCCGATGGTTCTTACACGCTCACAGGCTCCAAGATTTTTATCTCGGCAGGTGAGCATGATTTGACGGAAAACATTATCCATCTTGTGCTGGCACGCATTGAAGGCGCACCACAAGGCACGAAAGGGATCTCTCTTTTTGTCGTGCCTAAAATTTTGATCAATGCGGACAGCTCACTGAGTGCGCGTAATGGCGTAAGTTGCGGCTCGATTGAGCACAAAATGGGTATTCACGGCAATGCGACGTGCGTCATGAATTATGATAACGCGACGGGCTGGCTCGTGGGTGAAGCTCATCGCGGCCTTAGTGCGATGTTTGTCATGATGAATGAAGCGCGCCTTGGTGTCGCCATTCAGGGATTAGCGCTTTCCGAAGTCGCGTATCAGAATGCGCTGAGCTATGCCAAAGAGCGGCTCCAAGGGCGTGCGCTCACGGGCGCTAAACACCCTGAAAAATCCGCTGATCCGTTGATGGTGCATCCTGATGTGCGCCGTATGTTACTTACAATCCGTTCCTTTAATGAGGCGGCACGTGCCCTTGTTATCTGGACAGCGCTGAAATCGGATATTGCGCATCGCTCTACAGATGAAAAGGCCAAGCAAGCTGCTGAAGACATGATTGGCTTACTCACACCTGTTCTTAAAGGTGTACTCACAGATCGCGGTTTTGAGAATGCGGTCTTGGCACAACAAGTTTATGGCGGACATGGTTACATCGCAGAATGGGGCATGGAACAATTCGTGCGTGATGCACGCATTGCGATGATTTATGAAGGTGCAAATGGCATTCAGGCGATGGACTTGGTGGGGCGCAAACTTGGGCGTGATGGGGGGCGTGCAATCAGCGCATTTTTTGCGGAAGTGTCAGGTTATATCCAGCAACACTCATCAAATGCCGCGCTCACACCATACACTGCGCCTTTGAAACAATCGTTTGATCACCTGCAAAAAGCAACGCTCTGGTTTATGCAAAACGCGCTTGCTAAGCCTGATCACGCGGGTGCAGGCGCTTATGATTACATGCATCTTTTAGGGCTGGTGGCGCTGGGGTATATGCATTGCAAAGTCGTTGAAGCGACACACCATAAACTTGAAGACAGTACGTTTGATGATGTGGCTCGTATTAAAACACGGCTTGTGACAGCGACATTTTTTATGGAGCGCATCTTGCCCGAAACAATGACGCGCCTTGCCCGCATCACCGCAGGGTCAGATACGGTTATGGCGCTGCCAGATGAGATGTTTTAGGTCGCATAGAATAAATATTTTGAGAGAACAATCATGCCTGAAGCCTATATTTTTGATCATGTCAGAACGCCACGCGGCAAGGGCAAAGTTGATGGCGCATTGCACGAAGTTACCGCCATAGCGCTTGGAACGACGCCGCTTAAAGCCCTTAAAGCGCGTAATTATCTGCCTGAAAATCATATTGATGATGTGATTATGGGTTGCGTTGATCCTGTGGGCGAGGCAGGTGCTGATATTGCGCGTACGGTCGCGCTCAACGCAGGATATGGCCACACTGTACCGGGTGTTCAGGTCAATCGCTTTTGCGCTTCGGGTTTAGATGCTGTCAGTTTAGGCGCTGGTCAGATTATTGCTGGCATGAAAGATTTGATTGTTGCAGGCGGTGTTGAGTCTATGAGCCGCGTTGGCATGGGTGCATCAGGCTTTGGCATCGGATGTGACCCTTCAGTAGCGATTGACACTTATTTCATGCCTCAAGGCATTGCCGCTGATTTGATTGCCACAAAATATGGCTTTTCTCGTGAAAATGTTGATGCGTATGCGGCACTCTCGCATCAACGCGCAGCAGCAGCTTGGAAAGAAGGGCGATTTTTAAAATCTGTTATTCCTGTCACCGACATTAACGGAATGACAATTTTAGACAAGGACGAGACCATTCGCCCTGACACAACGGTTGCCACACTCGCAGGTCTTAAGCCTTCCTTTGTTCAAATGGGGGAAATGGGTGGTTTTGATGCCGTCGCCACATATGCGCATCCTGATGTGGAAAAAATCAATCACATCCATCATGCGGGTAATTCGTCAGGAATTGTCGATGGGGCAGCTGCCGTGCTCATTGGCTCAAAAGCGGCGGGACGTGCTTTAGGACTTAAACCCCGCGCGCGTATCCGCGCCTTCGCCACGATAGGGTCTGACTTAGCGCTTATGCTCACAGGACCAGTTGATGTTACACAACTGGTGCTTAAAAAGGCAAAAATGAACCTGTCTGATATTGATGTGATTGAAATTAATGAGGCTTTTTCATCGGTGGTGTTGCGGTTTTTACAGGCGTTCAATCTGGATGAAACCCGCGTGAATGTGAATGGCGGGGCGATTGCCATGGGGCATCCGCTCGGCGCAACGGGGGCAATGATTTTAGGAACGGCGCTTGATGAACTGGAGCGCACGGGAAAATCCGTTGCCCTTATCACCCTATGCGTTGCGGTAGGTATGGGTGTTGCGATGATCATTGAGCGGGTTTGATTTTCTCGGTCGTCATGGCCGGACTTGATCCGGCCATCCACGACTTTAATGTGGTCTAAGACGTGGATACCCGCGACAAGCGCGGGCATGACGTGCAGTACATCAGGAGTCCAACATGAAACTCTCCTTCTTTAAATTTGATATTGATAGTGACGGCATAGCCCTACTCACATGGGATATGCCTGAGCGCTCAATGAATATCATCACGATGGAGGTGATGGATGAATTAAGCACTATCATTGAGCATGTTGCAGGGGATGTAGCGATCAAGGGGTGCGTGATCACATCGGGAAAGGATGCGTTTTCGGGTGGCGCTGATCTGACTATGCTCAAAGATTTGGGCGCATTTTATACGATGATGGTACAAAAAAAGGGAGAAAAGGACGCAATGCCGCTGTTTTTTGAGGAATCGCGTAAGCTTTCTATGCTTTATCGACGCCTTGAGACCTGCGGTAAACCCTTTGCGGTCGCGGTACACGGTGTGTGTTTAGGTGGCGCGTTTGAACTGGCGCTTGCATGTCATTATCGCGTTCTGGCGGATGACGATAAAACCCGTGTCGGTTTGCCTGAAGTGAAGGTGGGACTGTTTCCAGGAGCGGGGGGGACGCAGCGCGTCGCACGTCTTATGCCAACGGGTGATGCCCTGCAAATGATGTTCAAGGGCGAGCATATTCGCCCACAAGCGGCGCTCAAAATGGGTCTGGTTCACGCGGTTGCTCATAAAGATCAGATGGTTGAGAATGCCAAAACGTGGATCAAAAACGGTGGAAGCGGGGTTGCGCCGTGGGATAAGCTCGATTTTCGCTTACCCTCAAATAAAGTCTATTCCGCGCAAGGAATGCAGATTTGGCCGCCTGCGAATGCGATTTACAGGCGCGAGACGCAAGGCAACTACCCCGCTGCTAAAGCGATTTTACAAAGTGTGTATGAAGGCTTGCAGCTGCCGATGGATTTAGGACTACGGGTTGAAAGCCGTTATTTTGCGAACATTCTGCACTCCAAAGAAGCCATTGCGATGATCCGCTCGCTCTTTGTATCAATGCAGGAGTTAAACAAAGGGGCGCGTCGCCCTGCGGACATGCCCCCTGCAAAAATCAAGCGCGTGGGGATACTTGGCGCTGGCTTCATGGGCGCGAGTGTGGCCTATGTCACGGCTAACGCAGGCATTGAAGTGGTATTGCTCGATCAAACGCTAGAGGGAGCGGAAAAGGGTAAAGCGCATTCTCACAAACTGGTCACGGATCAGATCATGAAGGGACGCGCCAAAACTGCGGATCGTGACGCGCTGCTTGCGCGCATTACCCCCACCAGCGATTATGCTCTGCTCAAAAGCTGTGATCTGATCGTCGAAGCAGTGTTTGAAGACCCTAAAATCAAAGCCGAGGTGATCAAAAAAGTGGAAGCGGTGATCAGTCCTAAAGCGATTTTTGGCTCGAATACCTCCACCATTCCCATCACATCGCTTGCGACACACTCACAGCGCCCTGCGCAATTTATCGGTATTCACTTCTTCTCGCCTGTTGAAAAAATGATGCTGGTCGAAATTATCAAGGGCAAAAAGACGGGTAAAAAAGCGCTTAGCGTGGCACTGGATTATGTCAAAGCGATCAAAAAAACACCGATTGTGGTCAACGATTCTCCAGGCTTTTACACATCCCGTGTCGTAGGCACATACATCCGCGAAGGGCATTTGATGCTCATGGAGGGCATTCCCCCCGCCATAATTGAAGCTGCGGGAAAACAGGCGGGAATGCCCGTAGGCCCTCTTTCGCTTAATGATGAAGTGGCGGTTGATCTGGCTCTCAAAATTCTCAGAGCGAGCAAAGTCTATGATCCTGATTCAGTTGATCCTGTGCAAGAGAAATTGCTCGTGACGATGGTTGAAACGCATGGCCGTTTGGGGCGCAAAAACGGCAAGGGCTTTTATGAGTACCCTGAAAACGGGCAAAAGCATTTATGGTCTGGCCTTAAAGACCTGCAACCCGTGCAACTTGCGCCTGAAGCGGTCGACATGAACGTGCTTAAACAGCGTTTGCTGGTGATGATGGCGCTTGAGACGGCGCGTATTGTCGAAGAAAAAGTCCTCACCGATCCGCGTGAAGGGGATGTGGGCGGCATTTTAGGCTTTGGCTTTGCGCCTTACACGGGTGGCCCGCTCTCATACATTGACGGCATCGGCGCGCCTGATTTTGTGGCTTTATGTAAAAAGCTTGAGAAGATGTGCGGCAAACGCTTTAAACCCAGCCGATTGCTGCTTAAAATGGCCAAAGAAGGCGAGACGTTTTATAGCTCCATGAAGACCCAAGTGCAAGCCGCATAACGGAGATCGATTGTGTTTGAGCCAACAATATTTTTAATCTGTGCTCTTTTGATTGGCATTATGGGTCTTATTGAAACCAGTCTTATAAAAGAATATGTTTATGTTAATGCCCTGCACTCAACGACAACTTTGATTGAAGCTCTTTGGTTTTTAACCAATATATATATATTGTTTACGGCATCACATACCATTTTAATGCTTATGAGTTTGTTGTACGTGTTCTTCTACATATCAATTACCATTCTTTACACAAAAATAGCCGGTGTAGGCAACCTCAGTGATCGGCCAGCTTTTGAAAAAATACCAGTGCCTCTGACAATAAAGCGATTAGCGGGTTTTTTTAACATTTTCTACATCATCGCATCTTTGTCGTTGCTTATTTACATGAGGCTGTAACTTCGTACCTGATCTGCATGAGCTGATAGGTTTATTGAGCAACATATCGGGGATGACACAAGCACCCGTGTTGCATCCTGCATCCGTGAACCTTATGGTGCGTCATTATTGCCCTGAATCGCTGATTGTTTGAGGTTGTCATGTCACGTCTTTTACACCGCTCACGCTTGTGCCAATGTGTGCTTATTTCGGGATTGCTGCTTGCTTTGCCCGCGTGCGGCAGTTTAAACAATCTCAATCCTTTTGCAAAAACTGACACAAACGAAATCAGTCCTGAACAGGTTGTCTCGCGCCCCGTTCCGATCCCAGAGCCTCAGGACAAAGCGAATGCCAAAAATAAGACAGGCGCTTCTAAATCTGCGCAAGAGGCTCCCAAAGAAGATAAGCCTTTTCCAACGAAAACCTCGTGGATTTTGTCATCATTTCAAAATAAAAGTTTTGGCAGTGAACGCCCAACATTTATTTTAGACGAAAATTTCCGTGCTAAAGGTTTTGGTGGTTGCAATGCGTACTCAGCAACAGCTTATCCTTTGCGGGGGTTTGGTTTCTCGGTGGGACCCATTGCACTCACAAAAAAGGCGTGTGACAAAAATCTGATGGATTTGGAAAAAGCGTTTCTCGTTGCGCTTCGTACAACACAAAAATGGGACTTAGTTGAGGGCGCACTTGTACTGACTGGATCAAACGGCACGCTCCGATTTGAACGTTCATTTTAATACACGTGCGAAGAACACACTTTCATGCAGTCTGAACGGGTACAATCATGCTAATTATCGTGCTCTTTCTCATCAACGCTGCAATGAATTTCGTTTTATCTCTTGTTCTTGCTAAATTTCTAGGGCCAGAAGGATTTGGTGTTTACGCCATCGCGTTTTCGGCAGCAGTTGTCACCAATGTGATTTTACTCGATTGGATCCGATTGAGTGCTACGCGTTTTTACTCTGAAAATACGCGTTTAAATGCTCCGGAAGTGCGAGCAACGCTTGACGTGTTGCAAGCAGCGGGCTCATTACTTGTCATCATTATAACGGGTGTTTTAGTGCTTTCTGGCATGGAGCTTGGGCTTGCAACATCTGTTGTTATCATGACATCCGTGTCAGCGATTACCATCAGCCTCTATGATTATCGCACCGCTTTAACACGCTCGCGTTTTCTGGACCGCCCTTATGCAAAACTGATCCTCATTAAAAACGCGCTTTCGCTCGTTCTCATGGTGCTTGGCGCTTGGTATTTCAAAGACGTCACGATTGTTCTCGCTGGCTACGTGATTAGTATGGCGGTCACATTACTGAGTGTTCACCGCGTATTGAGCGATCCTGAAGCGCGCTGGAATCTTTTTAATGCGCCGCTTGCTAAACAATATTTTGCTTATGGGTCTCACCTTGTTGTTGCTCATGGCATTTATCAGTTGATCCCCTTTGTAAATCGCAGTGTGATTGGCGTTTATTTTGGTTTAGCAGAAGCAGGTTTTTTTGCGCTTGCTTCAGATGTGGGGTTCCGGCTTTTTGCTGCACTTGGCTCGTCAATGGATATGCTTTTATTTCAACGTGCTGTACGCAGAGAAAGCCTTGAAGGTTTTCAGGCAGGACAAGCGCAAGTCGCCCATAATATTCTGATTATTTTAATGCTTATCTTTCCTGCCTGTCTTGGATACGCGGTTGTATTGCCAGTTTTCGCAGAAGTTTTTGTTCCTGCTGCATTTATCAATGCGTTTGTGAATTATGGGACTGTTCTTGCTCCGTCATTATTTTTGCTATGCCTTGTGCAATATGGTTTTAGTCCTGTTTTTCAGATTAGACATCGCACCATGATGGTGAGTCTTGTGGCGTTAACTGGGTTGGCCGTTAACCTTGTGGGATTATTAATACTCACACTTGTCTATCCCGCATCAAGCCTTGCATTGGCATCATTACAAACTTTGAGCATGGTCGTTATCGCATTCATCAGTGGTGTTGTTGCTTATCGACATGCGGAGAGCTGGCCGCGACTGCGCGATATTTTCGCAGCTTGCTTGGCAGGGCTCGTTATGGTTTTGTGCCTACTGCCATTGCGTGCGCTTGATTGGCATCCACTAATTCTTTTACCCATCATGATTGTCACAGGAATCGTGGTTTATGGCGGTATCGTTCTGATATTTAATGTAGGGCAAAGTGCAAGTTACACACTCTCCCATCTTAAGACTTTTATTGCCAGAAAACGTTCCTCTTAAATTGAGCAATATACTCTCATTTAAAAAATCATTTGATCGCTCATATCATGTGTAACAAATGAAGAGCATCACCTTCCTCATCTTGCTTGATGCCCTATATCTCGTTATGGATAGACACAGATAAAGGAGATAACCCCCATGACAACGTTTGATAAACGCGAAGATGCTTTTGAGAAAAAATTCGCACACGATGAAGAGTTAAAATTTAAAGCCAATGCGCGTCGTAATAAGCATCTTGGCATGTGGGCAGCTGAAAAGCTTGGCAAAACGGGTGCAGATGCAGAAAGTTATGCCAAAAGCGTTGTTATGGCTGATTTTGAAGAAGCGGGTGACGATGACGTTTTGCGTAAAGTTAAAGCGGATTTTGATCAGGCTGGCATTGAACAATCCGAGCATCAAATTCGCCGCACCATGGATGAACTTATGGCAAAAGCCATCACCGAAATTCAGGCTGGTATTTAAGCCAGAATAAAAACGTGTCATCAAATTTTCCGATAACAGGCTATTATCAAGGGCAGATTCATCATCTGCCCTTGCGCGTTTATTATGAGGACACGGATTTCTCAGGATTGGTTTATCATGCCAGTTATCTGCGTTTTATGGAACGCGGACGCACAGAATCACTTCGCGCTGCGGGTGTTGCCCAATCAGATCTTCATGCTGATACGCAAAGCCTTTTTTTTGCCGTAAGGCGCATGACAATCGATTTTCGTGCGCCGGCGCGAATGGATGATTGTCTCATCATTGAAACACATATCAGTGAGATTAGGGGTGCTTCCTTAATGATTGAACAGCGTATTTTACGCCCAAATTCTCATCAAAATGTTGACCATGATATCCTGGTGACAGCGCAGGTTCAGATCGCCACATTAAGCGGGGGACGCCCAACACGTTTGCCCGCATCTTTGCGCACACGCCTCAAGCCAGAATAAAACTTGTCTGAATTAGAACGCATAAATTCAGCGCCAGCCCTTGCCATGAGTGATACAAATCATTATAGCCAGTGGAACCATTAAAGGGGCGCGTAGCTCAGCGGGAGAGCACTACGTTGACATCGTAGGGGTCACAGGTTCGATCCCTGTCGCGCCCACCATTTTTCTAAAAAAACTATCATTCTATCGAACCTGTGATTTTTATTTTTGACGGCTCGGGTTCGCCTTCACCTTTTGGAAGTTCGATCCCTGTCGCGCCCACCATTCCATTTTTTAAATAAGGCTATTCTCTAAGCGTTTTCCGCGCATAAAAACCATTTTTTCATTGACAGAGAAGGGGATGTGTTCTTAATCAAACTCACATTTTATCAGCGTTGTCTCTAACGAGGCAGGAGTATGCCATGAAAATTCGCAATTCACTTAAGGCTCTGATGGGTCGTCACCGTGATAATCAGTTGATTCGTCGCAAAGGTCGCGTATTCATTATCAACAAAACCCAAAAGCGCTACAAAGTGCGTCAGGGTTGATCGATATTTTACATCCTTCAAAATTTAAACATAAAACGCTTTCAACATGTGTTGTCAGCGTTTTATGTATTTTTAGCCAATAATCATATTGGTCTATTCATGACATGCCGTTACAATCTCGTCATGTCAAAACATCATGATATAATGTCGCCCCTACCCGCTTATTTTAAGAAATGTTTTGTACGGCAGGGTACAATTATTGTTGCGAGCCTTATCCTTAGTGCAGGTCTTGTTGTTCGTACCGCAGCGCAAAGCTCATTTCTCCCTGTGCCACCGCCAATAACCTCATCTGACAATATGCCGACAACACGTGCATCTGCACCTAGGATTCACCCTCCATTACAACTTGAGCCTGAATTTGAAGCCTTGGCACAAGCGATTGATAAGCAACAAGCCGTCAAGATTGAACAACGCATTCTCAAAACATGGGAGGCTAATGGGAAAGCGGTTTCACGTCTTCTCGCACAACGCGCAACACTTGCCCTTCTTCAACATAAACAACCTGATATTGCGCTTGAAATCATGAGTCGCGCGATAAACTTTCAGCCCGATTGGACAGAAGGCCTCATGATTCGATCACTTTTATTCAAATCCATCCGTGATTATGATATGGTCATGCGTGACCTTAAACAGGTTTTGGCGCTGGAGCCACGGCATTTCATTGCTCTTAAGCAAATCGCTGAATTGTTTGAGGAAAAAAACTTATGGGTGGCCGCATACCGAGTTTATAAACGCATTGAAGCACTTCATCCACAGATGACTGGATTAAAAGATCAGCTTGAGCGTCTAAAGCCCCGCGTGGAAGGATTGCCGCTTTAACATATCTTTTACAACAAGGGTGGAAGCGGCATTAACACAAGCGGCCCTAACATCATGCGCCCTTTATCAAAGATAATCGGGGGTAAGCTTTTTAGCGCTGATACTTGAGGATTGTTATTTGAAAGCTGCCCCCCCAGTAATGCGAGACCCCCAGCGACTAATGCTGACGCGCGAGGGTTATTGCCAGATAGGCGTGCAATCAGTGGCTCAATGCCTGTAGCAGATAGATCAATACGTCCCTCTAAACGTCTTTGTGCATCAAGACCAAGCTCACCCCGTGCTAACACTTGGCGCTCCCCCTTTTGAATGTCTACAGAGCGCATGATCAATTTACCGCCTAAATAGCGCCACGTATCAATACTTTCAGGCATAGAGCGTGTGACAAGCGCAATCGCTTGGCTTAAAACTGCATCAAGCGTCAACTTCATTGCATCATTGCCCCCAAATGCATCATTCAAGGCGTCATTGGCTATATTGTGTGCGGTGTAATTAAGATCATAAGCCCCTTGCGTACTGAACAATTGTGGGTTTGGGCGAACGTGAAGTGCACTGCGATCCGCCGTCAAAATCACAGGTGTATTGGCATCAGGGCGAATGAGACGTAACGCTACCCCTTCCATAACACTTGATAAACGAACAAGGATATTTTGATTGTGCTGGAGAGATAACTGCGCATTGCGCCAGTTCAACTCAAATGTGCCCCCTTGTGGAAAAGCAACAACGATAGGACCTTCAGCTTCGGCGATATAATGCCCTGTTCCATACACTTGACCAATGACGGTCAGCTTATTTAAACGTGCTCGCCATGTCCCTATGTTGGAAGTAATGACGCCTTCTGGAGCAGTGCAATAAATTTCAATCCGGAATGGAAAGCCGCCAATTTGTCGTTCTGGACATTGCCAAACGCGACCTTCACGCGCTTCAGCAGCTAACCAGTCGTCCATGCCCTGCCAAACGGTGGTGCGTATTAATGCCCATGATGCCAACCAGCCTATAAAAGCGAGTGTAAGCAGGAGAAACGGTGTATATAATCCCCAGCGACGACGCTTGTAACGTGTCTGTTGCGCATCGTCTGTGTCTTCATCTTCACGAAGTGTTTCATCTTCTTCCTCAGATGTAGGAGTATTTTTCATGGCAAATTATAACCTGTGCTCCAATATTCTGATAATATGCACATCTCATAAACATATAAAGATGTCTTTATTCGTACATCCTCGAACGTTGACTTAGCCGAAACGGATGCGCAGGAAAAACACCCAAAATATTAATTTCTTTTGAAAAGAAAGCCAGTTCTTCGAGAGCAAGTGCAAGGGATGGATGATCGGGATGACCATCAACTTCCGCATAAAACTGTGTCGCGAAAAACTGTCCTTCAACCATATAGCTTTCAAGCTTTGTCATGTTGATGCTGTTGGTCGCAAACCCGCCTAAAGCTTTATAAAGAGCGGCAGGAACATTGCGAACCCGAAATACAAAGCTGGTGACAAGGCCTTCTTGAGTTGGCGGTGACCACTTCGCTTGTGTTGAGAGTAAGATAAAACGTGTCGTGTTATGTGCTTCGTCTTCAACATCCTCAGCAAGCACGTTTAAGTCATAAACTTCAGCTGCCAAACGCGGCGCGAGTGCCCCTTGTGTAATGTCATTCCACTGCGCCACCATGCGCGCAGAGCCTGCCGTATCAGCGGCAACGCTAGCCTTATAGCCATGCTGACGTAGAAACCTGCGGCACTGTCCTAATCCCATCACATGACTGTGAACCGTCGTTAATGTCTCTAAACTTGCCCCAAACGGCGCCATGAGTTGAAAGCGAATTGGTAGAAAATGTTCGCCAACAATATGAAGTCCAGATGTTGGTAAAAGGTGATGAATATCAGCGACACGCCCTGCAATTGAATTCTCAATTGGAATCATGGCAAGCGTTGCAGTGCCCTCATTGACCGCAATAAATGCGTCTTCAAATGTCGGACATGGCAGCACATTCCAATCAGGATAAACCTGCTGACAGGCAATATGGGAATTGGCGCCGAGCTCTCCTTGAAAAGCGATAATGTGTGTCATGGGGATCTCGTATTATGGCTAGCGGGCAATGCCGAACTGATATCAGGGGTATGATCGCTAAAACTCATCATGTAAAGTCGGCGTAGTGTGTGCATGACTTCACGCTCTGTAAAGCCACTAAAGATGCGTCGGCGCGCTGCACCACCCATCCGCACAATCAGATCAGGCTGTCGTCCTATGGTCATAATCGTCTCATAAAAAGCGTTCACATCATCAACAGGCAAAACATAGCCATCGATGCCATGACGGACAAAATGGCGACATCCCGCGACGTCAGTCGTTATGATAGCACGCCCGCACGCAGCGGCCTCTAATAGCGTACGCGGCAAGCCTTCACCGCCACGAGAAGGCAAACATGCAACATGATGCTGCGCCCAAACAGCGCGCACATTGTTGGTTGCTCCATACCAGTGGATTCCAGAACGTTGTCCCCACGAATTAAGAACGCTCTCGGGAATAGATTTTGGATTGTGAGGGTCAGGTGTGCCATAAAGTGACAGCGTAACGTCCAACCCCTCTGCCCTAGCCTGACTGACCGCTTGCACCGCTATATCAACGCCCTTGGACCACAGCATTCTTGCGACAAGCGCAATTCTGAGCGGAGGCGTAGGAGGAATTGGCTGCTGCGTTAACTGATCAGGGTCAACACCCGCGCCACCCACAATCACCACCCGCGCCTTGTCCTGCGGATTGCGCTCAACATCAAGACCCAGCAAAATAGGGTCATCAGGATTTTCAAACAAATAACGTGTTTTTGCACTCTCTAGACGTCGTCTAATCACAAGACGAATAGCCCATCGTAACAAACGTGCTTTACGATCATGACGCGCGCCTAAAAAACCCATCCCTGTCAGCGCGTAAATTCGTCGCTCAATGCCCGCCTGACATGCAGCCCACCCACCGAGGAGAATACTGCGTAAAGCAATGCAGTGCACGAGTGTCAGGGGGTAAGCTGAATCAATATCTTCAAGCCGCTCGCGCATCATTCGTACTGTTTTCAGAATTGCAAACGGGTTGAGGCTTTTGCGATTGGCTTCAAGTGCAATCACGTCGATACCAAGCGATTCAATCGCTGTGCGATGTTCACGGACACGCGTCATTACACTGACTTTAAAACCAAGCTCTAATGCTACTTTTGCCATTGGCAAAAAATGCGACACGAAAAACCAATCCTCCGTGACGATGAACACAAGGTGGGGAGTATTTTTAAATGTCAGCGGATGAACCATAGTACAGTTAATGCCCTGATTCGTTCCCAACAGGCGAGAAGTTCCTAAGCGGATTAACGTGCTCTTTCAAATCATTGATGAGAATGTTGTGTGCTGGTTTGCAAGCCCTTTAAAAACGCTCGATAACATGCAGGTCAGCATCAACGGGTTGTTTTCGGCGCGTTGCGTTTAATATTGGTAGAACATCTTGTGCTGCTTGCGCCACGTGATAACTGATTTCTGTTTGCGGACGAATAAATCCTGCTTCGCGCATGTGCTCAAACAATGTAAGCAACGGTTGCCAGAATTGTTGTGTGTTCAATAAAAGCACTGGCTTCTGATGCTGTCCAAGCTGTGCCCACGTGAGTTGTTCAACCAACTCTTCAAGCGTGCCTATTCCTCCCGGTAAAGCAACGAAAGCGTCAGCATAATCATACATCAAACGTTTGCGCGTATGCATGTCATCGACGAGGATTGTTTCCTGTCCATCCACAGGCATTCCTTCACGCTTTTGCAGGAAATGGGGAATAATCCCAGTGACTTCGCCACCATGGTTGAGAACAGCGCGTGCAATCGTGCCCATGAGGCCAACATTTCCACCGCCATAAATTAGACGCACACCCGACTCCGCCATCAAGCGCCCCAATGTGGCTGCTTCCTGTGCGAAAAGAGGGCTATGTCCCGTTCCTGAACCGCAATAAACACAAATCGATTTAAACATTTGCTTATTAAACCGCGAATTGAAGATAAATGCCACATGAATATAGAGATTTTAGTAAAAAATAGACAATGGTCTTATGGTATACCCCTCGTGAGTGAAGAGTTGGCGTTATCTTTTTATTAAGGTTGTTTTGATTCCAATTTGGTATGGGTACGCTTTTAGAACCGGATCAACGGCAGGAGCTTTTGAAACGCCACCGCACC
>JBIKVP010000045.1:0-16289 GCA_044356745.1 Beijerinckiaceae bacterium | reverse complement strand
TCGGTGCGGTGGCGTTTCAAAAGCTCCTGCCGTTGATCCGGTTCTAAAAGCGTACCCATACCAAATTGGAATCAAAACAACCTTAATAAAAAGATAACGCCAACTCTTCACTCACGAGGGGTATAAGTCATGTATTTGAAGCTAAAAAAGAGCCTTCAAAAGAGGAAAAAGAAGAAGCTACTCTCAGAGAATTAGGTGAAAAACTGGAAGCTGCTCAACGCTCACGACAGCAAAAAGCTTTAGATGAGGCGCGAGACAGGGAGCTCAATCAGTTGGATAAAGCTCGTGAAGATGAACTTGCTAAACTTAAAGAATTACAAAAAGAAGGTCGAGACATTAAAAAGGCACGCAAAAAACAGGACGGTGGTTCATAATCTTATAGAGATGGATAATCAGGGGTTTGATTGAGTACTTCAAGCGCTGCGCGATGAAGATCCCGCGTTGCGGAAGCAATAATTTGTCCCCCTTCAGATGCATCGCGCCCTTGCCACGTCGTGATAACGCCTCCAGCGCCTTGAATAATTGGAACAAGCGCAATCACATCATGAGGCTTAAGCCCACATTCAATAATAAGATCAAGATGCCCCGCAGCTAACATACAGTATGAATAACAATCTCCGCCATAGCGCGATACACGAACCCGTTTCTCAACTTGGGTGTATTGACGTAGCTCACTCTCAGTCATCAGTAAGGGACTGGTTGTTGAAATTGTCGCATGATCAAGACGCGTGCAATTGCTCGTGCGCAGTGTGCGTTCGCCCGCAGGTCCGCGATAGGTTGTCATCTCTCCGTCACTGGAAAAACGCTCACCTGTAAACGGCTGATGCATTAATCCGTGAACGGGAACGCCTCTGCGCGTTAAGCCTATCAGCGTGCCCCACATTGGCAGCCCACAAATAAAAGATTTAGTACCGTCAATAGGATCAAGCACCCAGACGTATTCGGCATTCGCGTTCTCATCACCAAACTCTTCGCCGATAATACCGTGCTCGGGAAACGTGCGACGAATTTTATGACGCATAACGGTTTCTGCGGCTTTATCCGCCTCTGTTACAGGGTCAAAAAAGCCATTAACTGATTTATCTTGAATACATAATTGCGTACGAAAGAACGGTAAAATAACTTCAGCTGAAATCTGGGCAAGTTCATCAACAAATTGAGAAAAATCAACAGCGGTCATACGGCGCTCAATCCTGAGTTAAAAAATGGAATCAGTTTAAATTTGCAATATCTCTAGCATGTCAAACGTTAGCACAGTGTCAATCTTATTGGTTTCGCTTATAAGGCTTGATGGTCTCATTAAGCTTGTCAGATTTTCAGGAACAAACGCACCACATAAACATTGTTGAGTGCAGTGCATGATATTGATTGAGGCTTAAACCATATGAATGATCTGGGAATATCACTTTTTGAACTGCATCTTTCTTGGATTGGTATATTAGGGCGTATGACAATAGCCGCATGTCTTGGCGGCCTCATTGGTCTGGATCGTGAACTTAAAGAGCGGCCAGCGGGGATTAAAACGCATATTCTTGTTTCGTTAGCTGCAAGTTTGTTTGCGATTACGGCGATTGAAGCGTTGCATCATCCATCTTTAAATAGCAATACATCGCAAATGGATCCCTTGCGTGTCATTGAAGCTGTGACGGCGGGCGTTGCGTTTCTTGCAGCTGGTGCAATCATTCAATCGGGTGGAAAGGTGAAGGGGGTGACAACAGGGGCTGCACTTTGGACTGCAGGTGCAGTTGGCTTGTGCGTTGGACTTGGGTTTTGGCACATCGCACTTGCTGCAACGGCGATAACTTTGTTTGTTTTACTTCTTCAAAATTTATTTGAGCATAAAAAGGATGATATCTAAATGTTTATCCCCCTTCAGCTGCAAGTAGCATTGCTTGATGCTCAGTGATGAGGGCATCGAGCAATTCATCCATATGACCTATCATAAACTGCTCAAGTTTGTATAAGGTAAGGTTGATGCGATGATCAGACACGCGCCCTTGTGGAAAATTATAGGTGCGAATGCGCTCGGAGCGATCACCAGAGCCAACTTGTGCTTTACGCTCTGCAGAACGTTCGGCATCAGCACGCGTGCGCTCAGCATCAAATAATTTAGCGCGAAGTAACATCATCGCCCGCGCTTTATTCTTATGCTGCGAACGCTCATCCTGAACCATAACTACGGTATTTGTCGGAATATGGGTAATGCGTACGGCAGATTCAGTTTTATTGACGTGCTGACCACCGGCGCCACCTGCACGCATAGTGTCGATGCGTAAATCTGCTTCATTAATATCAATATCAACATCTTCTGCTTCAGGAAGCACAGCCACCGTGGCTGCTGAAGTGTGAATACGACCACTTGTTTCCGTATTTGGCACGCGCTGAACACGGTGCACACCACTTTCAAATTTAAGCTTTGCGAAAACGCCTTTGCCTTTAATTTCGGCGATAATTTCTTTATACCCCCCGACTGTGCCTTCACTTTCCGACAATATCTCAGTCTTCCAGCCTTTTAGATCAGCATAGCGTGTATACATGCGAAATAAGTCACCCGCAAAAAGTGCGGCTTCATCCCCCCCTGTACCTGCGCGCACCTCTAAAATTGCGCTTTTGTCATCTGCTGCATCTTTAGGAAGTAACATCAACTTTAACGCATGAAGCTGTGCACGTACATTTTCTTGTGCATCAGATAACTCTTCAGACGCTAAGACACGCATCTCCGCATCGGTGCCTGCATCGTCTAAAAGTGCGCGAATTCCTTCAAGATCATTCAATGAGACTCGAAAAGCTTTTATGGCCTCAACGACAGGATCAAGGTCAGATAATTCTTTAGAAAGCGCAACAGTCACACTCGCATCGGGTGCAGCACTAAGTGTATCCATCACTTCACGGTGACGGTTAAGAATAGCATCAAGACGCTCAGGAGGAAGAACAATATCATCAAACATAGCGCACATTTACGCCGCATTTTATTTTACGGCAAGGGGGCTTATTCCAACCCACCTTTCGCTTCGTAAGCGTGAAGATCATCACATCCGCCGATATGTTCGCCATTAATGAACACCTGCGGCACTGTTGTGCGTCCGTTTGATCTTTGTATCATCTCAGTGCGTAAATCATCTCGCCCTTCAATCACAATTTCGGACAAGGAAAGATTTCTGCGCGCTAGTAGCGCTTTTGCTTTTGTACAATATGGACAGGTTGACTTTGTGTAAATGATGATTTCGCGCATAAAAGTTCCTTTTTTGTGTCAAATGTGGGCAGGGTTGGTTTTATGATAACAATATGCCACACAACATATCCATTAAATATGTCCTTTTAGGCGTTTTGCTATGTTCCTTTTTGTAGGTCTTGGAAATCCTGGGAAACAATATGCGCGAAACCGCCATAACGTTGGATTTCGTATTGTAGACGCGCTCGCTGATCGTTTGAAAGCAGAGCCTTGGCGTTCAAAATTTCAGGGGGAATATTCGGCTCTATCAGTTGAAGGTGAAAAGGGGCTTTTGCTCAAGCCCATGACATATATGAATTTATCAGGGCAATGTGTGAAAGAAGCAGCTTCTTTTTACAAAATTCCACTCCAAAATATTATCATATTCCATGATGAGCTTGATTTGGCAGCTGGGAAAATACGGGTCAAAACAGGTGGAGGAGATGCGGGACACAATGGCCTTAAATCAATCACAGCGCATTTGGGTGTAAATTATCGAAGGGTACGTATTGGTATTGGTCACCCCGGTGATAAAGAGCGTGTGCACGGCCATGTATTAGGTGATTTCACGGTGCAGGATCAGACATGGCTCAATGCCCTTGATGAAGCATGTGTAAAGAGTGCACGTTGGCTTGTGATGGGTGATGATAACCGCTTTATCTCAGATGTCATGATGCGCATTGCGCCATACATTCCTCATCAAGAGATTTCTCCATCATCACCTTCATAAAAGCTCAACTGCATTCACATAATGCACGCAAGAGATGTGTAAAATAACTATTTTTTCTTTTATCAAGGCTCGCTTTTCTGACATGATCATCAAAACAGAAAAGACTCAGGGAGCCATTAGATGTCACACGTTCATATTCATTCTGTACCTGATGCATGGAAATCTCGCGCTTTAATTAACGCTGAAAAATACAATCAAATGTATGCGCAGTCAGTGGCTAATCCTGAAGCTTTTTGGCGTGAACAAGCACAGATTATCGATTGGTTTACACCGTTTACAGTTGTGAAAAACACCAGCTTTGCGCCTGACAGCGTATCTATTAAATGGTTTGAAGATGGTGTCACAAATGTCGCTTACAACTGTGTTGATCGTCATCTCAAAACGCGTGGTGATCAAACGGCTTTGATTTGGGAGGGTGATGATCCAAGCGAAGCAACTCATATTACATATAATGCGCTTTACGCGCACGTATGCCGTTTCGCGAATGTACTCAAAGCACAAGGTGTAAAAAAGGGTGATCGCGTCACGATTTATATGCCGATGATTCCAGAAGCCACATATGCGATGTTGGCCTGTGCACGCATTGGTGCTGTACATTCGGTTGTGTTTGGCGGCTTTTCTCCCGAGGCAATTGCAGGGCGTATTCTTGATGCGCAATCAGATGTTATCATTACGGCCGACGAAGGCTTGAGGGGCGGTAAAAAAGTACCGCTTAAAGCCAATGTTGATGCAGCTATCGATAAAACGAATGGCGCAGTGCGTGCTGTCATCGTTGTCAAGCGAACAGGCGCAAACATCATGATGATAGCGGAGCGCGATGTATGGTATCATGATGTTGCCCAAACCGTTGGTGAGCATTGTCCACCTGAACCTATGAATGCAGAAGATCCGCTATTTATTCTTTACACCTCTGGTTCAACAGGAAAACCCAAGGGTGTTTTACATACCACGGCGGGCTATCTCATTCATGTCGCGCTCACGTTTAAATATGTGTTCGATTATCATGAAGGTGATGTTTATTGGTGCACTGCGGATGTTGGTTGGGTGACAGGACACAGCTATATTGTTTATGGCGCACTAGCCAACGGCGCAATATCACTTATGTTTGAAGGTATTCCAACGTATCCAACCGTCTCACGATTTTGGGATGTGATAGACAAACATCAGGTCAATATTTTTTACACTGCACCCACCGCTATTCGCTCCCTCATGCAAGCAGGAGATGAGCCAGTAAAGCGCACATCACGTTCCTCTTTAAGGCTGCTTGGTTCAGTGGGGGAGCCGATTAATCCAGAAGCGTGGGAGTGGTATTATCGTGTCGTTGGCGAAAGCCGTTGTCCTATTATGGATACATGGTGGCAGACCGAAACGGGTGGGATACTCATCGCTCCTTTCCCTGGAGCGACAGATCTCAAAGCAGGTTCAGCAACAAAACCATTTTTCGGCGTACAACCTCAAATCGTGGATACGGAAGGTCACGTGCTTGAAGGGGCATGTGAAGGCAATCTCGTGCTTATTGAAAGTTGGCCAGGGCAAGCACGCACCGTTTATGGTGATCACAAACGCTTTGAAGAAACGTATTTTTCTACCTATAAAAACAAATACTTTACGGGTGATGGCTGTCGCCGCGATCAAGATGGCTATTACTGGATTACAGGACGTGTGGATGACGTCATCAACGTCTCCGGCCACCGTATGGGTACGGCAGAGGTGGAGAGTGCGCTTGTGGCGCATCCTGATGTCTCAGAAGCTGCTGTGGTTGGGTATCCTCACGATATCAAAGGGCAGGGCATCTATGCCTATGTCACCCTTATGAAAGGTATTGTACCCTCTGAAGAGCTGCGTAAAGAGCTTGTCAACTTTGTACGTAAAGAAATTGGCCCGATTGCTTCACCTGATCTGATTCAATGGGCTCCCGCACTTCCAAAAACGCGTTCAGGCAAGATCATGCGGCGCATTCTGCGTAAAATTGCTGAAAATGAGTTTGGTGCTTTGGGAGACACCTCGACACTCGCGGATCCAACTGTTGTGGATGATCTGATTAACAATCGTATGAATCGTAAGGTCGTATGATTTACAGTGTCCAATCAATCAATTCTTGACCCTGTTTGCTTAAAGCGGTGTTAGCTTGACTGAAGGGACGTGAGCCCAAAAACCCCTGATAAGCGGAAAGCGGTGAGGGGTGAGTCGCTTTAAGGATTGTATGGTTTGGCCTAATAAGATCACTGTAACCTTGGGCTTTATGACCCCACAAAACAAAAACTACATGTGGCCTTTGTTCTGATATAGCCGTGATAACGTCGCGTGTAAGAGAATCCCATCCCAATTTCAAATGGCTGCCCGCTTGTCTTGCTGTGACGCTTAAAGCCGTATTAAGCAGCAATACACCCTGCTTTGCCCATGGGGTCAAATTGCCAGATTGAGGAAATCTGACATTCATATCACTCGACAACTCTTTGAAAATGTTACGCAATGATGCTGGAAGGCGTTGCGTGCCAAAATAGGAAAACGCTAAACCATGCGCATCGCCCAGTGTGGGATAAGGATCTTGCCCTAGAATTACAACTTTCACATCTTCAAGGGATGTAAATATCAATGCGTTGAAGATATCCACAGGAGAAGGCAAGATTGTTTCGCCGGAACTGACGCGTTGGTCAAGCAAGCACATGATTTTATGTGCATCACCGTTTTGAAAAAAAGGTAACTGACTCCAGCATGTAGTACGATCAGCGTGCAGTTTCATAAACTCATGCAAGCATTGCGTGTAAGTCATAGGTGCATTCATAATCTCAGCGCTCTGTTCATATCTTGTCAGGGTTTGTTGAATAGGTTAGGACTGTGAAGTAATACTAACGGGGAATGCCTTTCTTTTGGTGTCAAGAGACACACAATACGGCAAATAAAAAAATGGGGATATAACATGCCGCCAGAACGCGCTCAAAATCTACAAGATACCTTTCTCAATCATGTGCGCAAAAATAAAATTTCGCTCACAGTTTTTCTGGTCAATGGCGTGAAGTTGCAAGGGGTTGTGACTTGGTTTGATAACTTTTGTCTGCTGTTGCGCCGTGATGGTGCATCACAGCTTGTATACAAACATGCGATTTCAACAATCATGCCTCTTGGCCCCATTCAGCTTTTTGAGGCTGGTGATGAGAATGGGCAGGGGTAATATATAGGCGTGATTTCATCTGCTTCTGACACAAGTGATGCAAAGCATCCTCATGGCGGTACAGTTGTCTCAGGCTTTTCGCTCAATCCTGAACAAATGCGTGCTCATGAAACGCGCGCCCTTGTTATCGGGCCTTATCCTGTTAAATCACGGGGCGCTCGCGGTGGTGAAAAGCCCTCTCTTTATCAACGTGCTCCGGAGGCAAGACTTCAAGAAGCCGTTGGATTAGCTGCGGCGATTGAACTCAATGTTGTTGAATCGCAACTTGCGCCTTTATCGACCATTCGCCCAGCGACTTACCTTGGCAAAGGTAAAGTAGATGAACTTGCTGCCCTAATCCTTGAGTGTGAGATTGCGCTTGTGATTATGGATTGTGCGCTTAGCCCAGTACAACAGCGCAATTTAGAGCGTGATCTGAAAGCGAAAGTCATTGATCGCACTGGCTTAATCCTTGATATTTTCGGGCGACGTGCCCGCACCAAAGAGGGCGCACTTCAAGTTGAACTCGCGCATCTGACCTATCAGAAAAGCCGTCTTGTTCGCTCATGGACACACCTTGAGCGTCAGCGCGGGGGCTTTGGCTTTTTAGGAGGGCCCGGCGAAACTCAGATTGAAACGGATCGCCGTCTTATTCAGGAGCGCATGACACGCATTCAGGATGATCTGAAACAGGTTGTCAAAACCCGTCATTTGCATCGCGCCAACCGTGAGCGCGTGCCTTATCCTGTCGTGGCGCTCGTGGGTTATACCAATGCGGGAAAGTCCACACTGTTCAATTGCCTGACAAAAGCCGATGTTCTGGCCGAGGATATGCTTTTTGCAACCCTTGATCCGACAACACGGGCGATTAAACTACCTCATGGCGCAAAAGTTGTGCTCTCGGACACGGTGGGTTTTATTTCTGATCTGCCGACGCAGCTTGTCGCGGCCTTTCGCGCAACATTAGAGGATGTCACGCTTGCCGATGTCCTGCTTCATGTGCGTGATGTGGCACATGAAGATAGCGAGGCGCAATCTGAGGATGTGACAAAAATTCTTAAAGAGCTTGGGATTGCAGAAGGACCGCTTTCACCCGTGATTGAGGTGTGGAATAAGGCTGATCTTTTACAGGATGCAGATCGCTTGCGCTTACAAGGATTGTCAGATCACAATCCAACGGCGCATCCACCGATGTTGGTCTCTGCCCTTACGGGAGAGGGGATTGATCAACTGCTGGCGGTTATTGAAGCACGCTTGGCTGTTGCAAAACGCACCTACACCATCAACATAGACACAGATCAAGGCAAGGATCTCAACTGGCTTTATGAAAATACGGAAGTTCTCACCCGTGAGATGGATGAGGCAGGGACGCTTTGCTTGACGGTACGCGTCACCCCTGCCATAGAAGCGCGATTAGCGGCGAGGTTTGAGATCGTTAGTGATGTGTAACTCATCTTGTTATTCTAAGCGAAATGAAGAACATCATATATTACTATTGTCTGATAAAGACCCTTCACTGCATTTTGGGTGACAGGTCATCATCTTGAAAGAAGATTCATGCGTGCAGAACATCAAGCACTTGTTGATTCAATCGAGCAGTCTGTCGGGCTGCTGAGGAGGCATCTTTGACTGGGATACAGCGCAAAGACGCCTTGATGAGCTGAATGCTCAATCAGAAAATCCTGATCTCTGGAATGATGCAGAAGCCGCACAAAAGGTGATGCGCGAGCGCACATCGCTTGAAGATAGCATCACAGGAATCAAACGCCTTGAACAAGACGTTGATGACGCGCTTACCCTCATTGAGCTGGGTGAGATGGAGGGCGATCAAGATACGGTGAGCGAGGGGGAAAATCAGCTTAAAGCTCTTGAGAAGGAAGCGGCACGCCGACAAATCGAGTCGCTGCTCTCTGGTGAAGCGGATGCGAATGACACGTATATCGAAATTCACTCTGGCGCGGGTGGCACGGAAAGTCAGGACTGGGCGAATATCCTACTGCGCATGTATACGCGTTGGGGTGAGCGCAAGAAGTTTAAAGTCGAACTGATCGAGATTTCAGACGGCGAAGAAGCAGGTATTAAATCGGCAACGATTTTGCTCAAAGGGCATAACGCCTACGGATGGGCAAAAACAGAATCGGGCGTGCATCGCCTTGTGAGGATTTCACCGTTTGATTCCAATGCGCGCCGGCATACGAGCTTTGCGTCAATTTGGGTGTTTCCTGTTGTTGATGACAACATCACCATTGATATTAAAGAGTCAGATTGCCGCATTGATACCTACCGCTCATCGGGGGCAGGGGGACAGCACGTGAATACGACAGATTCTGCGGTGCGGATCACGCACAATCCCACGGGAATCGTGGTTCAATGTCAAAATGAGCGCTCACAGCATAAAAATAAAGCCACCGCATGGGGAATGCTTCGTGCGCGACTTTATGAGCTTGAGCTCAAAAATCGTGAAGAAAAAGCCAACGCGGTTGAAGCCTCAAAAACAGACATCGGCTGGGGGCATCAGATTAGATCGTATGTGCTCCAACCCTATCAGCTTGTCAAAGATCTGCGCACTGGCATGACATCAACATCGCCGTTCGATGTGCTCGATGGTGAACTCGATGCGTTTATGGAAGCGTCTCTCGCTGCAAAAGTTTATGGGACTACTGAAGCAGTTGAAGATATTGACTAAATTTGAATATATGAAAAAATAGTGTCAAACTGTTTTCTTCATTGCCTTATCAATTGCAGGCTCGAAAATACGCTTGACGCTTTCATCAGACATCGCGCCTGAAATACTAGCAAGAACAGTTCCCGTTCGGTCAATCAGATAAGTTTGCGGAACACCGCTTGCGCGTAGCGGTTTGAGAAGTTCACGACGTGTATCAATCGACACGGCAATGTAAGGATTGCCTTCCGCCTCAAGATAGGCACGAACCTTATCAGGGGTGTCTCGCGTAACAAGTCCTGCAATTTTAAAGCGATTTTCTTGAGCCATTTTCATTAGTTGGCCATGTTCACCACGGCAATAAGGACACCACGTCGCCCATACGTTGAGAAGTGTGAAAGTTGACTCGCGAAAGGTTTGTGAACGCACTCCAGGCAAGGGCCAGCCATTCCATGTACGTAGTCCGTCAATCGCTGGTAACGTTATATCGGGCAAGACAATGCCTTCTACCGAGCGACAGCCAGAAAGCGTCAACGTTGTAGCACCAGCAATTAAAAATGTTCGGCGAGATATAAATGACATCATAAACTCACGACAAATGTGTCACTATCGTGCAACAAATCCTCTAACATATCGTTTGCAGTCTAAGAGTGTTTGCAAAAAGTGCACAATGAATCTTGATTTTCCACGCGGCCGCATCAGCTATAAGCGTGGATAACACCAGTGATTATAAGTTGTAAAAATGAGGAAGCCACTTTAGGGCTTGTGTTTAGATCACGCCCTTCGCATACATCGAATTGAAAAAGTTATTAAAAGTTAGGGACTGACACATGGTCGAATTTTTGTTTGCGGATTTTCTGGGTGCTCCTGTGCTCAAATGGCTAATTTTCTTGACTGTTGTCTTTGTATTGCTCGCTTTTGATCTGGGTGTACTTCACAAAACCGACAAAGAAATGGGGGTCAAAGAAAGTCTCTGGCTCTCTGGTTTTTACATCAGTTTTGCGATTATGTTTGGGGGATGGATTTGGTACGACATGGGTTCTACCCGCGCGCTGGAATATTACACGGGCTTTTTTATTGAGAAATCCCTCTCTATTGACAATGTCTTTGTCATATCTCTCATTTTTAGTTTCTTTGCAATTCCAAGGGCTTACCAGTATCGTGCCTTGTTGTGGGGCATTATTGCAGTATTAATATTACGCGGAATTATGATCGCGGTTGGTGCGGCTCTTGTGCAGCAATATGAATGGGTACTCTTCCTATTCGGTGCATTCTTGATTGCAACGGGCATTAAAATGCTTGTCGTCAAAGAGGGCGATCCAGATGTGTCTAAAAATCCGATTGTCAAATTTTTGTCATCACGTATGAGATTGACGAAGGAGCTGCATGGTCATCGCTTTTTTATCAAACAGCCCGATGAAAAAACCGGCAAGCTTGTTTATTTTGCGACTCCGCTATTTCTTGCTCTCGTTGTTATCAATATTGCGGATTTGATTTTTGCGGTTGACTCAGTTCCCGCTATTTTCGCGATTACAACGAACACTTATATCGTTTACACCGCAAATATCATGGCAATTTTGGGCTTAAGAGCGCTTTATTTTGCTCTAGCTGCCATGGTACATCGCTTCCATTATTTGAAATATGCGCTCGCCATTGTGCTTATTTTCATTGGCACAAAAATCTTCTGGAATCACTTTGTTGGCAAAATGAACCCCGCAATTTCACTTGCTATAACGATTGGATTGATTGCAGGTGGAGTGCTTTATTCCTTATGGAAAACGCGCCAAGACGAAGCTGAACAGGATGCCGCAATTCTGGCTGAATCCCCCGTTAAAGTAGAAGCTGTTGATCCCAAAATATAGTGCCGACACAATAAGGAGTTTGCATGTTTTTCAATTTTCTGAAGACACAAACTCCTATTGTGAATGAGATAACTGCTTTAAAGGGTAGGGCTCAGCCGCTTTCAACCTCCATACATCATTTTATATCAGGCCGGGCACTCAAAGGCCCTTATCCGTCGCAATGTCAGCAGGTCTTGCTCGGGATGGGATGCTTTTGGGGGGCAGAGCGCCTCTTCTGGAAGCAGGACGGCGTATGGGTGACGGCGGTAGGCTATGCGGGAGGATTTACGCAAAATCCCACTTATAAGGAGGTATGCAGCGGCCAGACGGGACATACCGAGGTTGTCTTGGTGGTTTTCGATCCTAGCATCATTTCCTTTACGCATTTGCTTAAGCTGTTTTTTGAAGGGCATGATCCCACTCAAGGAATGCGTCAAGGTAATGATAGAGGCACGCAATATCGCTCAGTCATTTATATTGAAAATGACGCTTTGAGGGCGCAAGCACAAGCGGCAAGTGATCAATATTCGCGTGATCTTAAAGCGCGAGGCTATCCACCTATCACGACTGAAATCACGGATGCACATCCATTTTATTTTGCTGAAGATGAGCATCAGCAATATCTTGCCAAAAATCCAAATGGTTATTGTGGTTTGGGCGGCACGGGTGTGAGCTGTTCGATCGGATGATGTGATGTGAAGGCTCTTGCCGTGAGTGAGGCGTGCTGGTATCGCTAAAGCAAGATTTTTGTTTTGTCGCAGGTTTTGCGCAAAACCGCCCACACTTTTGCGAAACATGCTTCCAACAATGACACAGTATCCTATTTCCCATATCCGTAATTTTTCGATTGTCGCGCACATTGACCACGGCAAATCAACACTCGCTGATCGCCTTATTCAAACCACTGGAGGACTTTCTGCCCGTGAGATGACTGAGCAAGTGCTCGATTCGATGGATATTGAAAAAGAGCGTGGCATCACGATTAAAGCGCAGACGGTGCGCCTCACCTATAAAGCGCGCAATGGTGAAACTTACATCCTCAATTTGATGGATACACCTGGTCACGTTGATTTTGCTTATGAAGTGTCGCGCTCACTGGCAGCGTGTGAAGGCTCCCTTCTGGTGGTTGATGCGTCACAAGGGGTTGAAGCGCAAACGCTGGCCAACGTTTATCAGGCGATTGATGCGGGGCATGAGATTGTTCCCGTGCTTAATAAAATTGATCTTCCTGCTGCCGAACCTGATCGGGTCAAAGAGCAGATTGAAGAGGTTATTGGCATTTCAGCCCAAGATGCTGTGCCGATTTCCGCAAAAACGGGTTTAGGCATTGAGGAGGTTCTTGAGGCGATTGTCACACGTCTTCCGCCACCAAAAGGCGATGTCGCAGCACCTCTTAAGGCGCTTCTCGTTGATAGCTGGTATGATGCATATTTGGGCGTTGTCGTTCTTGTGCGCATTATTGATGGGCAACTTAAAAAAGGCATGACCATCAAAATGATGGGCACGAATGCCACTTATACGATTGATCGTGTGGGTGTATTTTGCCCCAAAATGCTTGAACTCAAACAATTAGGGTCTGGGGAAGTCGGCTTTCTCAATGCTTCAATCAAAGAAGTGTCAGACACACGCGTTGGCGATACGATTACTGAAGATAAGCGCCCCTGTGCTGAAATGCTTCCTGGCTTTAAAGATGTTCAGCCTGTGGTCTTCTGTGGACTGTTTCCTGCTGATGCGGCTCAATTTGATGATTTGCGCGCCGCTATGGGCAAATTGCGCCTCAATGATTCAAGCTTTTCATTTGAAATGGAATCATCTGCCGCACTTGGTTTTGGTTTTAGGTGTGGCTTCCTTGGCTTGCTGCATCTTGAGATTATTCAGGAGCGTTTATCACGTGAGTTTAATCTTGATCTGATTGCCACTGCGCCTTCTGTGGTTTATCGGATCATGCTGACAAATGGGGATGTGATTGAACTTCACAATCCCGCTGATATGCCAGACGTGATGAAAATCACAGCGATTGAAGAGCCTTGGATCAGGGCAACCATTCTCACCCCTGATGAGTATCTGGGCGGCATTCTCAAACTTTGTCAGGATCGACGCGGTATTCAGATTGATCTCAATTATGTCGGCAAACGCGCGATGCTGACCTACGATCTTCCGCTCAACGAAGTCGTATTTGATTTTTATGATCGTTTAAAATCGATTTCAAAGGGATATGCTTCCTTCGATTATCATGTCACCGATTATCGCGAAGGTGATCTCGTGCGCATGTCGATCTTAGTCAACGCAGAGCCAGTCGATGCCCTTTCAATGCTGGTGCATCGCACACGTGCAGAAATGCGTGGACGGGCTATGTGCGAGAAACTCAAAGATTTGATCCCGCGTCACTTGTTTCAAATTCCCGTGCAAGCAGCGATTGGCGGAAAAGTCATTGCCCGTGAAACAATCAAAGCCCTTAGCAAAGATGTGACCGCAAAATGTTATGGCGGTGATGCCTCGCGTAAACGCAAGCTCCTTGATAAACAAAAAGAGGGTAAGAAAAAGATGCGCCAATTCGGAAAAGTCGACATTCCGCAAGAGGCGTTTATTGCGGCGCTCAAGATGGATAGTTGATGTGAAAAGCGTTTTTGCCCCATGCCATTAAGTTGGAACGAAATACGCGCACGCGCGGGGCGGTTTGCCGATGAGTGGCAAAATGCCCATTATGAAAAGGGTGAAACACAAAGTTTCTATAATGATTTTTTCCATGTGTTTGGCCAACGCCGCCGCGATGTCGCCATTTACGAAAAGAAGATCGAAAAATTTGGAAATAAAAATCCGGGGTTTATCGATCTATTTTGGCCTGGCACACTGTTGATTGAGCAAAAATCACTAGGTCGCAAATTAGACAAAGCGCGTATCCAAGCGACAGATTATTACCTTGCGCTCAAAGAAGATGAACGCCCGCGCTATATTTTGCTGTCTGATTTTCAAAGCTTTGAACTGCTCGATTTAGAGACAAATGAGGAATACGCCTTTCCTCTCGCGGAACTCCCTGACAATATCCGTCATTTTGGCTTTATCGCGGGTTATCATTTAGAGCAATATAAAGACCAGCCAGAGGTGAATATTGAAGCGGCAACCCTTATGGGCAATTTGCACGCGCAATTAGAGGAGAGTGGTTACACGGGTGTTGATCTTGAAAAACTGCTCGTGCGGTTGATGTTTTGCCTGTTCGCTGATGATACAGGGATTTTTACCCCCGATAGTTTCTTAAATTACATTGAAAACAGCACCCGAGATGATGGGCGCAATCTTGGTTCTAACCTCATTCATTTATTTGAAATTCTGGATACGCCACCAGAGAAACGCCAGAAAATACTGGATGAGGATTTAGCAGCTTTTCCGCACGTCAACGGCAAGTTGTTCGCGGGACTCATTCGCACACCCAGTTTTGATGCGCCCATGCGTCAAGCGTTGCTGCAATGTTGTCGCTTTAAATGGAACAAAGTCTCCCCCGCTTTGTTTGGCTCATTGTTTCAAATGGTGATGTTGCCAGAAGAGCAGCGCAAAGGCGGCGCACATTATACCTCTGAGAAAAACATTCTCAAAACGATTCACCCACTGTTTTTAGATGAATTGCGCGGAGAATTCGAGAAAATCCGCGATAGCAAATCCACACAGCGCAAAAGCCAACTTGAAAAATTTCATACCAAACTGGGCACGCTCACATTCTTTGATCCTGCGTGTGGGTGCGGAAACTTTCTGATTTTGGCCTACCGCGAGCTGCGTCTACTGGAGCTGGACGTGCTGGAAGCGCTCTACCCCAAACGTATCAGCAACCAAGAGCTGGATGTAAAAGATCTGTCCAGAGTAGATGTTGACCAGTTTTACGGTATCGAGATTGAAGAGTTTCCCGCGCACATCGCTGAAGCTGCGATGTGGCTCACCGATCATCAGATGAACATGAAATTGTCTGAATCCTTTGGGCAAGCCCTCACGCGGCTACCCTTAAAAAAATCCGCGCACATTCATCATGGTAATGCGCTCACCACTGATTGGAAGGAATTTATTCGTTCAGCCTCCGTCACCGCGAGGGAGCAGGGTGTGCGCGGCACATCATCTTCACCTGTCATTGCGAGCGAGCAACGCGAGCGCGGCAATCCAGTACAGAAAAAAGACTGGATTGCTTCGGCTGCGCCTCGCAATGACGCGCTCAAACACGGGCATGTCGATTATGTTCTCGGCAATCCGCCGTTTGTGGGTCATCAGTATCGAACCGATCCACAAATGGAGGATATGAGGAGAGTTTGGGGAAATTCTGGCAAGGTCAACAGACTGGATTATGTGACTGCATGGTATTTAAAGGCTGCGCAATACATTCAAGGCACGCATATAAAGGTAGCATTTGTTTCCACCAATTCCATTACGCAGGGCGAACAAATGGCTATTTTATGGCAGCCATTACTTTCACAATTTGGGGTTCGCATTCATTTCGCTCACCGCACCTTCAAATGGACGATTGATGAGAAAAAAGCCAAAGGCATGAGGATAGCCGCCGTTCATGCGGTTATTATTGGGTTTTCTGCAACTTACACAGACGTTAAATATCTATACCCCTCACATTTGAAGAGTTGGTGTCTGAAGTATTTTGAAGTTATCGGATAGGCGGTCAACCCATAATCGTGCTTTTTGCGGAAAAGTGGTATTCAGGA
>JBIKVP010000044.1:0-16479 GCA_044356745.1 Beijerinckiaceae bacterium | reverse complement strand
TGAAGGCCATCCTTGGCTTCCTGAATACCACTTTTCCGCAAAAAGCACGATTATGGGTTGACCGCCTATCCGATAACTTCAAAATACTTCAGACACCAACTCTTCAAATGTGAGGGGTATACAAAGAGATATAACTAATCGAGGATGATATTTGTCTATTGCTTTAGAGACAGTTTGTGTGAGGCGGTTTGCGACAGCTCAAGATAGCTGTCGCGATGTCGTGCCCTCGCTCCATACAGCAAATGCATATCAATATGAAAGCGCACAGCTTGCGGATGAGGCGTTTTCTTTAAAAAACGTCGGGCATGTTTACACACGCATCAGCAACCCGACAAACTCTGATCTTGAATATAAGCTTTGTTTCCTTGATCAGGGAACAGGCGCTCTTGTTACATCCTCGGGGCACGCCGCCCATGTTCTTGCATTTCAAACTCTGATGGATGCAGGCGATGAGTTTATCGCCTCACCTGATCTTTATGGTGGCTCTGTCAATCTTTTCACGCAAACATTTAAAGACTTTGGATGGCATGTTGTCTGGTGTGATATAAACGACAGGACGCAACTTGAGAGTGCTATCACACCCAAAACAAAAGTGATTTTTGCCGAAACGATGGCAAATCCGAGCTGTCGTGTCCTTGATATTAAAATGGTGGCAGATGTTGCGCACCAACATGGCATCCCTCTCATGGTCGACAATACCATGCCAACGCCTTACATGCTTTCACCTAAAAAACATGGCGCCGATATCATTGTCTACTCACTCAGTAAGTATTTGGGTGGGCATGGCAATGCCATTGGCGGGGCGATTGTGGAAACAGGTCTTTTTCCGTGGAAGGATCATCCTCGTTACCGCCGCATTAATCAGCCTCGGCCTGAGTATGGAGATGTCATTTTTTCTGACATTGCACCAGAGGCTCCCTTTACGGCGGCATGTCGTTCTATTGGGATGCGCGACCTTGGCGGTTGCATCAGTCCATTTAACAGTTATCTTGTTTTAATGGGATTGCAGACACTGCATGTGCGGATGCAACGCCATCTTGATAACGCGATGCATATCGCACGCTTTTTAGAAAAGCATCCAAAGGTTGAACGGGTGATTTATGCTGGGCTAGAGTCTAGTTCGCATTATCCTCTCGCAAAGAAGTATCTTCGCAATGGTGCAGGTGCTGTTGTGTCTTTCATGCCAAAAGGGGATCGTACAACAGCGTTTAAGGTCATTGATAACCTTAAACTTTTCAGACACGCCGCAAGTTTTGGTGACACCACATCAATGGTTGTTCATCCTTCAACCACGACCCACAGCCAATTAACGGATGATCAAAAGGGTTTATGCGGCATTAATGACCAGCTTATCCGCTTATCAGTTGGGATTGAGCATGGCCTTGATCTCATGGATGATCTTGAGCAGGCGCTTGCTACAATTTAATCACGCATCATATCTGATATCTTTGCCCTCTTGTCCCACTTATCACTGATCATATGCCTCTTGCCACTTGGCAAAGGGTGCGCTACCCCCTAGGCTTATTATAGGGCGGTAAAAGCGCGACATAAAGCGTGATATAGCCCCCAAAGACACGATTAAACGTGACAGGATAAAGACGTATAAAGGGCAAGCATATTATGGTGATGACTTCAGATATTGTTACGGTCGTTGGTGGCTCTGGATTTGTCGGGCGCCATGTGGTGCGTGCTCTGGCTCAACGTGGTTTTCGCGTGAAGGTTGCGGTGCGTCGCCCTGATCTCGCGTTTCATTTGCAACCCCTTGGCAATGTCGGCCAGATTCATGCTGTGCAGGCCAATGTGCGCTATCCTGAGTCGCTTAAAAATGCGATGGAAGGTTCAGTTGCGGTGGTCAATCTTGTTGGCATTCTCGCGCCCACAGGTCGCCAAACATTTGAGACGGTTCAGGCGCAAGGCGCACAAACGGTGGCCGAGGTAGCGACGCAGCTTGGCGTTTCGCGTCTTGTCCATGTCTCTGCGATTGGCGCGGATCGCGATTCGGCTTCCCTTTATGCGCGCACCAAGGCACAAGGCGAGGACAGTGTAAGACAAGCGTTTCCGAGCGCGACAATCCTTCGCCCGTCTGTTGTTTTTGGCCCTGAAGATCAATTCTTTAATCGTTTCGCGGCACTTGCCCGCATGATGCCTGTTCTGCCTCTTCCTGGTGGCGGCACAACACGTTTGCAGCCTGTATTCGTGGGGGACGTTGCTGAGGTTGTTGCGCGCGGTGTTGAAGGATCGGTTCAGGCACAAACGCAAGCACAAACACAAATTTATGAGCTTGGTGGGCCTGAAGCAAAAACATTGCGTGAGATTGTTCAATATATTTGCGATTACACGGGGCGCAAGCGCCTTATTGCACCTCTTCCTTGGCCATTGGCACGTCTTCAGGCGGGGATGATGGAAATCATGGATAAAATCACGCTCGGGTTGTTGCCCGATGATCTGATGATTACCCGTGATCAGGTCACGCTTTTACAAAGTGATAACGTGGTGTCGCAATCCGCGATGGATGAGGGACGCACTCTGATCGGGCTTGGTATCACCCCCACTGCTTTCGAGGCCGTTGTACCCAGTTATCTGTGGCGCTTCCGCAAAACAGGGCAGTTTGAAACCACAAGCCAGCCCTCCTGATGATCTTTAAGCAATGAGTGAAGCGGCGTCCCATGCCAGTATTATCCCTCCAATCCTGACGTTTTGTGCGGCAGCTGTGCTTGCTGTGCCGCTCGCCAAGCGCTTGAAACTTGGCGCTGTGATTGGCTATTTGCTCGCTGGTATTGTTATGGGGCCTTCAGCGGTTGCGATTGTTACAGAGCCTGAGCTCGTGCGCGGTATTGCTGAATTTGGCGTTATTTTGCTGCTGTTTATCATTGGTATCGAACTTAAAATGTCGCGTTTGTGGGAGATGCGACGTGCCATTTTTGGCTTAGGTGCTCTTCAACTCATACTTACAGGTTTTGCATTTGTCAGCATTGGCATGATGCTTGGCGAGACTATGCGTGGAGCTTTTTTGGTGGGGATGGCGTTAGCCCTTTCTGCCACTGCTGTGGCTTTGTCATTGCTTGAAGAGCGTGGTGATCGCCAAACGCCTTATGGTGAGCAAACTTTTTCTGTGTTGTTGTTTCAAGATATGTCGATTGTGCCCTTACTTGCGTTAGCACCCTTGCTTGCAAGCACTGTGGCGGGTGATGGACAGGTCTTTTTTTCAGCGGAGACACTTCTTAAAGTTGCACTTGCGGTTGGTGCGGTGGGCGTGATTATTCTTATCGGGCGCTATGGTTTGAACCCGCTTTTCCAAATTCTTGCCGCGACAGGGGCACGCGAGGTCATGACGGCTGCGGCATTACTCGTCGTTTTTGGTAGTGCGCTTTTGATGGAAAAAACCGGCTTATCAATGGCAATGGGCGCTTTTCTTGCCGGTGTGATGCTCGCTGAATCCAATTTTCGCCACCAGCTTGAAGCTGATATTGAGCCGTTTCGCGGCATTTTGCTCGGATTGTTTTTCATGAGCGTGGGTATGTCCCTTGATCTCACGATTGTGTGGGACAATCGCCTGTTTTTGGCTCTGGCTGCCCCCACGCTGATTATCATCAAAATTTTGATTGCGGCACTTTTGTGCCGCTGGTTTGGTGCACCATGGGGGCAAGCGTTTCGCAGTGCAGCTTTGCTTTCCCCAGCGGGTGAATTCGCCTTTGTGATTGTCCCCCTTGCCGCCACCCTTGGCCTTGTTAGTTCATCGCAAGGGCAGCTTTACACGGCATTGGCAGCGCTCACCATGCTCATGGGGCCTTTAGTGGCGCGTTTGCTTGATGCGTTTTGTGCGGCACGCCGACAAGCAGCTTCAGAGAATAATAACGAGGCTTATGATGATTTTGAAGGTGTGTCTGGCTCCGTACTTGTAATCGGATTTGGTCGCTTTGGGCAGGTTGTCAATCAGGTGCTGCTTGCGCAAGGGCTTGATGTCACGGTAATTGATAAAAACGTTGAGCGTATTCGCGGTGCGTCACGTTTTGGCTTTAAAGTGTATTATGGCGATGGGGCGCGGCTTGATGTGCTGAGAGCCGCAGGGGCAGAACGCGCTAAGCTCATCTGCATTTGCATTGATGATAAAGAGGCGGCCACGCGCATGGTCGAACTCATCCATCATGAGTTTCCACAAGCACGCACACATGTCCGCGCGTATGATCGGGTTCATGCGTTAGAGCTCATGGATCGTCATGTTGATGTGCAGGTGCGCGAGATGTTTGAGTCAGCGCTCATGTTCGGGCAGCTCACACTTCAGGGCATTGGTTTAAGTGAGGAAGAAGCGCGCGATAAAGTCAGTGATGTACGCAAGCGCGATATTGCACGGCTTGTCATGCAACAGGCAGAAGGCTTGCTGGGCGGCATTGATCTTTTGCATGGGCGTGCGTCTGTTATTCCTGAGCCACTGTCGGAACCAAAGAAGAAGTCAAAAGCTTTAACAGAAGAAACACGCGTGATTTTAAGCGAGCAGGGGTGGCGATGAGCGAGGGACAATCGGCAGATTTTAAATCTGCCCCAAACGCTGCGCCATCAAAAATTGGAACTGATCCTGTTTTTATTACAGGCTCCATCATGCGCCACGTGCTTGTTATGGCGGCGACAGGGTCTATTGGCTTAATGGCGATTTTCTTTGTCGACTTTTTATCACTCTTTTATATTTCACGCCTTGGTCAAAGCGCTCTTACCGCTGGTGTGGGCTATGCGACGGTCATTTTATTTTTTGCGACATCCATCAATATTGGTTTGATGATCGGCGTGAGCGCTCTTGTCGGGCGTATGATGGGTGCGCGCTTGCGTGATGAAGCGGTGTGTTTAGGATCGTCAGGCATGTTTCTCATGGTTATGATCAGCGCGATTGTAGCGCTCATTTTGCTTATAACAACGCCTTTGCTCCTTGCCTTGATTGGCGCGAAAGGTCAGGCGTTTGATGTTGCCAAAGTGTTTTTATATATCACGCTGCCCTCTAATGTGTTGATGGCATTGGGGATGGGTTTTTCTGGTATTTTACGGGCGGTGGGTGATGCTAAACGGGCGATGTGGGTCACGCTACTAGGGGGTATTGTTACGGCAATCCTTGATCCGATTTTTATTTTTGGTCTCAATATGGGTGTTGAGGGTGCTGCGATTGTCGTGGTGATATCGCGGTTGAGTTTTGCGCTTGTTGGCTTTTATGGCGTCAAACATGTTCATGATCTTATCCGGTGGCCTGTTATATCGCGTGTGCGGGTGGATATGATGCGCATGAGCGCAATCGCTGGCCCTGCCATTTTGACTAATTTGGCAACGCCGATTGCAAATGTGTTTATTGCTTCGACGCTAGCACGCTTTGGTGATCAGGCGGTTGCCGCAAGCGCTGTGATTGATCGTCTTGTGGTGGTGGCCTTTGGTGGCTTATTTGCGCTCTCTGGTGCTGTAGGGCCTATATTGAGCCAGAACTTTGGTGCAAAACGCTTTGATCGGATGCGTCAGATTATGAAAGATAGTGCTTTCATAAGCTGTATTTATGTGGGTATCACATGGGTTGTGCTGATTTTAAGTCGCAATGTGATCAGTGACGGCTTTCAAGCACAGGGATTAACCGCAGAACTCATCATCTTTTTTTGCTGGATCAGCGGCTTTATGTGGCTCACGCTTGGTTTGCTGTTTACGGCGAATGCGTGTTTTAACAATCTCGGTTTTCCGTTTCAGGCAACCGCTTTTAACTGGGGGCGTGCCACGTTTGGCACGATACCTTTTGCGATTTTCGGCGCTTGGCTTATGGGGGCACAAGGGGTTTATTTAGGGATCACATTAGGCGCGGCACTCTTTGGCATCAGCGCATTTCTTGTCTCGTATCGCCTCATTCATGTGCTGGAGCGTAAAACGCTTATTCATGAACAGCATACGTAAAATAAGGCTTGGCAAGGCGCTCAAGTGTGCCATCGCGTTTCATCGCCATGATTGCGTCATCCACGCGTTGTTTGAGTGTATTATCGCTGCTGCGCAGGGCGATGCCAAAGCCTTTACCAAAAAACGCAGGATCCGCATGATCTTTTCCAATGACTTGGCAACAAGCACCCAGTGTGGTGCGCACGAAAGCTTGCAGCGATAAACGATCGGCAAAAATTATATCAATACGTTCGCTAAGTGCATCAAGATAAGCTTCCTCTATCGTTGCATAAATTTGCACCTGAGCTTGAGGAAAAGTGGCTTTGAGGTATTCTTGAAATGTCTCTTTTTCAAGCGTGCCAATGGTTTTGTTTTTAAACATCTCGTGCACAGGATCAAAGGGCAATCCCTTTTTCTCGATCATGAACGCGGCGGGGGTGCGATAATAGGGCGTTGAATAAGCAATGCCTTCTGGCAGCTCATCAGGAATAGGAAGCGCATTGATCAACATATCCACGCGGCGCATCTCAAGTGCTGGTATAAGCCGATCCCACGTGAGACGCTCAAAGACACACGTTATGGTGAGGCGACGGCATAATTCGAGCGCGAAATCAGGCTCAAATCCTTTTATTCCCCCTTTGCGATCCAGTGAATTGAATGGGGGATTGGCGCTTTCAACACCAATACGTAGCACGTGAGGGTTTGGTATAGGCTCTGCATAAACCTTTTGTGCCAATAACAGCACGCACATCAGTAAGAAGATTATGCTGTATTGTCGTGTCATTTTTTAGTGCCTAAAATGGCGATGCCCCGTAAAAACCATCGCAAGACCAGCCTCATCAGCCGCTTTAATCACCTCGTCATCGCGCATGGAGCCGCCTGGCTGAATGACGGCTGTTGCTCCCGCTGCCGCTGCGGCCAGTAAACCATCCGCAAATGGAAAGAATGCGTCAGAAGCCACCACTGCGCCTTTTGCGAATGTTTCTGTTGCACCTGCAACACTTGCTGCTTCCTGCGCCTTCCATGCGGCGATACGCGATGAATCCACGCGGCTCATTTGCCCTGCGCCAATACCAACGGTTGCCCCATTTTTTGCGTATACAATCGCGTTTGATTTCACATGTTTGGCGACACGAAATGCAAACTTTAAATCGTCGAGTTCTTGTATCGTGGGGGCACGCTGCGTGACAACTTTGAGTGTCATATCATCAACAACAGCATTATCACGGTTTTGCGCTAGAAAACCGCCTGCAACGGTTTTCAGCATCAGGCCAGCTTGGCGTGGGTCAGGTAAGCCACCCGTTAAAAGAAGGCGCAAGTTCTTTTTTGCACCAATGAGTGCTTGCGCTTCAGGGGTCGCATCAGGGGCGATGATTACCTCCGTGAAAATTTCGACCATGAGACGTGCAGCGTCTTCATCAAGCGTTTGATTGACTGCGATAATACCGCCAAACGCTGAAACAGGATCACACTGAAGAGCCAAGGCATAGGCCTCCATCAATGTGTCCGCTTGCGCGACACCGCATGGATTAGCATGTTTGATGATGGCAACAGCAGCATGACGTGACGGGTCAAACTCTGCGACCAGCTCAAAGGCTGCATCCGTGTCATTGATGTTGTTATAGGAGAGCTGTTTGCCCTGCACTTGACGCGCGGTCGCAACCCCAATGCGTTTTTCAGCGGTGTGATAAAATCCCGCTTTTTGATGCGGATTTTCCCCATAGCGCATCTCTTCCGCTAATACACCACCGACGGCACGATAGGTGGGGGTTGCAACCGCGAGCTGGTCAGCAAACCAATTTGAAATCGCTGCATCATAACTGGCTGTGCGTGCATACGCTTTATGGGCAAAGCGTTGACGTTGATCAAGCGTGGTATGCGCTTGGCCGTCGCTGAAGCCTTCGAGCAACATCTGGTAATCATTGACATCAACAACGACCACGACATCATCATGATTTTTAGCCGCAGCCCTGATCATGGCGGGGCCACCAATATCAATATTTTCGATGCACGCTTCATAAGGTTTACCTGCGGCAATCGTTGCTTCGAAGGGATAAAGATTGACCACAAGCAGGTCAATGGGAACAATCTCATGCGCCTTCATCGCCTGTTGATGCGCTTGATCATCGCGAATGGCCAACAATCCGCCATGCACTTTGGGATGAAGTGTTTTTACACGTCCATCCATCATCTCGGGAAAGTGCGTTAGTTCACTCACATCACGCACCGGAATGCCCGCATTTTTGAGCGCTTGGCATGTCCCTCCTGTCGAGACGAGCTCAACACCATGCTCATGAAGCGCTTGAGCGAAAGGGATAAGGCCTGTCTTGTCGGATACAGATAATAGGGCACGGGTAATGGTTTTAACAGATGACATAATGTGCTCATTTGATCAGATTAAGAACAGGCTGTTTAGCAGCGCCGATCCATGAACCGCAAGTGCTGTGCAGCATTTGTGCGTTATCAAACGCAAAATGTTTGTTGCATCAGAATGTTCAATTTACGATGTCAAAGAGCCTGCTCCATGATGTTTTATCACTCAGCAGGCTCATGATAGCGCCGTCAAAAACAACGGGGATAAGTTTTTTAAAAATTAATAGCGGTAGTGATCTGGTTTGAACGGGCCTTGCGGGGTGACGCCAATATATTCAGCCTGATCCGGACGCAATGTTGTAAGTTTTACGCCAATTTTTTCTAAATGAAGACGTGCCACTTTCTCATCAAGATGCTTAGGCAAAGTATATACTTTGCGTTCATACTTGGCATGATTTGCCCAAAGCTCAATTTGCGCCAACGTTTGATTGGTGAATGACGCTGACATGACGAAAGATGGATGCCCCATCGCGTTACCGAGGTTTACAAGACGTCCTTCCGAGAGCAAAATCACGCGCTTTCCAGATGGAAATTCGATTTCATCAACCTGCGGCTTGACGTTGTTCCATTTGAAGTTTTTAAGACCTGCGACCTGAATTTCATTATCGAAGTGGCCAATATTGCACACAATCGCGCGATCTTTCATCGCACGCATGTGATCAACGGTAATCACGTCTTTGTTACCGGTTGCTGTCACAAAAATATCCGCACGCGGTGCTGCTTCTTCAAGCGTTGTGACTTCATAACCTTCCATTGCTGCTTGAAGTGCACAGATTGGATCAACTTCAGACACAATCACACGGCAACCCGCTTGACGCAAACTCGCTGCTGACCCCTTGCCCACATCGCCAAAACCAGCCACGAAAGCCACTTTGCCCGCCATCATCACATCTGTTCCGCGACGGATCGCATCAACGAGCGATTCACGGCAGCCGTAAAGATTATCGAATTTTGATTTTGTCACAGCATCATTGACGTTGATGGCAGGAAATAACAGTTTGCCTTCTTTTTCCATGACATAAAGACGATGAACGCCTGTCGTTGTCTCTTCGGACACGCCTTTAATGCTCGCTGCAAGTTGCGCAAACCAGCCTTTTGGTTTTTCGCTGAGTTTTTTCTTGAGAAGTGCGAAGAAAATTTCTTCTTCTTCTGTTGTTGCCTGATCAAGAAATGCTGAATCACCTTTTTCAGCGCGTAGACCCAAATGCACGAACATTGTGGCATCCCCGCCATCATCCAAAATCATGTTCGGCATTGTGCCATCATGCCAATCAAAGAGTTTGGCTGTGTAATCCCAATATTCAGTAAGCGTTTCGCCTTTATAGGCAAAAACGGGAATGCCACGTGCTGCAATCGCTGCCGCTGCGTGGTCTTGTGTTGAATAAATATTACATGACACCCAACGAATATCAGCGCCCAGCGCGCTAAGCGTTTCAATGAGTACGGCTGTTTGAATTGTCATATGAAGAGAGCCAGCAATTTTTGCGCCCTTCAATGGCTGCGCTTTTGCGAACTCTTCACGCACAGCCATGAGACCGGGCATTTCAGTTTCTGCCAGAGAAATTTCTTTGCGGCCAAATTCTGCAAGAGAAATATCTTTGACGATGTAGTCTTGAGCGGCATCAGCACGCACAGCAACAGATGATGGAGACATTTGGGGTGATCCTTTTGATACATTATAGCGATGGTTGTTTTTAGCAAACCTCTCAAACCAAAGCAATAAAGATATAAATATATCTTTATATGCTTTTCAGCTTATCCCTTTTTTTTGTAGACGCAGGGCTGTCGATGACAGGGTTGAGCGCTGAGCGTGAATGAACGTCCAGCGTGGCAGTGCGCGATTATTTGAAAAAAGCGCAGAGGAGGAAACGCGGTGCTTTTTAAGTGCGATTGCCGCACGCGAATGCATACTTTTAAGCGTAAAACGTGGTCGATCAATCACGGCGATAGGCATTAAATGCGCAATCGTGTGCCATTGCTTCCAATGATGAAATGTCATCAGATTATCGGCACCCATCAACCAGATGAAGCGTGTCGCAGGGCATCGTGCCCGTACGATACGCAATGTGTCCACGGTGTAACGGGTGTTCAAGGTTGCTTCAAAATCACTGATACGAATACGCGGATGAGACGCGATGTGTCGCGCCTGTTTCATACGCTGCTTTAAAGGCGCAAGGTGCTTAGTGTCTTTAAGAGGATTACCGGGAGTGATAAGCCACCATACCGCATCAAGTTTAAGGCGCTTTAATGCAATCAGGCTGATGAGCTGATGACCTTTATGGGCAGGATGAAATGATCCCCCGAGCAAGCCAATGCGCTGGCGTGCACCGTGGGGCGGAAGAACGTTCATGGATTGCATCAGGGTCGTGTTTGCCCATTGCCGCGCACACGATAATTGAATGACGTGAGCTGCTCTAAACCGACAGGGCCGCGTGCGTGCATTCGCCCTGTCGCAATGCCAATTTCAGCACCAAAACCAAATTCGCCACCATCGGCAAACTGGGTTGAGGCGTTATGCAATACAATCGCGGAATCCACTTCTTTCAAAAAGCGCTCCGCAACCGCATTGTGTGCTGTAATAATCGAATCTGTGTGATGCGAGCCATAGGTGTTGATGTGCCCAATGGCAGCATCAAGATCCTCAACCACCTTTACGGAGATGATGGCATCAAGATATTCCGTGCGCCAATCCTGCTCGGTTGCAGGAATAACGCGCGGATCAACACGTTGCGTTGCCTCATCGCCACGCACGGCGCATCCAGCATCCAGCAGCATGGTCACAAGGGGTTTGAGATGCGTTGCGCGGCATGATTGATCAACGAGCAATGTTTCTGCTGCACCACAAATGCCTGTACGGCGCAATTTCGCATTTTTCACGATGGACAAGGCCATCTCTAAATCAGCATCCTCATGGACATAAACATGACAAATGCCCTCTAAATGCGCAAAAACGGGGACACGTGCTTCATTCTGGACACGTTCCACCAGTGAGCGCCCACCACGTGGTACAATGACATCAATTGTTCCATTTAAGCCTTTAAGCATCTCGCCTACAGCGTCGCGATCCTTTACGGGCACGAGTTGAATGGCCTCTTGAGGCAAGCCCGTTGCTTTTAAGCCTGCTTGAAGCGCTGCGCCAATCGCTTGACTGCTGCGAAAGCTATCAGAACCGGCACGCAAAATGGCGGCATTCCCTGCTTTAAGACAAAGTGCACCCGCATCTGCTGTGACATTGGGGCGACTTTCAAAAATGACGCCAATGACTCCCAAGGGGGTCGCGATACGTTCAAACTGCAAGCCGTTTGGGCGCTGCCATGATGCCAGCACACGCCCGACAGGATCAGGCAATGCGGCAATATCGTCCACCGCTTTGGCAATCGCTTCCAGACGGGCAGATGTCAAAGTGAGCCGATCAATCAGTGCGGGGCTGACATCTTTTGCACGCGCTTCCAACACATCGTGCTGATTTGCTTCAAGAATAGATGCTTCATGCGCTCTCAATGCCTGCGCCATCGCTTTGAGAGCGGTGTTTTTTTGATCCGTTGACACCAGACGCAGTGCGTTTGAAGCATTGCGCGCCTTTTCTCCTACCGCATTCATGAGTTGGGGGATGGAAGACCTCTCCTCTTTTAAAGAAGCCGCTAATACTGACATGTCTCAAATCTCCAGTTCATTCTGGATGATAGCTTCTCGCTTGGCTTTTTTAAAGGCCGTTGAATCAATAATCGGTAAGGACAGGCGCTTTCCTTCAAGTAATTCCTCAATGGTCACAATCTGAATACGGGGAAATTGAGCGCTCCCCACGCCCATATCGATCTCGATAAAGCCTGCACTGGCCGCTTCGCTCATCATGGGTTTAGTCGGCGCATTGAGCGTGACAAAGATACCCATCAACGCCTTTTCGCGTTCAATCACGCTTTTAAGTTTATGCACCTGATCAACCGAAACACCCCCCCCCTTGATCTCAATAATAGCCTTGGTGGTTTCATTCTTGCCCGTGCGTAAGTAGACAATGCCGTCGATGCCTGTATCAGCACCTTTGCGTCCCCCTTTATAGGGCTGCGCATCAGGAATCAGTGACACCGCCCACTTTTCAAACTCGTGTTTATCACGGGTTGCCAGATCACGCGCGGCGGCGAGATCTTTGGGAACGCCAACAGTGGAAAAGCGAATATCAGGAAACGCATCACGCAACCGTCGCTCAATCAGCGATACCGCGATGTGGGTAATATCAATCCCGATCCAGTTGCGCCCCATTTTCTGCGAGGCGTGAACGGTGGTGCCGCACCCACAAAACGGATCGAGCACCACATCCCCTTCATGTGAGGAAGCCGCTAGAATACGCTCGAGCAATGCAACAGGCTTTTGCGTAGGATAGCCTAGAGCTTCTTTTGAATGGGGTTGAACTGGCGGAATATCAACCCATACATCATCTATAGGGTTGCCTTCTTGCTCATCAAGATAACGTTTCAAGGCGGGAACTGAGCCTTCTTTTGACTGGATGATAAGGCCATCATCATAGGCTTTTTGCATACGCTCTCTCGTCCAACGCCATACACGCGTAATACCCAAGAATTCGTACGTCAGATTGGGGCGATTTTTATTTGGGTTTGTCAAATCTGCAAGTCGATACACACGTCCGTCTTCATCTTGAAATTTATAAAACTGTTTTAAGTAGGCGGGATCATGTTTTGTATATGTTAAGTTCCATGTCCACTTTTCTGATTTTGTGTAGCGGTAGATCACATCATGATTTCGAGGAAAACGTGTAGTTGCCAAACCTTTTGCGTTTTGCCTTTTCCAAATAATTTCATTGCCAAACATCTTTTTCCCAAAAATCCCGTCGAGGAGAATTTTAAGGTAATGGCTGGCGGTGGGATCACAGTGCAGATAGAGGGAACCTGTGGATTTGAGTACGCGGTGAAGCTCTAACAGGCGCACAGCCATCATGGCGAGATAGGCCATGAGATCATTTTCACCCAGCATACGCCGAAAAGTTTCGAGCACGAGCGCAGCATCGGTATTTGAACCCTTGAGCACTTCCCAGTAAGCGTCTTCGGCGCTATGCGTCCAGTGCCATGTATCGTCAAATGCCTCAATTTGCGATTGTGACGTTTCACCCGTGGGATCTTTGAACAACACGTTATACGAGGCATTCGAGTTAAACGGTGGATCAAGATAAATCAGATCCACGCTTTCATCAGGCAGATGCTCGCGTATAATGCTTAAATTATCGCCGTAATAGAGCGTGTTAATATCAGGCAGAGCAACAGCCATAAATCACGCATCCACTTTAGATGTCTCAAGAGTAAATTCACGCACATCAATAAAGTGCCCTGCAATGGCAGCTGCTGCGGCCATTTGTGGTGACACAAGGTGTGTGCGTCCCTTAAACCCTTGGCGGCCTTCAAAATTGCGATTTGATGTTGAAGCACAGCGCTCATGCGGTTTGAGCTTATCCGCATTCATTGCCAGACACATCGAGCAACCCGGCTCGCGCCATTCAAAGCCTGCCGCGATCAAGATTTTATCAATGCCCTCAGCTTCCGCCTGCATCTTCACAAGTCCAGAACCAGGAACCACCATCGCGCTCACATTCGGATGTACGCGCTGACCTGCAACAATTTTTGCCACTGCTCGTAAATCTTCGATGCGACCATTCGTGCATGAGCCGATAAACACGCGATCAAGGGTTATATCCGTGATTTTCGTGCCCGGTTTGAGACCCATGTATTCAAGCGCCCGCCATTTAGATTGGCGACGATTATCATCGGTGATGTCATCAGGATTGGGCACAACGCCCGTTACGGAAATCACATCCTCTGGGCTCGTGCCCCATGAAACGATTGGGGGTAAATTCGCTGCATCTAAGCGAACCTCATGATCAAAATAAGCGCCTTCATCCGTGTGAAGCGTATTCCAATAGCGCACCGCTTGATCCCATGCGTCTCCTTTGGGCGCTTTGGGGCGGTTCTGAAGATAGGCATATGTTTTTTCATCAGGTGCGATGAGACCTGCGCGCGCGCCCCCTTCAATGGACATGTTGCAGATGGTCATCCGCCCTTCCATGGATAAAGAGCGGATTGCTTCCCCTGCATATTCAATGACATAGCCCGTGCCGCCCGCCGTGCCGATTTCACCAATAATGGCAAGGATAATATCTTTTGCCGTCACACCATGCGGCAACTGCCCATCAACAATGACGCGCATATTCTTGGCTTTTTTCTGGATCAGCGTTTGTGTTGCGAGAACATGCTCCACCTCTGATGTGCCGATGCCATGTGCCAAAGCGCCAAAAGCGCCATGGGTTGAGGTGTGGCTATCACCGCAGACAATCGTTGTGCCGGGCAGGGTGAAGCCTTGCTCAGGCCCCACCACATGCACGATTCCCTGACGCACATCGCGCTCATTGTAATATTCAACATTAAATTCTTGCGCGTTTTGCGCTAATGTCGCCACCTGAAGCGCACTTTCAGGATCATCAATGCCGTGTGAGCGATCCGTTGTGGGGACATTGTGATCAACGACGGCAAGTGTTTTTTGTGGGGCGCGGACACTGCGCCCTGTGATGCGTAATCCCTCAAACGCCTGTGGGCTGGTGACTTCATGCACCAAATGACGATCAATATAGATCAGACACGTGCCATCGGCTTGCGTATCCACCACATGATCATCCCAAATCTTGTCATAAAGCGTGCGCGGTTTTGACGGCGTATTCATGCGTAAAAGTCCTGATTTTATGTTTGAGACGTTTTGCGGGCATTATAATGCGATGCGTGCAAAGCGCAAAGGCTAAACGCACCTTTGTTAAAATTCTCAAACCTCTAAAAAGGGATGAAGGCCTCAACAACGACCTGTCATCTGACAAGAAGGAATTTATGATCGGGCAAATGCCAGCAGCGGTTCATAATTGCCACCGTCTGCTTCACGCAGGGCGGCAATATAACGCTGACGAATTTCGTCCAGTTTGGTGAGGTCTGAATTGCTACCCCAATTCAGTTTTTCTCCGCCGAATTTAGCAACGATAACATCCCCGCACATTCGGGCGTGCCTGCCGTTACCGTTGGGGAACAGGTGAATCTTCACAAGCCGATGGTGAAAAATCACAGCCAAGTCGCTGATGGGATAAGTTTTGTGTTCCAGCCAATACTGAGCATCACCAAGCAGCTGGCGCAGTTCGCTGGCGATGTAAATGCGATCTACGCCGATATTTTTATTGGTTTTACGGAATGTGCCAGCCCATTTCCATACATGGCCATACATGCGCTTGTGGAGGTTGAGCAGGAACTTTTCCGAAAACACATCCAGCTTGGAAAGTACGGATTTCTGCATCACCCATTTGCGGGCTTCCAAGATATTCTCCTGCTCGAAAGCGTCTAAGTCCTCGCGGGTGACAATGCTCGGGATGAGATCGCGTTTTTCTTCTTCATCCAGCGGTGTCTGGCCTGCGATGTAATGATATTGCACGGCTTACTCCCACAGCTTAGCATTAGGGTTCCTTGCCAGTTCCTCGGCAGTTTCCTTAATCTTCTGCTGAAAGTTGCCGACGCCCTGCGCTTCAAGCTTCATGGTGTGATCGACAGCGGAAACAATGTCCTTGGCTTTCATGAGCGCCTGCTTGTCCAGAATGCCTTGCAATCCCCCATCATTAGGAATGAGGGCATAAACCAAACGACAATTCAGTGCCTCTGCCGCCTTGCGGAGCGTTTTGATGCTGACCGTTTCACTGAGTTCCTTGGCTTCAAGCTGGGATACGGCCTGCTGGCTGACACCCATACGCGTGGCAAGCTGACGCACACTCATGCCAAGGGATTTTCGGATCGCGCGAATCCAGCCGTCAGAAGGACGGTCACACACGCGGATTTCAGCCAGATGCTGATCTAGCGTCTTAAGTTGAAGGTGTTTGAATCTATCAATCATACAAGCCATCACTTGTTAATTTTATCTAGATTAACAAGTTATCACTTGTTAGTAAACAATGGAATAACAAGCTATGGATTGTTAAGTGACGGATTTTGCAGAAGTTCAGTTCCAAGCGACATCCAATATACGTCAGGTTAAGAAAAAGATTAAAAGAACAGAAGATAACTATACCCCTCACATTTGAAGAGTTGGTGCCTGAAGTATTTTGAAGTTATCGGATAGGCGGTCAACCCATAATCGTGCTTTTTGCGGAAAAGTGGTATTCAGGAAGCCAAGGATGGCCTTCACGAA